>JBOGWY010000287.1:0-2561 GCA_050694015.1 Actinomycetota bacterium | reverse complement strand
GCACGGTTCGTCCGCCGACGGGGATCTCCACACCGCGGTGACCTATGTCGACGAAGGTGTGGAACTCATTGATCGTGAAGAAGTGTTTGACGCGGTCGCTCAGATGCTCCGCCACGTAGCCCGCGTACTCGCCGAACGCCTCGGCGGTCTCGCGCGACTGCCAGCCGCCGTACGCATCCTGTAACGCCTGAGGCAGGTCCCAGTGGTACAGCGTCGCGTACGGCTCGATGCCCGTGGCGAGGAGCTCATCGACGAGGCGGTTGTAGAAATCGAGCCCCTTAACGTTGGGGGTCCCGGTCCCTTCCGGGAAGATGCGAGGCCATGCGATCGAGAAGCGGTACGCCGCGGCTCCCATCTCTTTAATGAGAGCGACGTCCTCGACGTAGCGATGGAAATGATCGTTGGCGATGTCGCCGTTCTCGTCGTTCGCGATGTTCCCCGGCGTGTGCGCGTACGTATCCCAGATCGAAGGACCCCGCCCGTCCTCGTTCACCGCTCCTTCGATCTGGTAGGCCGACGTCGCTACGCCCCATACGAACCCGGCCGGGAATCCTCTATCCGGATCGCTCACGGGCCGACCCTACTTGTGCGCAAGATGCGGCGGTCGGCCGCGTGAGAAACTTCCGCAGTGACTCCCCGGATCCCGCCCACGACTGCCGCCGAGCGCGACGAGCGCACCGAGGAAATGTTGGCGAGCATGATGCGCCGCCCCGACGGGACGGACATGAACATCTTCGCGACGCTCGCCCACCATCCCAAGCTCCTGAAGAGGTGGGCCGCGTTCGGCGGCACGCTCCTGTTCGGAGGAACGCTGCCGGCACGTGATCGGGAGCTCCTGATCCTGCGTACCGCGTGGCTGTGCGAGGCCGAGTACGAATGGGGGCAGCACGTCGGGATCGGGAAGGGTGCCGGGATCACCGACGAAGAGATCGAACGCGTCTACGCCGATCCCGGCTCCGACGGGTGGTCGCCGAAAGATCGAGCGCTGCTGAAGGCGGTCGACGAACTACATGAGCACTCTCGGGTCGGCGATGCCACGTGGCGGATCCTGGCCGAGACCTACGACAACCAACAACTGATCGAGATCTGCATGGTCGTCGGGCAGTACCACATGGTCGCGTTCACACTCAACTCACTCGGCATCGAGCCGGAACCTGGGGTGCCGGGATTCCCCGCGTCGGCACCACGCACGCGTTGAGCTAACCGACCTTCGCGCCCTGTCCCCCGTCGACGGGCAGGACCACGCCCGTGATGAACGAGGCTTCGTCGGAAGCTAGGAACAGGGCCGCGTTGGCGACGTCCCATGCGCTCCCCTGCTGCTTCTTCAGCGGAACCATCTCGGCCCGGACCCGAGCCAACTCTTCGCGCGGCATGTCGAAGGCACTCGCGACCGCATCGACCCCCATCGGCGTATCGATGAGTCCCGGCATGATCCCGTTGACGCGGATCCCGTGGTGGGCATTCGTGATGGCCAGGGAGTGAACGAGCGCGTTCACTCCGGCTTTCGAGATCTTGTAGGCGGTGATGTGCCCGGCCTGTGCCACCGCGGCGAGCGACGACACGCAGACGATCGCGCCGCTGCCTTGCTCCCTCATCACCGGCACGGCGGCCTTGCAGGTGAGCCACATCCTCTTGAGGTTCACGTCCATGATGCGATCCCAGGCTTCCTCGGTGAGTTTGGTAGGGGTGTTGTCACCCATCCCGACGCCGACGTTGTGATGAAGGATGTCGATACGACCGAGGACACCTCGCGCTTGCTCCACGATCTGCGCGGGACCGTCGTTGATCGCGATATCGACGACGGCGACATCGGCCCGGCCCCCCTCCTCGAGGATCATCGTCTGCGTCTCTTTGACGGACGCGTCGTCACGATCCACGAGTAAGACGTGCGCGCCTTCCCGCGCGAACCGGATCGCCGTCGCGCGGCCGTTACCGATGGTGGCACCCGGCGTCTGCCCCGCCCCCACGACGACGGCGGCCTTGCCCGACAAGCGCCCGTCAGATGTCACGCGGTCCCGCTTCCGATCGCATGAGAGAAAGCTACACGTCGGCGCGGCCGACCCAACTACTTGGCCTTCCGCACCAGGAGCGCCGCGGCGATGAGGGCCGGTAGGGCCCACCGCCGGTTCGTGGTCCAGCGCCAGTGCAGGGTGTCGTCGTGGGCGCGGTCGTCGAATTCGCCGTGCGCCCCTAGGTCGACGTCCACCGACTCCCACAGGTTGTCTTTCCGTCCCGCCTCGATAGGTCGATCCGATTGCTGTGAGTCATGTCCCGAAGATCCGAGATAGCGATCCAGCAAGCCGGAGGCCAGCTTGTCACCGAGGATCGCCGCAGAAGTGCTCGGAGCAACGCTTACCTCGCGCCTGTAGTTGTCTGCGACCCAAACGATCGCCCTCGCCGCGACGTCCGGTTGGTAGATCGGGGGAACCGGTTGTGGATGGTTTTTGAGAGAGGTTTTCACCCAATGGAACTGTGGGGTGTTGAGCGCCGGCAGTTGCACCATCGAGATGCGAACGTGACTTCGATCATGGAACAGCTCGCAGCGCACCGATTCGGTGAAT
>JBOGWY010000286.1:0-3093 GCA_050694015.1 Actinomycetota bacterium | reverse complement strand
CACGGGCGGAGATACCCTCGAAGAGCACCCTTCCTCCGGGGATCTTGTAGGCGGCGTCGGAGATCTCGATGAAACCCATGGCCGACCCATATTGAGGCAGCCCGCGGGCTATCGACAGGGGGTTCGGACCCTTGCGAGACTGGCGAACATATGTTCGTATACCCAGACCAACGATAGAGGAGGTAGCCGTGGGCGCGATGCATTTCCTGAACGAGACCGGGCACGCCACCCTCGAGTGGGACGCCGCCGACGACGCTTCCCTGATCGTGGCCGGGGCCGAGTTCGAGACGCTCACGGAGACGGGCTACGTGCCCTTCAAGCGGGACGACAAGCAACAACAGGCACAGCGCATCGACACCTTCGACCCGACCGCCGACGAGATCCTGTGGCTGCGTCCGCTTCAGGGTGGCTGAAGCCGGACGGCCGCTCCTACAGGGCCGTCGCCCGCCGCGCGCTCGAGCTGCTCGGAGGCTTCCTCGACGACGACCAGCGCGAGCAGGTCGAACGCTTCCACGGCTTCGCCATCGTCGAGGGTGATCGCGCCTACTGGATCCCCCTCGAGGGAACGCCGTGGTGTGCGTACGCCGACGATGGTCGAGTCGAGCCCTACTGCATCGCGCCCGACGAGCGCGGCGGGATGCCCGAAGCGGACGTCTCGCTGACGTATCTCCTGTGGATCCGGTTCGACCGCGCCGCATTCCACAACGAAGCCAACGTGCTCGCGACCAACACGATCGACTGGCCCGACCGCGAGTCCCAGTTGATCGAAGCTTTAGCCGAACTCGCTACCCCGAAACCGTTGCCACCACGTCGTCCGAGGCGGAAGCGAAGCTACGCGCGCGTGCGCTCGGACGAGCGTCCGATCGCGACCTCTCTGTCCGAGGAACAGCTCCGCGCGTTGTTCGCGCGTCACGGCCGTGTCGTACCGGACGAGATCGTCGGCAAGCTCGCACGCTAGGCGTCGGCCTTACGGGAGTGTGACGAACTGCCCGAGGAACTCTCTCGCGACCGGCGTGTCGACACGATAGGTGACGTTCGTCGAACGACACCACACGTCACCGGTGATGGTCGTCGCGGCCACGACGTTCGTCTCGGTCGCTCCGGCCCCCAGGAAGTTCGGACCACCGGAGTCGCCGTAGCACGTTCCGCCGTCACCCTTCGCGGGGTTCATCGAGATCCGCAACCACGCGGAGTTGATGGAGTTCAGCGTTCCAACGGCCATGAAACGGATGTCGGCGAAGTGGAGCACCTTCGGCCCGCCTCCCTGCGTAACGGACTGCGCTCCGTAGCCCACCGAGGTGAACTGCTGCGAACCCGACAGGTTCGAGAGCGAGTCGGCCGCCGGCAGGCGAGACGGGGGGATGCCCTTGACCGGCTTGTCGAGGACGATCACCGCGATGTCGTGGGGGTCGTCCTGCGAGAACGTGAACCCGGGGTGCGGGTGCCACGTGCCCCAGTGCTCCGTGCCCTTCTTCGGGTCGTAGACGGAGTCGAACGTGACCGCCACCCGGTCGCGCTCGTCGTCGCAGTGCGCCGCGGTCAGAACCACCGTCGGGGAGATCAGCGTGCCGCTGCATAGGGCCCAGGTTCCGTCGGAGAAAGCGACATCGTTGAGGATCGCCGCAACGCTCGGGTGCCGCTCCCCGTCGGGCTCTCCGAAAGTGATGGCGCCGGCCGGGCCGGCGAGCGGAAGAGCCAGGGTGAGTGCGGAAAGGGCGGCTATCAACATGCGACGCATCGAGGTTTCTCCTTCTGCTTTAAGAGACGATCCGGTCCGACTGAAAAACACTAGGGAAAGCCGGCTCCGGCGACCTACGCGGTTTGCAGCAGGATTCCTCGTCGACCCGCGGACGAGGGGGCTTGGCAACGGCGCGTGTCGCGACGAAGATGTCTTGAGGAACCCCGCAGCAGACCCTCACCCAGGAGGAGATCGATGGCGTCGAAGGACAAAGGCACCAAGGCCGACAAGAAGCCGGCCAAGAAGAACCTCAAGGAGAAGCGGGCCGCCAAGAAGACCAAGAAGTCGAAGTAACCCTCCCGGGAGCCCGGCCCCGAACGACGGTGCCGGGACGAGGTACTAGACGGAGCTAGGACCCCTTTCATCGCGCACGTGTGCGACGGCGCGGCGGGCATACTTGCGGCCGTGGCCGACCACGTTCTGATCCGCAAGCTCGAGCATCTGTCCAAGGGGCCGAACGGTCCCGCTCTGCGCTACGCGATCGAAACGCGCTCGAGCGCGGGCCCCGCGTACAAGAACGGTGCGTTCCCGCAGGACGTCGTGTGGATCAAGTTGCACGGGGGCCTCGTCGTCGGTAAGGCACAGATCAAGATCGCGTGGGTGGGCGAGTTCTCGTCGCTCGGCGAGATCCGGACGCGCACGCGCGGCGCGCCACTCCACGACAACGTCGATTTCTGGGTCGGTCGTCCTAAGGTCGGCTACGCGGTCATCGCCGAACTGACCGCGGAACGATGGATCGAGCCGCGCTGGCAGGGGCCGCGCACCTACGGCTACGAGTGGGTCGTGCTCGACAACGACAAGAAGCGCGCGACGTGGATGGAGGACAAGCCGCCGCCGCGCGGAGGCGACGAGCTGTTAGCGAAGTTCGAAGCCTGGAAGACCACCTAACCCTTCTGTGAGCACATAGCCGCGTTTTCAGGCGGGTGGCTGCAGAAGAAAACGGGGGGCTAGCGTCGCCTGAAGAACCGGACCAGCCGCGAAGCCAATCGAGGGCGATCTTGGATCGGCGGAGTTGGGAGGAATCTGCTCTTGACGCGGTGTATCTCCTCCGGATACCACCAATCCCGTCGTACCCGCTGATAGATCCTCCCCCGGTCGTCCGTTATCGAGACGGTGCAGACGAACGGCGATTGATTCAAGTGAGGAGCGTGGAGAACTGGCTGCTCGACGGAGATGCCAAACGAGATCGTCATCTGAGCCGCCTTTACGAACGACGGATCAGAACCACTACGCGTGACGAGCCCTGGAAAGTCCACGCAATAATCGGCGACCGACTCGACGATCGGACCTCTCAGGAATTCTTCAGGCTCGATGTGGCCGGTTAGAAGGTCGACCTTGAGCGTGCTCTTGGATGT
>JBOGWY010000285.1:0-22180 GCA_050694015.1 Actinomycetota bacterium | reverse complement strand
GGGCAACCAATCTCGGTGAGGCGTTGCGCCGGATCGGTGAGGGGGCCGCGATGATCCGCTCCAAGGGCGAGGCCGGCACCGGGAACGTCGTCGAAGCCGTGCGCCACATGCGCTCGATCCTGTCGTCGATGCGCAAGCTGACGACGATGGGGGAGGAAGAGCTCATGACCGAGGCCAAGGAGCTCCGCGCCCCGTTCGAACTCGTGCGCGAGATCGCCGGCACCGGCAAGCTCCCCGTGGTTCTGTTCACGGCGGGTGGGATCGCGACACCGGCCGACGCCGCGCTGATGATGCAGCTCGGCGCCGACGGCGTCTTCGTCGGGTCGGGCATCTTCAAGTCGGGCGATCCGAAGGCTCGCGCCACCGCGATCGTCGAAGCCACGACGTACTTCCAGGACCCCGAGATCATCGCCAAGGTCTCGCGCGGCCTCGGCGACGCCATGGTCGGCATCAACATCCCCGACATCCCGAGTTCCCAACGCCTGGCCGACCGAGGCTGGTAACGCCCGAACTTTACTCACCCAGCTACATGTAGGCGCGCTTTGAAAGGGTCGGTTCGATGAAAGTTGGCGTACTCGGCTTACAAGGTGACGTCCGCGAGCACGTCGCGGCCCTCGATCGCGCCGGGGCATCACCCGTTGTCGTGAAGAAACCCGACGAGCTCGCGGCGATCGACGGTCTCGTGATGCCCGGTGGCGAGTCCACGACGATCGGCAAGCTCCTCGATCGCTTCGGCCTCCTCGAGCCACTGACCGCGCGAGCCCACGACGGGATGCCGATCTACGGCACCTGCGCGGGAGCGATCCTGTTAGCGCGCGACATCGTCGGTCCCCAGGACGCTCCACATCGCGTTCCTGTGATGGATATAGCGGTGCGCCGCAACGCCTACGGCCGCCAGGTCGACTCGTTCGAGGTCGATCTCGACGTCGACGGGATGGACGAGCCGTTCCGTGCGGTGTTCATCAGGGCCCCCGCGATCGAACGTATCGGCGACGCCGTCGAGGTGCTGGCCGAAGTAGACGGGGCGCCTGTGATGGTGCGCGAGGGCCGGTTCCTGGCGTCGACCTTCCATCCCGAGATGACGGGGGACAATAGGGTCCATTCGCTATTCGTTTCCATGGTCGGGGGTTAGCCCGTGTCAGGTCACTCGAAATGGTCGACCATCAAGCGCAAAAAGGGTGCGGCCGACGCGCAGCGCAGCAAGATGTGGGCCAAGCTTCTGCGCTTCGTCGAGGTCGCGGCCCGTGAAGGTGGCGGCAACATCGACGGCAACCCGACGCTCGCGACCGCGGTCCAGAAGGCGAAGCAAGCCTCGGTCCCCAACGACAACATCACTAGAGCGATCAAGCGCGGCACCGGGGAACTCGAGGGTGAGGCGTATGAGGAGTCGACCTACGAGGGCTACGCCGCCGCGGGAGTCGCGGTCCTCGTCCACTGCCTCACGAACAATCGCAACCGCACCGCCCAGGACGTACGCAGCATCTTCAACGGCAAGGGCGGCAAGCTCGCCGAGCCCGGAGCGGTGGCGTGGATGTTCGACCCCAGGGGCGTGGTCGTCGTCAAGAAGGACGGCACCTCCGAGGACGACGTGTTTCTGATCGCGGCCGACGCGGGGGCCGAGGACGTGCGCGGTTCCGAGGAGTCGATCGAGGTCGTCACGCCACCCGACGCGCTCAAGGCGGTCACCGATGCGCTCGAAAGTGCCGGCGTCACGATCGAATCGTCCGATCTCACTCAGGTGCCGAAGACGACGATCGCGCTCGAAGAATCCGACGCGAAGAAGGTCCTCGCACTGATCGACTCGCTCGAAGAGCTCGACGACGTGCAAGAGGTTTACGCCAACTTCGACATCTCCGACGACGTACTCGCGGCGGTGGCCTCGTGATGGTGGCCTCGTGACTCTGCCCGAGCATCCTCGTCTGCGCGACATCGCGATCGAGCTCGAGAAGACACGGGGTGCCTTCGCGATCCACGATCACGAATGCACGCTCGTGTGGGTGTCCGACGAGCTGAAAGAACTGATCGGGACGACCGACGAGGAGAAGCTCGGTTACGGACGGCACGTCTTCGAGGCATACATGAGTCCGACGTGGGGAGATCGCGTCACCGACGAGTCGAAGATGAACATGTTCGAACACCTCCCCTACGTGATCGGCGCGACGCCCGGAGGCAAGGCACGCGTTTTGCAGCTGCTCCTTGATGCGGTGCGGGCTTATCCGGAGTGCCTGCCGGGTGTCGACCCCGCCGAAGTGGACGAGAACGCGATGCGTGCGTTGATCGACAGCATCGAGCCTAAGGATCCTCCGCCCATCTCGACGATGACGATGGGGTTCCTGCAGGGTGACCTTCCTCCCATGCCCGTCACGGAGTTCGAGTTCCGGCTGAGCGACGACGACGGTACGTGGATAGGAACCGTGTCGCTGTACTCGCCGGGTCTGCCCGCGCGGGTCCTTGCGATGCTCGCCCGCGGCGACGAGGACATGTACTCGCGCATGTCGGGGCTCACGGAGCCCGGTCGGCGGAAGGCCGCCATCCTGTTCGCCGACCTTCAGGGTTCGGCAGCGCTGTCGCGGAGGCTGCCGAGCGCGGCCTACTTCAAGTTGGTGCGGGCGATCACCGACGCGATCGATCGCGTGGTGATCGAGCACAAGGGGATCGTCGGCAAGCACGTCGGTGATGGTGTGACGGCGTTCTTCCTCGCCGACCATCTCGGGTCTCCATCCGACGCGGCGTGCGCGGCGATCCAAGCGGCGCGCGAGATCGGCTCCGCCGCGGGGACGGCGGCCAAGGAGGTCGGGGACGAGACCGGCCTGATCGAAGCGTCCGATTGCGTGATCAACGTCGGCATCCACTGGGGCGGGACGCTCTACATGGGTCAGTTGGTCACCGGGGGCCGGCTCGAGGTCACCGCGCTCGGCGATGAGGTCAACGAATGCGCACGCATCCAGCAGGCGGCCCGTGACGGTGAGGTACTCGCGTCGAAGGCGATCATCGAACACGTGAGCCAGGAAGGCGCCCAAAGGCTCGGCTTCGATCCGGACTTCGTGCTCTACCGAACGATCTCCGAGCTTCCCAACGCACCGGAGAAGGCCGTCCGCGACGCCGGAGGCGTCTCGATCACAGTCCTCTAGGGTCGGCCTTCGGCCTCCCCGAGTAAAAGCTCCTCGCTCGCTCGTCGCGAGATGCTTGGACTGCCTTCGGCAGCCGTCCTCTAGGTCGGCCTGAAAACCACGGTTTCGTCGCCCCCTCGCGTTAGCCTGTGCCGAACACGCGTTCGTATCTGTTCGGGAAGGGTGACGCCGTGAGGGTTCTCGGGATCGACCCGGGTTATGCGACGACGGGCTACGCCGTGGTCGAACGCCGCGCGGGGCGCCTGCTGCCGGCGTGCTACGGCGTCATAAGAACGCCGCCGGGAGACTCCCAGGCCGAGCGCCTCGTGTTCCTCCACCGTGCCCTCCTCGATCTCATCGCCGACCACCGGCCCGAGGTGATGGCTCTGGAACGGCTGTTCTTCAACGCGAACGTCCGGACCGCGATGGCGGTCGGGCAGGCATCGGGGGTCGCCCTCGTCAGCGCGGGCGAGACCGGGTTGGAGGTCCACGACTACACCCCCACCGAGGTCAAGCAGTCGGTGACCGGCACGGGTGGTGCTTCGAAGCAGCAGGTGCAGGCGATGGTCGCCGCGCTGCTGGACCTCGACGGGCCCCCCAAGCCCGCCGACGCGGCCGATGCGTGCGCGCTGGCCATCTGTCATCTCAACCGCAGCGGGCTGGCCGCGGCCGTCAAGAGAGCGAGCGTCTCGTGATCGGTTTCGTCCGTGGCGAGGTCGCGTCGCGCACCATCGATGGTTGCACGCTCGACGTCGGCGGGGTTGGTTACACGCTGGCCTGCTCCGCGACGACGATGGCCTCGCTGCCTTCGGTAGGAGAACAAGCGCGCGTGTGGACCCATCTCCACGTGCGCGAGGACGCCCTCGCATTGTTCGGGTTCTCGACCGAATCCGAACGGACGATGTTCGGCGCATTATTGTCCGTGTCTGGGGTCGGACCCAAGGTCGCACTGCAGATCTGTTCCGCGTTCGCGCCCGACGCGTTCCGGCGCGCGCTGGTGACCGACGACGTCGACTCGATTACCGCGGTCCCGGGCATCGGCAAGAAAACCGCGGCACGCGTCGTTCTCGAATTGAAGGAGAAGCTCGATCTTCCCGATCTGGCGGTCGTCGGTTCCAACAAGGGTGCCGACACGTTGTCGAAGGCACGATCGGCGCTCGAGAATCTCGGGTATTCACCGCACGAGGTGCGCGCGGCCCTCGGCTCACTAGCTCCGAACGACGGCGAGACCGTGGAGGACGTGGTGCGTTCGGCCCTCAGGGTGCTCGCCTCGTGAGCTCGCGCAAGGAAGCGGCCCTCGAGACGCAGGTACTCGCCGCAACCGCGGATCCCGTCGAGCGTGAGGCAGAGGGGTCGCTACGTCCGCGCACGCTGGAGGAGTTCGTCGGCCAGCCCGAGCTCAAGGAGCACCTCGGCATCGTCCTGCAGGCCGCGATGGAACGCGGCGAGCCCGCGGGACATCTGTTGTTGTCGGGCCCGCCGGGACTCGGCAAGACGTCTCTCGCACATGTCGTCGCGCACGAGATGGAAGCCGACATCCGACCCACGTCGGGGCCCGCGCTGGAACGCGCCGGCGATCTCGCAGCGATCCTCACGAACCTGGAAGACGGCGACATCCTGTTCATCGACGAGATCCACCGGCTGCCGCGCACGGTCGAAGAGGTCCTGTATCCCGCGATGGAGGACTTCCAGCTCGACCTCGTGATCGGTAAGGGGCCGAGCGCGCACACGATCCGTCTGGATCTGCCGCGCTTCACCCTCGTCGGCGCCACGACTCGCGCGGGCTTGATCACGGGACCGCTACGCAGTCGCTTCGAGCTCGCAGAGCGACTGGAGTACTACCCGGCCCCCGACCTCGAGAAGATCGTGCAACGTTCGGCGCGCATACTCGGAGTGGAACTCGATCGTGAGGGCTGCGGCGAGATCGCCCGCCGCTCCCGCGGTACTCCCCGCATCGCCAACCGCCTCCTCCGGCGCGTGCGCGACTTCGCACAGGTGCGGTCCGATGGAGCGATCGACGGCGTGACCGCGCGCAAGGCGCTCGAGGTGTTCCGCGTTGACGAGCGCGGTCTCGACAAGGTCGACGGCGCCATCCTGGACGCGATCGTCAACCGCTTCGGCGGGGGGCCGGTGGGGCTGTCGACGCTGGCCGTGACGGTCAGCGAGGAGCCCGACACGATCGAGGACGTCTACGAGCCGTTCCTGATGCAGCTCGGCTTCATCCGGCGCACGCCCCGCGGTCGGGTCGCGACCCGGGCCGCTTTCGACCATGTCGGGGCACCGCTTCCGGCCGACGCGGAGCGGTTGTTCGACTGACTTAGGCCTAAGTCCAAGCCGCGTTCTATCCTCTAAGATGAGGCGAGGAGCCGCCCGTGCGGCTCTCTTCGCGTCGAACGTGGGCGCTTACACCGGAGCCGGCGGCCCAGGGTCGCTGCCCGCGGCTTATGAAGGAAGGACGTGAAACCCCGTGGACGGACTAGGCAACATCATCTTCCTCGTCATCCTGTTCGGCGTTTTCTACATGTTGCTCGTGCGACCGAACAAGAAGCGGGCCGAGGCCCACAAACAGCTGGTCAACAGCATCGAAGAGGGCGACGAGGTCGTCACGGGAGGCGGCCTCTTCGGGCGAGTCACCGCGGTGGGGGACGAGCAGATCGAACTCGAGATCGCTCCGGGGACCCGCGTCAAGTTCCTCAAGGGATACGTGTTGCGTCGCGTCGACGAGGACCTCGAGTCCTCGGACGACGGCGATGTCTCCGAGGCGGAAAGCGCCTGAGGGCGCAGGGAGAACGGACTTAGATGAAGCCGCGTCGCTACAAGACCTACCTGATCCTGTCCCTGCTCGTAGCGTTCGGCGGGGCCGCAGCCGTGCTGGGTGCCGGGTGGGCACCGCGGCTGGGTCTCGATCTCTCGGGTGGCACGAGCATCATCCTGACTGCGGAGGGTGAAGGCGCTACGAACCCGGGCGTGTTGGACAAGACCGTCGAGATCATCCGGCAACGCATCGACGCACTGGGGGTCGCCGAACCCGAAGTCACGCGCGGAGGCACGAGCAACATCCTGATCCAGCTCCCCGGCGTCGAGAACGAACAGCAAGCGTTGCGCCTTATCGGTACGACCGCGCAGCTCACGTTCCGTCAGGTCGAGGAGATCATCCCCTCGAACGCACCGAACCGTCGCGATCAAGAGGAACCCCCCGAGATCACGAAAGAGAGGGGGAGCGAGGTCAACGACGAGGAGGTCGTATATCCGGACGCGGTGGACGAATCGATCCTCTACCGGCTCAAGCCTGCGGCTTTGACGGGAGACGTCGTGTCCCGCGCCGAGGCCGTGCCGGATCCGCAGACGGGAGCGAACTGGTCGGTCTCGATCGACATGAACGACGAAGGCTCGGAGACCTGGGCCCAGTTCACCAGCCGGCTCGCGTGTCTGCGCGACGAGGGCGAACAGATCAAGAGCCAGGTCGCGATCGTGCTCGACGGCAAGGTCGAGTCCGCCGCCGGAATGGAGGACCCCGCCAGCTCTCCCGACGGGGGTGTCGAGTGCGGAAGTGGCATCACCGGCGGGCAGACCTCTATCGACGTCGGCGACGAGGATGAGGCGAAGGAACTTGCGCTCGTGCTCCGGACCGGCGCGTTGCCGATCACGCTGAACCAGGAGTCGGTGCAGAAGGTATCGGCCACCCTGGGCCGCGACTCCCTTCAGACCGGTATCACGGCGGGGATCGTCGGGCTGATCCTCGTGATGATCTACATGGTCCTTTACTACCGAGCGCTCGGCTTCGTCGTATGGCTCGGTCTCGCGATGTTCACCGCGACCCTTTACATAACGCTCGCGATCCTGGGCGAAACGAGTGGCCTGTCGCTAAGCCTCGCGGGTGTCGCCGGCGTGATCATCTCGATCGGTGTCACCGCGGACTCCTACATCGTCGCGTTCGAACGGCTCAAGGACGAGGTGAAGACCGGTAAGAGCATGCGGGCTGCGGTTGACAAGGGGATGCAGCGGGCCTTCCGCACGATCCTCGTGGCCGACACCGTCACCGGTGGCGCGGCGATCATCCTGTTCTTCCTCGCCGTCGGTCCGGTGCGCGGTTTCGCGTTGACGCTGGGCATCGCCACGGTCATCGACGTGTTCATCGCGTACTTCTTCACACGCTCGGCCGTGAACCTGCTCGCCCGCACGAAGGCCGGCACCAGCGAGGGCTTCATCGGGTTGCGCCGCGCGCTGGGGGTCCACACGTGAGCGGCATCCTGCGCAAGTTCTACGAGGGCGAAACCAAGATCGACTTCATCGGCAAACGCAAGATCTGGTTCCTCATCTCCGCCGGGCTCGTCCTGATCAGTCTTGCCGCGATCGCGGGGCGTACGGCTCCGTCATCCTGCGCTCCGCCTCTTCCGGGCTTCTTCCGCGGCTTGAGCTGCGGGATCGAGTTCAAGGGCGGCATCGCCGTCGAGGCCCCGATCCGGGACTCCAGCGAGCTTGCCGAGCTTTCAGAGCTCGACATCATCGCGGAGGTCCGCGAGTCGCTCGAGCCGCTCGGTGCCGCCGATGCACAGATCCAGGTCGCAGAAGCCGAGGACGGCACCCGCAGCGTGATCGTCCAGACGAGCGCCGTGGGTGAGGCCGAGTCCCAGGAAGCGGTCGCCGACGAAGTGCGCGGGATCACCGGAGCCTCGATCGCCGAGAGCCCGACGGAACGCATCGGGCGAACGTGGGGTGGCGAGATCACGAGCAAAGCCATCAAGGCGTTGCTGATCTTCCTGCTCGGGATCACGGCGTTCATCTCGTGGCGCTTCGAATGGAAGATGGCCGTCGGCGCCATGACCGCCCTGCTCCACGACCTCACGATCACCGCCGGCGTCTACGCCATCGCCGGCTTCGAGGTCACCCCATCGACGGTGATCGCGATCCTCACGATCCTCGGTTACTCCCTGTACGACACCGTCGTTGTGTTCGACAAGGTCGAAGAGGATACGCGTCTCTTCGCGGCCACAGCGAAGATGACGTACGCGGATGCGGCCAACAAGGCACTGAACACGGTGTTCATGCGCAGCCTCAACACGACACTGTCGACGATCCTGCCGGTCGGCGCGCTGCTTTTCGTGGGTTCGGGTCTGGCCGGGGCCGGAACGCTGGCCGATCTCGCCCTCGCGCTCTTCGTCGGTCTGCTTGTCGGTGCGTACTCGTCGATCTTCCTGGCGACCCCCATCCTGTCGTTGCTGAAGGAGCGGGAGCCGCGCTACCAGAACATCAAGGCGAAGGTCCTCGCGAACGCGAAGCGTGATGCGACCAAGGCCCAGCCCGACGAGGCGTCCGGGGACGGCGCCGATACAACGACCACGGCGGGGACCGTGACCGGTAGTGCACCGTCGGTGCGGCAGACGTCGAAGCCCCCGAGCAGAGCGCGCGCGGGTAGCAAGAAGGCGAAGCGCAGAAAGAGGCGCTGATGCCGTTCGAGCCGAACCACGAGTGGCTCAAGGAACACATCCGCGATATCCCCGACTTCCCTCAGCCGGGGGTCCTCTTCAAGGACATCACGCCGCTGCTCGCGGACAAGAAGGCCTTCACGTACACGATCGATGCGATCGCGCACCAGTTCGACAGCGACGAGATCGACAAGGTGCTGGGTATCGAGGCGCGCGGCTTCATGGTCGCGGCCCCACTCGCGTATCGATTCACCGCCGGCCTGATCCCCGTGCGCAAGAAAGGCAAGTTGCCGTGGGAGGTGGAGACAGAGAGCTACACCCTCGAGTACGGGGACGATTATCTCGAGATCCACCGCGACGCGATCGAGCCGGGGGAGAGGATCCTCATCGTCGATGACGTCCTCGCGACGGGTGGTACGGCGCGTGCCACCGCGCGTCTGACGGAACGATGCGGAGGCAAGGTCGCGGGCATCGCAATGATCATGGAACTGTCGTTCCTCAAGGGTCGCGAGAAGCTGACCGACTACGAGCTCTTCAGTCTGATCACGTACTGATGGAGGAGGAAGGAACAACTTCTCCTTCCCTCGCGCGCTCGACGGCGGTCATGACCGCGGGGACGGTTCTGTCGCGTGTGACCGGTGTGGTGCGCCTCACGGCGATGGCGGCAACGCTGGGTATCGCGGAGTCTCGGCTCCCCGACACCTACAACCTCGCGAACACCGTCCCGAACATCATCTACGAGCTCGTTCTCGGAGGTGTCGTCACGTCGATATTCGTGCCCCTCTTCGTCGAGCTTCTCGAGAAGGAGAAACGGGAGCGAGCGTGGGAAGTGATCAGCGCGATCCTCACGATCTCCTTGATCGGGCTGTCGGTGATCGCGGTGATCGGCATCATCGCGGCTCCCGCGATCGCCGGGTTCTACGCCGGCCGTCTCGAGGGAGGGGATCAAGCTCTGCAGCGCGACGCGATCACGTTCCTGCTGCGGCTGTTCCTGCCGCAGGTCGTGTTGTACGGGATCTATTTCGTGGGGGCCGGGATCATGAACGCGCACAAGCGTTTCGGCCCGCCTATGTGGACGCCGATCGTCAACAACCTCGTGCTGATAGCGGTGCTGGTGTATTTCCATCAGGCGTACGGCGCGGTGACCCTACAGACGATCACCCAGAACCAGTTGCTCGTGATCGGCCTCGGAACGACCGCAAGCGTTGCCCCGATGGGCTTGTTGCTGTTCCCGTACCTGAAACGCCTCGGCCGGCTTCGGCTCACGACGAAGCTCAGGCACCCAGCGGTCAAGAAGCTCGCTCGCCTGGCCGTGTTCGTGATCGGGTTCGTGATCGCGAACCAGGCGGGTTACATCGTCATCCAGTGGCTCGCGAACCGGCAGCAGGGTGGCTATTCGGCGTACATCGCGGCGTTCACGTTCTACATCATGCCGATGGGTCTATTCGTGCTGTCGATAACGACCGCGCTCGTGCCGTCCCTGAGCCAACACGCGACGAACGAACGCTGGGACGATTTCCGTGAGCAGCTTTCGGTCGGCATCCGCTCGACGATCTTCCTGATGGTGCCCGCGGCCGTCGGATACCTCTTGCTGGGGGAGTTGATCGTCATCGTCCTGCTCGAGCACGGCTTGGCGACCGCGACGTCGACCGCGCTGGTCACGGACATCCTGGGGCTCTTCGTCCTCGGGCTGGTTCAGTTCGCGATATTCCAGCTGTTGGTCCGGTCCTTCTACGCGATGCAGGACACCAAGACCCCCTTCTGGGTGAACTGTGTGGTCGTCGTCGTGAACATCGCGCTCGCCGTGCCGCTGTTCGCCGCGTTCGAGGTGCGAGGCATAGCAGGGGCACAGGCCGTAGCCAACACGGTGGGCGTCGTCGTTCTCGGCGTCGCCATGTGGCGACGACTTGGGGGCATCGACGGCGTGCGCATCGCGGGTTCCATCGTGAGGATCACCGTTGCGACATCGGCGATGGCCGCGGTGGTGACGGGAGGGCTGTATGCGACCTCGTCCTTCTCGTTGGAGGAGAGCTTCCTCGTCCAGGTCGCCGTGCTGACGACCCTCGTCGTGTTCGGAGCGGCGGCATACCTGCTTGCGGCTCGGGCGGTGAACGTGCCGGAACTCGCGTTCGTGCGCAGCATCGTCACGCGACGAAGGAAGGAAACGTGAGCGAGCCGATCGTCGTAACGGGTTCGCACCGATCGGGAACAACGTGGGTGGGCCGGATGCTGGCAGCGTCGGGCGAGGCGGGCTACATCCACGAACCGTTGAACCCGGTGCGGCGTCCGAACTGGAGCCGCTATCCGGTGCCGTTCTGGTACGTGTACATCACGGAAACCAACGAGGCCGAGCTGGCGAGGTCGTTCTCCGATCTCCTTCGCTTCCGTTATCCCGTGGCCGCCAACCTCCGGCGGCTGCGGCGCATCGAGCACGCGGGCATCTTCGTCACCGAGCTGGCACGCAGCGTTCCCCTCCGCGTCAAGCAGCCGCGCCCGCTATTCAAGGACCCGTTCGCGCTCTTCTCGTCCGAGTGGCTGGAACGACGGTACGGCGCAGGCATCGTCGTCATGGTCAGGCGACCCGCGGCGTTCATAGGCAGCATCAAGCGGCTCAACTGGCAGTTCAAGTTCAAGACCGTTCTCGCTCAAGACTTGCTGATGCGCGACTGGCTCGGGCCGTTCGAGGAGGACATGCGCAGGTGCCGGGACACCGACGTCGACGTGATCGAGCAGGGGATCGTCTTGTGGAACGCGCTCCATCACGTGATCGCCCGGCTGCGAGAGAGACATCCAGGATGGTCGTTCGTCCGCCACGAGGACCTTGCGGCCGACCCCGTCCCGCGGTTCGAGAGTCTCTACGAGAAGTTGGGTCTGACGTGGAGCGAGGCGGTGGCGCGGGAGATCGCGTCCTACAGCAGGGGCAACAACCGCAAAGACGTCCCGACGTGGCGCCACGGCAGCGTCAAACGCGACAGCCGCGCGGCGAGCGAGACGTGGAAGACGCGGCTCACTCCCGGTGAGATCGAGCGGATCCGATCCGGGACGGACGCGATCGCGGCGCGCTTCTACTCCGAAGCAGAACTTGACTGAACTATTTCTTGCTGGTTTCGAACGAGCCCTTCAGTTCGCCCTTCTGGTCCGGGAGCAGTTCGATCCACGTGACCCCCGGGTTGAGCACCAGAGGCTCGCCGCTCTTGGTCGTGTAGACGACCGGATCGTCGAGCGTCTTGCGCGACCACTTGCCCCTGAACATCTTGCCGTCGCGGAACAGGATCGCGGCCCCCGATCCGATCGCATCGGCGATGTCCACCGACGGATTGCCGGCGGCATCGACGATCTGTCGTGAGTAGTTGATCGTGTGCTGCTCGATGATCACGTTGTCGACCGCGATCTGCCCTCCACTCTCGGCCATCAAGGGCTCACCGCCGTCGCTGCGGAGCCACTGGCTCCCGTTCCACCGGTAGCCGATGTTGCCGGCCGCGGAGAAGTGCAGGGTCAGCGTCTTGACCTTTTTGCCGCCTGCCGGGGGATCGCCGAACGTGAACAGTTCCGAAGCGGGCGGCTCGTCGAATTTCTTCTGCCCGATCTTCCTCAGTGCCACGCTGTTCCCGTACAGCGTGTGCTCCATCGAGATGCCGGGCCGCTCGACGCGGCGCATCGCGTTCCCGGCGGCATCCTCGTCGATGGTCACGATGTCGGCCTTGTCGAGAGCCTTCCGCACGATGGCATTGCCGCCGGCGTTCGCCTGGATCAACGTGATGGGGGACTGGATCGCGGGATCGACGATCCGTGCGCTACGTATCGGCCCGATCTTCTTGCTGTCGGTGCAGTGGTAGATGGCCATGAGCCGGGTCAACCCGCCTTCGACGAGCTCCTCGAAGACGATCTCGGCGTCCTCGAGTCCCGACAGCGGGTACGCGACCGAGTTGTTCTCGACCTTTACCGCGATCGCGGGACGATCGACCTCACCCGTCGAGGGTGCATCGAGTCCGGTGAGGGGACACTTCGGCTCCTCGGTCGGCGTCGGGACTGCGTCGGTGGCGGCTTCGGGTTCGTCGGAGCCGCACGCGCCGAGGACGAGCAGCGCGGCCACGACAACGGAAACGAGGATGCGGTTATTTCTCACGGGTGAAAGATCCCTTCACGTCGCCTTCCTGGTTCGGTAGCAGTTCGATCAAGGTCCGTCCGGGCGCCAGCACGAGAGGCTCACCGCGGGTATCGGTGAACACAACCGGGTCGTCGACGCTCTCCCGCGACCACTGACCCATGATCATCCGGCCGTCGCGGAACAGGATCGCCCGGCCGTTGCCGGTCACGTCTTCGATCTCCGGCGACGGCGTGCCGAGCACGTCGCTGAGCCCGGACAGGTTGATCGTGTGTTCCTCGATGAGGACGTTGTCGATGCCGAGCTGGTCACCGCTCTCCATCATGAGCGGTTCCTGGCTGTCGAAACGGAACCACTGACCGTCGGTCCATTCGTAGCTGATATCCGAGTTACCGAAGTCGAGGATTATCCGCGACGTCTTCTTGCTCTTGCCGTCCTCGAGTTCGCCGAACGTGAAGAGGTCGTCGGGAGGGACGTCGTCGAACTCTTTCGAGCCCAAGCGTCGGAGCGACTTCGTGTCGCCGTAGAGGGTGTGTTCCGACGAGATCCCCGGTCGTTCGACGCGGCTCAGTGCCCCGTTGGACGTGTTCTCGTCGAGCACGACGATGTCGAATTCGTCGAGGTTGTCGCGGACCGGCTTGTTGCCTCCGGCCGCCGCGAGGATGCGCGTGATCGGAGACATGATGGCCGGGTCGACGATGCGCGCGCTGCGCACGGGCCCGGCCTTGCTCACGTCATTGCAGTGATACATCGCCATGAATCTCGTAAGCCCGCCCTCGACCTGCTCCTCGTAGATGAGGTCGGCTTCCTCGAGTCCCGAGAGTGGATACGCGACGGGGTTGTTCTCGATCTTCACCGCGACCGCAGGTCGATCGATGCGTGCCTCGTTCGCCGGCTCGAGCCCGGACAGCGGGCACGTGGCGGGTTCCGCGAACTCCTTCAGTCCCGGGATCTCGGCGGTGCGTCCGCTCAGCACCACGAAGGCACCCCCCGCCAGGATCAGGACGGCGGCGCCGATCGCCAGGCCCCGTTTCGTTTTCGTAGTCATCGTTCTCTCAAGCTCCTTGCCCGCTTCGGGACGTGAAAGGCCGCAGATAGATGCGCCGGGGCGGGGTCACGGTGGGAAGCGCCGGGGTCCCACCGGCGTCGCGTTCCGCTTTCTGACGCGAAAGCGCACCCCCGGAAGGGCGCCGTTCGACGCTAACACGGAGCCGCGTATCGACCGGGGAAATCCAGACCCCGGCGGGGTGCAGAAAGGGTTAATTCGCGACTTTGTTACGGTGCCTCGGGTATGGGGGGGACTAGCGCACGACGGACGATCCGCGTTTTCGCATCGCTGTGGGCGCTGCTCATGGTCGTGGGCGCGGCTGCCGTATCTGCCCCTGCTCCTCTCGAGGCTCGCTCCCGTTACCGGGTGGCGACGGCCCGTGTGCGCCCGGGCGTCCGGATGCAACGCATCTACGACCGCCGGGGGCCGAACCGTATCAGGGTCCTCCGGGTCGACCCTCAAGGGTCGCCGGTGATCGATGTCGCTCTGGCCAACAACGTCCTGCCGGGACATGAGACGACGAGTGCCATGGCACGACGGCATGGGGCCGTCGCGGCGATCAACGGGGACTTCACCCTTCGTCCGAGCGACAACGGCGCAGGGCGGCCGGTCAACGCGTTCGCCGAGGACGGCCTCCTCAAGACGTCGCCGTTGATCTGGGGCCGCAACTTCTCGATCTCGCGCGACGAACAAGACATCCGTATCCGTCACAACCGGCTGCACACGTGGCTGACACAGACGGACACCGGCGAAAGTTGGAACCTCGCGGCGGTGAACCCTGTGGTTCCCGACCAGGACGGGTTTTCGGTGTGGACCCGGGCCGGCCAGGATGACTTCAAGCCGCCCCGCGACTCTTGTGCGGCCCGGCTTCGTCCCGACGGCACCAACGTGTGGACACCCACGATGGACGGCCTCACGCGCAACTACTACGTGCACCGGATCGTGTGCCGGTGGCGACCGCTCGCACGTCGTGGGGGGGTCGTGGTGACGGCGCCGTGGGGCAGCGCGAACGGCGCGCTGATGCAAGCGTCGCTGCTCGAGGGCGAGACGGTGACCTACGGTTGGTCCCTCCGCCGCGTCGGCATCATGGACACGATCGGTGGGAATCCGACGCTTCTCGAGAACGGGCGGTACTCGATCGGTGAGTGTTCGTCGAGCTATTTCTGCGGTCGTAACCCTCGTACGGGGGTAGGCGTGACCGCCAACGGAACCGTCCTGCTCGTGACGGTCGACGGTCGGCGTCCCGGGTACTCGCGCGGGATGACCCTGCGCGAATTCGCGGATCTCTTCCGTTACCTGGGCGCTACCGACGCGCTCAATCTGGATGGTGGTGGATCGACGACCATGGTCGTGAACGGTCGCATCGTGAACCGGCCGTCGGGAGGATACGAACGAGCGGTCGGATCGGCGCTCCTAGTGCTGGCAGAGACCGACTCCGACGAGATCGAACCGGCGCCGTACCCGACGCCGACACCAACGGAGACGTTCTCGCCGACACCGACGGTGACGCCCACCGCGACCCTCCCGCCGGTCACCAGCCCGGTCGTTGACATCGCCGACGAAGCCGATCGATTCCTCGACCCATCGTGTCAAGTCCTGCTGGACCCGGGGTCGACCGGGGGCTTGCTCGACGCGCTCTCACACGGTGACTTCACGCCGCGTCGCGCGAGGTTCTCACCGCATCTGAGATGGGCCTTGAACGTCTTCGAGGGGGACGCGATCTGCCCCGATCGGTAGGACCCCGATCCTCGCCAACCTCGGACGATTGCGACATATGCCTTTCCCACTAGGCGGGGTGTATCCCGCTCTCTAGTGTTCCTCGCGTGGGCGAGAAACATGAGCGAAGGTCTCTTAAATACATCCGGCTCGCGGCGCACCTCGCGGGCCAACCTCCCGGCGTCGACCGGCTGACGCTGACGCTGCCTGAGATCGAAGAGATCGTCGGTGAGCCCCTGCCGTCCACCGCGCGTTTTCCGTCGTGGTGGCGCAACGACGAGCGCAAGATGCACAGTCGCGCGTGGCTGACGGCGGGATGGCGCGTGGGCGAGGTGGCAGGCGAGAAAGCCGCCGTCGAATTCGTCCGAGGAGACCAGAGCTAGAGCGGCGACCGCTCCTACAATGGTCGTATGAGCTCGTTTCCCGAGCCTGCCGATCGGGCTACTAGAACCGCCGAGGCGCCGGACAAGCCCGCGCCGGACCCGAACGCGACGCCGGCCCCCGCTCCAGACGCCCCGGCCACTCCGGCCCCGGCCTCGCCGGCACCCTCGTCGTCACCACGGGGCGTGAAGGCCGTGTTCAAGAAGGTGCGGCCGTCGCGGCCTCCCGAATCGGACCTCGATCGCATCGTGAAAGAGGTGCGAGCCAAGCGACCCAAGGCCGACACCAAGTTGATCGAGAAGGCGTACTCGATCGCGCAGGAATGTCACCAGGGCCAGTTGCGGAAGTCGGGGGACCCCTTCATCTCGCATCCCCTCGGCGTGGCGATGATCCTGGCCAAGCTTGGGATGGACGAGACCACGGTGGCCGCCGCGCTCCTCCACGATGCGGTGGAGGACACCGACATCGGGCTCGCCGAGGTCGAACGCCAGATGGGCTTCGACGTCGCGGCGCTGATCGACGGCGTCACGAAGCTCGACAAGATCAAGTTCCGGTCGCCGGAACAAACCCGTGCCGAGAATCTCCGCAAGATGATCATCGCGACGGCACGAGACATCCGCGTGCTTCTGATCAAGATCGCCGACCGCCTGCACAACATGCGCACGCTCGCGCCGCTCAAGCCGGAGAAGCGTGAGCTCATCGCACGCGAGACGCTCGAGATCTACTCACCACTCGCGCACCGGCTCGGCATGTACGCGATCAAGTGGGAACTCGAGGATCTCGCGTTCGCGACCATGCACCCCAAACGCTTCCATGAGATCGAGGCACTCGTCGATCAACGTCAGCCCGAGCGGGAACAGGTCCTCGAGGAGGTCGCCGACTCGATCCAGACGAAGCTCCGCGAGGTGAAGATCAAGTCCGAGGTGTCGGGGCGACCGAAGCATCTCTATTCGATCTACGAAAAGATCGTCTTCGGGGGGAAGCAGTTCGACGAGATCTTCGACCTCGTGGGGATCAGGGTCGTGGTCGAGTCGGTCAAGGACTGCTACGCGGCCCTCGGCGCCCTGCACACGCTGTACACGCCGGTGCCGGGCCGCTTCAAGGACTACATCGCGATGCCCAAGTTCAACATGTACCAGTCGCTGCACACGACGGTCATGGGCGCGACCGGGCGTCCCATCGAGATCCAGATCCGCACGGACGCGATGCACCGTGCCGCTGAGTTCGGGATCGCGGCGCACTGGCTTTACAAGGAACAACGGCGCGGGAAGGTGCCGGAAGAAGAGATCGCGTGGCTGCAGCGCATGATGGACTGGCAGTCCGAGTCGATCGATCCCAAGGACTTCATGGAATCCCTGAAGATCGATCTCTACTCGGACGAGGTCTTCGTGTTCACGCCGAAGGGCGACGTGATCGCTCTCCAGCGCGGCGCCACCCCCCTCGATTTCGCGTACTCGATCCATACCGAGGTCGGACACCGGACGGTAGGGGCGCGCGTGAACGGTCGTTTGGTCGCGCTCAACCACGAGCTGTCGTCCGGCGACTCGGTCGAGATCATCACCGCCAAGGGGGCCGCGGCCCCCTCGCGTGACTGGCTCCAGGTCGTCAAGACTCCCCGGGCGCGCAACAAGATCCGGCAGTGGTTCGCGCGCGAGCGTCGTGAGGACGCGCTCGCTCAGGGCCGAGACGCCTTGATCGCGTCGATGCGCAAGCAAGGCCTCCCCGTGGAAAAGATCTCGAAGAGCGGTCTCCTGCAGCAGATCTCGGAGGAGCTGAAGTACCCGGATCTCGACTCGATGCACGTCGCCATAGGTGAGAGCCACCTGTCGCCGCAATCGGTCGCGACGCGGGTGATCCGCCAGGTGCAGCCCGAGCTCGAGAAGGAAGAGGTGCCGGCGCCGAAGCGAAAGCCTCAGCGGAAGCCGCGAGGGAAGGGCGTCATCGTCGAAGGTATGGACGACCTGCTCGTCCGGCTCGCGCGCTGCTGCACTCCCGTGCCGGGCGATCCGATCGTCGGTTTCCTGACTCGGGGTCGAGGGGTATCGGTTCACCGAGCCGATTGTCCGAACACGAAAGCTCTCTCCGCGAACGAAGAGGGCCGGATGATCAGCGTGTGGTGGGACGATCGCCAACAGGGGACCTTCATCGTGTCTATACAGATCGACGCGCTCGACAGGACGAAGCTGCTGCGCGACGTGACTGCGGCGATCTCGGATCAGGGCATCTCGATCGTTTCGTCGTCGACCAGGTCGGGCAAGGACGGCATCGCGTCCCTGAACTTCTCGTTCGAGCTCGCCGATCCCAGTCATCTCGATCATGTGATCCAGACCGTCAGGCATGTCGATTCCGTCTACGACGTGTATCGGGTAGTCCCGTCATCCGCCCGCTCCTGACGGCAGCCATACGCATGTCGGACGTTCGACTGCTCATCCCGCGCGTTGCCACCGCGGTCGCGCTGATCGTCCTCGCCGGTGCGTGCACGCCGGCCGGGAGCTCGTCCGGCGAGGAAACCGACGAGAACTCAGAGGTTTTCGAGACCGCCTCCGCGTTCGTCGACGCGTGGAACGAACGCGACTACGAGGCGATGAACTCGTTCTTCACGGCGGAGTCGTTCCTAAGTGAGGAACAGCTCGGTCGGGAGATGAGAAACGTGCTCCGCGCCGGGGCCGTCGATTCCTTCCAAGTCTCGATAGAGGAACCGACCCCCGCCTCGGCGGAGTCGTTCCCGTACTCGCTGGCGATAACGTCGACGGCGAGCAAACGGCCGCTCACATTCGACGGCGACCTGCGTCTCGTGTTCGACGACGTCGAACAAGCGTGGGAGATCGTCTGGAAGAAGGCGTTGTTCTTCCCCGGGATCGCGGGAGCCCGCGGTTTCGCGATCGAGACTCGATGGCTGAAGCGCGGCTCGATCTTCGACCGCGACGGCAGGCGCCTGGCAACCGGTGACGTGGCGTCCCGTCGCTACCCCTTCGGGTCGCTCGCCGGCACGACGATCGGTCACATCGGTCAGGCCACGAAGGAACAGGCTCTCGAGCTCGGGGTCGCGCCGGGAGACCTGGTCGGCGCGTCGGGCCTCGAACAGGGCCTGCAGGAGCGCCTCGCGGGACGACCGGAGACGACGCTTACGGTCGTCGATCGGAAGGGCAAGGTCCTCGAACGACTCGGACGGCGCAAGGGCCGTAAGGGAGAGAACGTCAAGACGACACTCGACGTCGAGGTGCAGCGGGCGGCGGAGAACGCGTACGGCTCCACGACCGGCGGCGCGGTGGTTATGGAGCCGCAGACCGGCGGCTTGCTCGCGGTCGTCTCGTCGTCGCCGTTCAACCCGAACAACTACGTGGGCGCAGCCGGGGTCCTACCTTTCAACCGGGCGGTCGAAGGCCTGTATCCGCCGGGGTCCTCGATGAAAGTCGTGACCGCAGGCGCGGCGCTTGACTCCGGCACGGTGACACCATCGACCCAGCTGACGGGCCCGGCCAACTATCAGGGCGTCACGAACTTCGAGTCGGGCGAGTTCGGGTCACTCACTTTCGCCAGTGCGGTGCAGTTCAGCGTCAACACCGCGTTCGCGCAGGTGGCGCGCAAGATCGGCGCGAAGCGCATGACGAGATACGCAGAAGCGTTCGGGTTCAACAAGGAGCCCGAGCTACCCCTCGAGGACACGAAGACGCCGTCGTTCCCGCTACCCGACGACCTCGGCGATCTGATGTGGGGATCGATCGGGCAGGCACAAGTGGTGGCGACTCCGCTACAGATGGCATCGATCGCGGCGACCGTCGCGAACGGCGGCGTGAGGATGGAGCCGCGCATCGTCACGGACACCAAACCGAAGGGCGAGCGAGCGATCTCCAAGCGCGCCGCGAGGACGCTCACTGAGTTGATGATCAACGTGGTCGTCGGCGGCACCGGTCAGGCCGCCCGGCTGGCCGGGCTCGACGTCGCCGGAAAGACCGGTACCGCCGAGGTCAGTGTCGACGGGGAGATCAAGAACCACGCGTGGTTCGTCTGTTTCGCTCCGGCCGGCGATCCCGACGTCGCGGTCGCGGTCGTGTCGGAATTCGGAGGCGTCGGAGGCCAGGTCGCCGCTCCTCTCGCACGCCAGATCCTCGCGAGCACGCTGTTGATCGTCCAGGCCGACGAGTTCCGCGCCGGCAAGGACTGATGCGCGCCGTCGTTCAGCGCGTGACGCGCGCCTCCGTCACGGTGGATGCGGACGTCGTAGGGGAGTGCGGGCCGGGCGTGCTCGTCCTACTGGGGATCTCCCCAGACGACGGCGAGGCCGAGGCGCGCTGGTGCGCGGACAAGGTTGCGAACCTGCGCATCTTCAACGACGACGAAGGAAAGATGAATCTGTCCCTGCTCGATGTCGGCGGCGAAGCGCTCGTCGTCTCGCAATTCACGCTCTACGGCGATGCGCGCAAGGGCCGCCGCCCCTCGTTCATCCGCGCCGCTCAAGGACCGGAAGCCGAAGCTCTCTACGAACGATGCATACGCGAGCTCGAAGGCCTTGGCATCAAGTGCGCCACGGGCCGCTTCGGAGCGATGATGGACGTCGAGCTGGTCAACGACGGCCCCGTAACGATCCTCCTAGACTCAGAGAAAGCCTTCTGACCCCGAACTTTTCTAACTCAGCAACACGTAGGCGCGTTCTGAGACGCGCGGTTCAGTCCTTCAGCACGCGGCGTGCGGCGTCGAGGATCGCGTCCGGCGTGAGCCCGTACTGCGACAGCAGTTCGTCGGGCTTGCCCGAGGTCGCGTACGTGTCGCCGATATCCACGAAGCACATGCGCGTCGGCTTGCGTTCGGCGACCACCATCGACACGACCGAGCCGAGGCCCCCGTACGCGAGGTGCTCCTCGGCCACGACGATCCCCTTGGTCTCGTTCGCCGCCTTCTCGATCGCGTCGGCGTCGATCGGTTTGACGGTGTGCATGTCGAGGACGCGGGCTTCGACGCCGTCCTGGGCCAGGCCCTCGGCCGCGTCCAGCGCCATCGCGACCATGATCCCGTTGGCGACGATCGTGACGTCGTTGCCGTCGCGGAGCTGATTGGCGCGTCCGATCTGGAAGTCGGCGCCCTCTTCGTAGAGGACGGGCACGCCCGGTCGCCCGCAACGCATGAACGTCGGGCCTTCCCGTTCGAGCAGCTCCTTGGTCGCGATCTTCGTCGAGTTCGCGTCCGCGGGGACGATCACGGTGAAACCGGGGAGCGCACACGCGAGTGCCACGTCTTCGATCGCCATCTGAGACGGTCCGTCCTCGCCGATGGAGATGCCCGCGTGCGTTCCGACCAGCTTCACGTTCAGGTCGGGGAACGCGATCGACATCCGGATCTGGTCGAACGCGTTGGCGAGCAAGAAGATCGAGAACGACGATGCGACGGGGATCTTGCCGGACCCCGCGAGGCCCGCGGCGAGGCCGATCAGGTTCGACTCGGCGATGCC
The DNA here is from genome assembly GCA_050694015.1 of Actinomycetota bacterium. Taxonomy (GTDB): domain Bacteria; phylum Actinomycetota; class CADDZG01; order CADDZG01; family WHSQ01; genus JBOGWY01. Next base: position 948 of record JBOGWY010000285.1, on the reverse strand, counting down.
TACGTTGATGAACCGGTCGGGATACTTGTCGCGGAACGCGTTGGTGAATGTCGAGTTGTTGACGTCGCCGTCGACCACGACGATGCGTTCGTCGGCTCCAGCTTCGGCCAGCGCAGCGCCGAACGCCTCGCGCGTCGAACCCCCGATCTCGAACTCGACACGAGATAACCCAAAACTCATGCTCCCGCTCCGATCTCTTGCAGTGCCTTCGCTTCCTCGTCGGCGGGTATCGGCTTGCCGTGCCACTTGTCCTGCCCGGCCTCCAGGAGCGCGACGCCCTTCCCCTTGATCGTGTTGGCGATGATCGCCTGCGGCGAGCCCTTCACGCCGCGCGCCCATTCGAACGCGGCGGTCACTTCGTCGAACGAGTGACCGTCGGTGGTCTTCACGCTCCAGTTGAACGCCCGTAGTTTCTCCTCGAGCGGGCCGAGCGGCTGGATCTCGTCGACCTTGCCGGTCTGCTGGTTGTTGTTGCGATCGAAGATGAGCGTGAGGTTGTCGACGCCATGGTTACCGGCGTGCATGATCGCCTCCCACACCTGGCCCTCTTCAGACTCGCCGTCGCCGACCATGACGTAGACGCGGAAGTCGCGCCCGTCGATACGTGCGGCATACGCGTGCCCGAGGCCGATCGAGAGTCCCTGCCCCAGCGATCCGGTTGAGGCTTCGACGCCGGCGAGACGGCGCATGTTCGGGTGGCCCTCGAGGGGCGATCCGAGCTTGCGCAGAGTAGTGAGATCGTCGGTCGGGAAGAACCCCGCTTCGGCGAGAACGGCGTAGAGACCCGGCGCGGCGTGGCCCTTGGAGAGGATGAAACGGTCGCGGTCCGGGTCCTGTGGGTTCGACGCGTCGTAACGGAGCACGCCGCCGAAGTACAAGATGGTGATCAGCTCCACCATCGACAGCGAGCTCGACGGATGTCCCGACCCCGCCGCCGTCGTGGCCCTG
>JBOGWY010000284.1:0-3944 GCA_050694015.1 Actinomycetota bacterium | reverse complement strand
GCGGTACTGGTTGCTCATCGGGCGCCCGACGCGGGCCGTCGCCTGCCAGTTCACCTGACGGATGTCGTCGTCGGGGAGGTACTCCCGGATCGATTCGAAATCCGTGCCGAGCCCCAGGGGGCCGCGCGTGATGCGGCCGGATTCACGGAACCGACCCTGCCGCACCGCGAGCGCGAGCCGGCGCGCGTTCGGTAGATCCGGATACGACAGCAACTCGTGCTCGTCTGACCCGCGGTGGTACCAACGGCCGAGGCCGATCGGGCCGTCGGTGCGCGTCGCCGGCGGCGGAAGGACGTGCCGGCCGCGTCTACGCGCGACGATCTCTGCAGCGAGCTCGAAATCGGCCTCCGGCGGCGTCACGCTTACATCGGGCGGAACGGCTTGCCGCACGCGGATGTCTCCGTGCGCGCCGGGCCGTGCATGGGCGACGAGGTGCACCGGTGAGGGGATCCCCCGCGACAGGATCGGCGGCACGAGTCGGTCGACCTGCGGCGCCTTGCGGACGGCGAGCGCGTCGACCACGGCGGTGACCGCGAACGCGAGCGCCGTGATCGCGACGAGTTCAACGGGGAGAACGAGCGTGGCGAGTGCGATGACCCCCAGCGCGACGGCGGTGCGGGGGGTCGGGCTCATCTCTAGCGGGGGACCGGCACCGAAGATAAGGCCGCGGCAACCGCGTCGTCGGGACGGTAGCGCTCGAGCTCGGCCTCCGGGCTCAGTATGAGGCGGTGCCGGAGTACCGGCGGAGCCATCCGCGCGACGTCGTCCGGCGTCACGTACGCGCGCCCGGCTAGTCGCGCCGCGGCTTTCGAAGCCGCGAGGAGGTGCACGGCAGCGCGCGGGCTGGCACCGAGGGTCACGCTCGGTAGGTCGCGCGTCCGGCGCACGACGGCGACGATGTACGACGCGACCTCATCGGTGACCGACGTCTGATCGACCTCCGACCGCGCGGCCCTCAGTTCCTCCGGGGAAACGACGGCCCGAACGTCCTCGAGTGTCGCGGGAACGATCCCACGATGCGCGAGCCGCAGGATCGCGACCTCGTCCGGCTCCGCCGGATACCCGATGTCGACCTTCACGAGGAAACGGTCGAGCTGGGCCTCCGGTAACGGGTAAGTGCCCTCGTATTCGATCGGGTTCTGCGTAGCGACCACGAGGAAGGGGTCGGGCAGCGCGTGCGGCTGTCCGTCGACCGATACCTGCCGCTCCTGCATCGCTTCGAGCAACGCGGCTTGCGTCTTCGGCGGAGTGCGGTTGATCTCGTCCGCGAGCAGCACGTTCGTGAAGACGGGTCCGGGACGGAACACGAGCTCGCGTTCGCGCAACGTCATCGTCCCGGTCAGATCCGACGGCAACATGTCGGGGGTGAACTGCACGCGTCGGAAGTCCATGCCGAGGGCGCGCGCGGTCGTGTTCGCCAGCAGCGTCTTCGCGACGCCGGGCACGCCCTCGAGCAACACGTGGCCGCTCACCATGAGGGCGGCGATCAGGACGTCGAGCACGTCGCGCTGACCGAGGATGACTTTCGACACCTCGGCGGCGACGCGGTCTCGCAACTCCGTTACCACTTGCTACCTCCAGAAAGCTTCGCCAGCGCACGGCCCGCGGCCAGTACGTCTCGCTCCGAGTCGTCGGGCTGGAAGATCGCCTTGATCTCGTCGCCGTCCAACCCGTAGACGCTCGCCGCGCCCCGCAGCGCGCGCTCGTCCGCATCGGTCGGGATCCCGGCCCGCCGGGCGAGCGCCGCACGGACCTCGGCCCGCACGGGGGCTACCGCATCGCCTCGTCTCTTCGTGCGGGCGAGTGTAGTGGCCAGCGCGTCGACGTACGCCCGCCGGGGCGGAGGCAACATCCGTGCTTGCTCCTCGGGAGGGCCGAGGCGACGGCCGATCGCGACCATCCACAGAAGAGCCGCGATCGTCAGATAGCCGAGGGTCCATTTCCAGCGTGTAGGGATCGCGCCGATGCCCGTCGAGGTGCCGTATCCGTGCACGCCTTCGGCGAAGTACGCGGGGGTCCCACGGTCGCCCGCCAGCGCGAGTCCGAACGCGGCGTTGTCGGCGCGATCGAGGAAGCGGTTCTGCAACGGGGATGCATCGGCCAGCGCGACGACGCGCCCTTCACCAAGAACTCCGACGATCGCGAGCGTCATGCCCGATGTGCCCAGGACCGGAAGACCGCCGCCGGGGTCGCTCCAGTTCCCCTCCCCGGCCGCTCTGACGCGCATGACACCGTTGGTCTCGGGGACCGGTGCCAGCGCCTCCGCGGCGATCGCGCCCGACGGGGTCCAGTCCGGTTCGCGCTCGAATAGTTCCCTCGCCCATCCCGGAGCACCGCCGCCGATCACGAGCGTGCCGCCCGCTCTCACATGGTCCTTCAGCGCGTCGAGGTCGTCGGGCGGCAACGCGCCGGGGTCGAGGACGAACATCGTGGCGCCCGGCGCGACGGTCGCGTCGGCGATCTCACCGCGCACCGGCGTGACCGGGTAGCCGCTGTGCGCCAGCAGCTCGGCGTACGCGGCCACGCCCTCCGGGGCGGTCGCGTACGACGACGACCGCGGCCCCCCCGGCCCCCCGAAGGCCGAATCGAGCAATCCCAGCAGAGCGTTGATCGCGACGACGACCGCGAGGATCCCGATGATCCATCGCCACGCCGCCGGGATGCGAGCTCCCCCTTCTTTCGAGCCTCGCGTGGAAGGACGGCTTGTGCTCATTCGAAAGAAGGGGTCGTCAACTCGCCACCTTCTTGAGGACTCGTTCCCACCCCGCGCGGGCCGCGGCCGCGTCCTGTTGTCCGGCCGGTCGCCCGCCGTAGACGATCTCGTCGAAATCTGCGCCGAGGCGATCGAACTCCGGCGACGTCAACAGCCGACGGAGTTCCCCGGTCGTGAGCGACGGCCGGAACGGGATCACCTTGGCCATCCCGAGACGCAGCAACCCGGCACGGAACCGCAGCCGGATCGCGAGCTCGTGGTCGCCCCGTCGCTCGGCGTCGTTCGCCTCGGCTTCGAGCTTCCTCGGATCGTTCTGTCTGCCGGCGCGAGCGGCCTTGAGGCTCGTAAGTCCCTCGCGGGCGTGGCGTCCCACCATCCGCTGCGACATCCACAGCGAGAGACCGAGCACGATCACAGCCAGCAGGACCCACAACACGAGGGGGCCTCCCGGGACCTCGCCGGCAACGTCGGAGAAGAAGTCCGCGATCGCCGAGAAGACGCGGTCGACGAAGCGGATGACCGGATCGAACAGATCGGCGAGGAACTCCAGCACCCCCTTGAACGGCCGGGGGACGTTCGGGGGCTGGAAGCGCTCGCCCTCCAGGATCCGCCCGGCCTCGGTGCGCACGGTGCTCGCAGGAACGGAGGTCCCGCGGCGGTACTCCTGCGACGCGAGGACATTGAGGCGATCGACGACCTCCTTGCCCTCGGCCCCTTCGAGGATCCTCTCCATATCGACGCGGTGACCGTCGACGAAGTCGACCTCTTTCAGTTCTTCGAGAGCGTCGTCGTCGAACGCGGCGATCTCGGCGCGCCGGGCGAGTTCGTCTCTGGTTATCCCCTCGGCCGCGGCCGGAGAGGCGAGTACCGCGACCACCGCTAGTGCCGCGAGCCCGCAGCGGACGACGCGTGCTGCGATCAGGATGACACCGCGCCCAGCACGACCAGGGCCAGGCTTGCGATCCCGACCCATCCGAGCACTATCCCCGCGATCGCGAGACCTCGCCCGGCCTGCGTGCCGTTCGACGCGTCGATCTGCTGCTTCGCGACGTACCCCATCACCAGAGCGACGATCGATCCGATCCAGAAGAACCACAGGATCCCGGAGATCAAGGCTGCGATCGCCATCCCGTTCGTGGGGGGAGGTTGGTAGGCCGGGTAGGCGGGTTGGTAGGGACCGGTCGCGTACGGCTGCGTCCCGGGTGGTGGGGGCGGTGCTCCCGGTGGTGGG
>JBOGWY010000283.1:0-7595 GCA_050694015.1 Actinomycetota bacterium | reverse complement strand
GACCTTCACACGCCCGGAACCCTCATGAGGTCCCTGGTACTTGCCGAGTCCGACGGACTCACCGCGCGCGTTCCGGACGACGACCGTGACCCACGCGTATGGATCGAGGAAACCGTCGAAGTTGACGACTACGGAGCCAACCTTCCCATCGACGTCGTGAGGAAGGCGGAAGGTCGCCCAGCCCGCGGCGGGCTCGGGCTCGCAACCGACGACCGGCGAGAAGCCGGGGAACAACCGCATCACGGTCATCTCACCGGTCTTGGGGTCCGCTTCGATGTGGTTCCACTCGTCACCGCCGGACGGCCCCTTCTTGTACGGGGGCTTGTGTACGTCGCCCTTCTTCTTCGCGGCCGTGGCCGGAGCGACGAACGACATCGCGACGAGGACCGCTATCAGAACGGCCGGAAGGCTGCGGTGCATCACGGGGTCCACGGGTTGTTCCAGAGGTCGTGGAGGACGCCCTGGGGCGTGCGCTCGCCGTACACGCTGTTCGACGCCATGATCGAGCGCAACGTCGCGCCTTCGCCGGACAGGTAGCCCTTGTCCCGCATCTCCTGGACGTCATCGCACTTGATCTCGTTGATCTTGGCGTCCGCATCGATCCCGTACGCCACCGCCGCGTTGCGACCGAGGATCCCGTTACGGATCGATCGCTCCGGATGGGGCTTCCCGTCGGTGGGCCAGTCCGGCACCCCGGTGTGCCTGTGGCGGTAGTTGCTCCCGTCGTGACAGCTGACCCGGGGATCCCAGCGGTCGCCTTCCAGGCCGTGCGGCAGGTTGTACATATCCCGGGCCTTGGGCGAGAAGTCGAACGCACGGAAGGCCACGATCTCGGACTGCGGCGAGCCGTACCAGAGACTGTCGGTTCCCCAGCAAACGCGGCGGGGGCCGACGTACTTGATCATCTTGCCGAGGTAGTGCGACGCATCGCGAGTGTTCCGCATGACGCTGCGCCACACCGAGCCGGTCTCGGCGTAGACGTTGGGCGAGTTGCCGTGAGCGAGCCCCCGCGGCGTGAACCGTTCGGCATCGAGGCCGGCCTCACGGAGCGTCTTGACGAGCGTGTCGACGCCGCGGTCTGCGGAGTTGACCTTGTCGTCGCCGGGGTACGGGTTCTGCGGCTCGCCGTCGTAGCCCGAGTGATAGACGACGAACGTGACGCGGGGATGCTTCCGCGCCGCGGGCCCGATGTCGCGCGGTGACGCCGCTCTCTGGTCGAAGCCCGGCAGCGCGAATCCCTTGTGGACCGCGATCAGACGCGGGATGTTGTACTCGTCACCGACCTTCTCGACCTCTCGCAGGAAGGCCTCGCCGATCGGGTCGTCGAGGAACCAACCCGATGCGTAGGGAACGTCGCCCCACGCCGTGTAGCACTTCCAGCCGCGGATCTTGTCGCCGTGGAGGTCGAGGTTCTGCCGCATGAGCGCGAACTCTTCCTGCATGAAGAGCGGTTCGGCCCCCTTGCTTCCCATCGTTCCGAGCGAGCCCCGGTTCGGCATCACGAACGCGTGCATATTCGTGCGCGTCGTTCCGCCGGTCAGTTGGCGGATCGTGTCGATCGTGAGCGCGGCCTCGTCGATCGGCAGCGGCTGGTTCGAAGGCTCCGCCGGTACGGCCGACAGGATCGTGTAGTTCGTCGAGGAGTCGAGGAACAGCTCCTTGAGGTAGTGGTAGCGGCCGAGGTTCTCGATCGGGTCGAGCTCACGGCCCCCACGGAAAGGCGTGTGCATCGGCCAGTACGGGTCACCGCTCGACGCGATGCCACCTGCCTGCGGCCACACGGCGGCGAAGAACGCCTCGATCGCGGGGTTCGTAACACGCCACGTGCCGTTCGGATGCACGTGGTGGCTCTGCACATCGAAGACGAACTCGCCCGGCAGGTTGTCCAACTGCGCGCCGGGGAACTCGAGATCGCAGGCCGCGCTGGTCAGCGTGTTGTGGCCGTACGCGTTGTAACCGCCCCACTGCGTCCCGGTTACCTGGTTGATCGCCCAGATCCCGATGCTGAACGCAGCGGCAGTACGCACGAACTCGCGACGGCTCATGTTGAAGCGTGAGCGCGCCCTCTCGGTCTCCTCGTCGGCCAGCGCCATGATCGCCAGATGGTCCGGCGTCGGCGTCTCCGGCAAGAATTCGCCGTTCGACACCGGCATGACGTCGATCGGCAACCCTTCCCACAGGTCCCCGTAATGAGCCTTCCACTTGATCACGGTTCGTCCCCCTTGGTGGCTATAAACCGCAGGCGTGCTTCTATCCGCTTTAGGGAGGATTCGCCGCGCTGCGCCGCCACCCTGCTTGCAAATGAGTGAGGCGCCCGGCGAACCGGGCGCCTCACGAGATCACTTGACGACTTTGATCGCGCCCCTCATCGAGTGGTGGATCCGGCAGAAGAACGTGTAGACACCGGTCCTCTTCGGGGTGAACTTCCAGTACATGCCGTCACGGATCGCCTCTTCGGTCGCCTTGTCCTCGTCGCCGACCTGGCCGGACGCGGGCGAGAAGAACAGGCCGTATCCGATCTCGGTCGAGTCGAAGTCCATGACGTCCCCCGGGCTGCCGTTACCGCCATCTGCGAGCGGGTAGTCGAGACCGGTCTCGCCGGTGCACGGTTCCGCGCAGCGGGTGACGGTGTGCCAGATGTTCCCCGTCGTTTCGGCGTTCCAGAACGTCACCGGCTCGTTCACCTTGACGCGAGGGATGCCGTTCATCTCGATGACGCCCATGTCGGCGGCCCCGTAGGTGAACCCCTGCATCGAGATGTCACTCACCATCGGGCCATCCTTCTTGGGCAGTGGCGGGCACTCCCCGAAACGGCATCCACCGAAGTGGTCGGCCTCCGGCAGGTGCCCGTGCGTCACCTGACCGCGCAGACACAAGGTCTTGCTGGGTCCGGTCAGATCGGGCTTACAGGTCGGCTTGCGCCATCCCGGAACCGGGGTCGCAGTTGTCGGCACGCCACGATCGATCGTGACGTTGTCCTCGAAGACGTCGATGCCCTCCGCTCCGTGCGGATCCTTGGGCGCGACCCACGCCATGACGATGCCCATGTTCTCGTACCACGACGCGTACTGGCTGTCGTAGACCGCGTTGAGACGGAGCTTGTCTCCGGGCTTGATCTTGACCTTCCAGTCCAGGAACGCGCCCGTTCCCGTCATCGAGAAGTCCCACGAGTTCGCGGGGCCCCCTGCGCGACCCGAACTGCGGCTCTTGTAGTCGCCGGTTATCGGATCGAAACCGGCCCGTTTTCGGTCCCAGTAGATCGCGTCGGAGATATGGATCAGCTTCTCCTCGCCGTCTCTGACGAGCGACACTTCGTCGGCAAGACCACCGGGGTGTAAGTGGCCGCCCATCGTGACGAGCGTGCCGGCCATGTCCTTGTCGACCTCCCAGTCGGCACCCGGCACCTTCACGGGAACCCCTTGCTGGGGCGTATCACCTCCGTAGACATCGAAGCGGGCGCAGTTCTCCTTCGGCCACACACACACCTTCTGGCCGTACTCCGAGCTGTGGTGCCCGAATCCCTTCTGCACGTTGAAGACCGGGTTGCCGCCCATGTCGGGCGCGTCCTTGTGGATCGGACGGGCCTGGACATCGAGCCACACCGGCTTGGTGTTGACGATGCCGAGCTTGTCCGCGTCTTCGTCGGCGACGAAGTCGATGTCGTAGGTGATCCATACTTCCTTCGGCTGTGCGACCTCGCTGTGCACCATGTAGAGCAGCAGCCACTGGTCGTGCCCGCCGACGTGCATCCCGTAACCCCGTGGGAACTCGAGGATCGTCTTCTCCTCACCGGCGGCGAAGAACGGACCGTTGCCGTAGCTCGGATACGCGTTCAACCACGTGCCGTGGTGGAGGTGCACGACGTCGATCGGTGGGGCCTCTCCCGACTCATCGACGAGATCCGGCTGGAAGCGCGTGATGTAACCGTCGTAGGCCGGCTTCTCGATCGTCACCGGGCCGATCAGGACGTCGTTCTGACCCGGCTTAACCGTGATGGGCCCGTAGGTGAAGTGGATCCTCTTGCACTTCTTGCCGGCTTGAGCGGACGCGGTCTTCTTCCAGCCCGCCTTCTCGTAGATGCTCTCGGGTTCGCACTTGCTGCCGGGTACCTCCTTGATGAAGGCCGGGTCCGGCACCTGCGCTACCGCCGGGAAAGCCGTGACGATCAGGGCCCCCACAACGGCTATCGCTGCGACGTGTCGCTTCATGCGATCTCCCCCTTCCCCTGCCCGCGGCAGGAGACAGCGCCTCTAATTCGGCTGTTTTGATGATTCCCTCTTCCGGCGTCGTTATCCTGCTAAATCTGTACAAATCGGTACGGACTTTCCGTTCAGCGGGACGGAATCTCGACCTCCGGGCGCCGTTTCGCGTCTTCCAGAAGTTCCTTGACCCGGGCGATGAGCGAAGCGATGTCGTCCGGCTGCGCTCCGTCGTTGATCGCGCGGCGAAGATCGAAGCCGAGGATGCGCGTGGCGTCGGGCTCCAGGTCCGGTGCCAGCGCGGCGAACTCCTCCCGGATCGGGTCGTAGCTGCGGACGAACAAACTGGATGCGAGCCGCGCTGCGAGTGCGGTCTCCCCGGCGCGATAACTCTCGGCGACGTCGTCGATCAGGATCGCGATGTGGTCGAGCGCGCCGTCGAGCACGGTCGCGTCCCCTTCATAGCTAAGGACGGAGATCTCGTCGATCGCAGCCGCGAGTGTCTCGGGTCGAACGAGTTCGGCCGGCGGGGTGGGCCCGGGGAAGGCGGTGGCCAGGACGGCGAGGTGAGGCCGCAGGTCGACGTGGGTCGCCCCTACCGCCGCCGCTACGAGGCTCGTCGCCTCCTGCGCGAGCGCGTAGCAACTCTGGTAGCCGGCGAGATCCTCGGTGTCGACGGCATCCCGATAGGTGTCGCGGGCCGTTTCGAGCAGGGCAACGCCGATCGACGCTTCGATCTCCGCCGTCCGCGCGAGGTCTCCGAAGATCGCCGTCATCAAACGGTCGCGCGTCTTGCGGACGTCCTTGAGCGAGCTGCGTAACCGGCGCGGCTTGTCGGACCTCCGGATGCGGGCTCCGATCTCGGACACCGCCGTCATGAAGTCGCGTAGCTCTTCCTCGGACGAGCGCAACTCGTTCTCGAGCCACGGGAACACGTCGGTCATCGGGCGCGCCGATTGCAACAGCGCGTCGGGTGCCCTCCCCGAACCGTAGAGCTCGCAGGCGACGACGCAATGAGCGTCGCAGCGGTACACGGCTTCGGCGATCCGGATCTGAGCCGGTGAGGGTGCTTCCATCGCGGAGCGTGTTACGCCGCGGCTGGGCGGCGGCGGCCGGTGACCACGAAGGCGATCGCGGCCGCTAGGACGAGTGCGGCGAGCGCGACCTGAACGGGCTCGATCGTCCGCGAGGCATCACTCGCGTCGAGTGTGGAGGGAGGTATCCACTCGACCGTGCCCTCCAACGGGAGAGGGCGGTTGCCGAGCTCCATAGGGATGGTCCACGTCGCCACGATCCGTCGCTCGGGACCGAGAAGAGAACGCTGTTGCAGCTCGGCCGGCAACGCCGCGCGCTGGTCCAGCCAGCCCCATACAGGTTGGGGCGACACGCGCTTCCAGCGCGGGTCGGCGCTCGGGTCCGCCCACCGCGGTACGGGCGCTATCCGTTGCGAACCCCCCGCGTGATAGCTCGGCGACATGACGTTCGCGACCACGCCGTCGGGGCCGATCCGCAGGAACGGCTCGCCCTCCCGACCCGCCACGTGCAGCGTCTCCCCCGTGTCGTTGCGAACGAATACCGCCGGGATCGGGCCTTGGATCATACGAAGGTCCAGACCCGCGATCTCCGGAGGATCCGCGTCGGTGATGAAGTGCCCATGACCGTGAAGGGATTCGAAGCCGCCCTCGACGCGGACGGGTTCGGCGCCGAAGCGCATATCGACGGCCCACGCCGTTGCGTCCGGCTTCGACGCGAGGCGCGGGTCGAACCACGACCACTCCGGGCTCTCCGAGAACTTGGCCCATCCACGATCGTTGCGGATCCCGGGCGGCACCAGGTCGTTCTCCGGATCGATCGAGCGATAGGTGGTGGGAGATGCGATGTTGGCGAAGACACCCCGGGGGCCGATCCGCAGGAACGGCTCACCCCTCTCGCCGAGCACGGTCAGGTTCCGTCCCGACCGGTTCCTCACCGCGAGAGCAGGCATCCCCATGTGGACGACGCGGATCTCCAGACCGTCGATCGAGCCGGTGACGCGGTCGAGCACCGTGAGCCGGTGGAGGGAACGCTCGTCGTGCGCGGCCGCGGGCGCGACCGACAGGGCCACGAAGACGACCGCTGCGAGCGCGGTTCGAACGACGGCCACGATGGTGCTAACGGCCCATGGGGGCGACGGCCTGGCCTCCGACCTCACTACCGCCGACCGTGACGATGCGGGCCTTCGACGGGGTCAATCCCTCGCCGTTGTCGGTGAGGATCCATAGGTAGTAGTAGCCGGGAGGCAGCACGTTGTGATTGCCCGGGACCGACGTCGTGATCGTGTTGCCCGACGCGTTGAAGTCGAGTTCGACCGAACGCTGGTCCGCATCGGTGATGTGCGTCGTCGTCGGAAGCCGGCTGAGCACGACCTTCTCGACGTCGGTCGCGTCGGGGGAGCCGATCGAGAACGCATGCCCCCACGCGAGGCCCTCCTGCACCGACGCGATGCTCGGACGGGGGCCGTGGAAGAGGTACGGGGGCTCGAAGATCTCGAACGACGGGTCCTTGAGGTTGTTCGTCCCGGTCACCGGTTGCGTGCTGTTGTCACCAGTGGGGCCGTAGCTGTTGTTGATCGGCGAATGGCCGCCCACCAGCACGCGTCCGTCGGGAAGGAGGATCGCGGTGTTGTGGTACGTCCGCACCCGCTTCGCAGTCGCCAGCGGCAGCCACCGCTTCCCGTTGAACAGCTCGGCCTGGCGCACCGGGGATTCGGAACCGGGCAGCACGACCTCGTCACGGTCGGCGCCCGAGAACGCGAGCACGTGCCCGTTCGGAAGCAGTACCGAACTCGAGTACCACCGCCGGTTGACCATCGGCTCGGTCTCGGCGGAGCTGGAGCCGTTCTTGCCGACGGTCACGATCTCACTGAGATCGTTGGCGACGTAGGAGCCGGGCGACGATCCCAGGGTTCCCCCGGCGATCAGGATGCGCGCCCTCTTATAGGGCGGTTGCAACGGCATCAGCACCGACAGGGCCCCGCTACGCGCTCCGTAGGGACCCATCCCGTATGTGGTCCACGTCTTCTTCTTCGGGTCGTACGCCTTGTGCATCGCCCACAGGGCTTCGTCTATCGCCTGTCCGAACGGGCCCCACATCTGACCGACCCCGTCGTAGAAGATCTTCCCGTCGGGCATCAGATGCAGGCGAGGGAACAGCGGGAGCGAGGTTGCCGACTCACCCCGGTTCAACTTCACGCTGCCGGTCTGAGGATCGAACGTCTCCGTTTCGTTGACGTTCTGTCCGGAGTAGTTGTAGATCAGCCGCGCCACACCCGATGCGATGAACAGGTCGCCGTCGCCCTGGGTGATCATCGTCGGATACCAGCGATGGTTGGTCATGAACTGGCGGTTCTTCTGCCAC
>JBOGWY010000282.1:0-3702 GCA_050694015.1 Actinomycetota bacterium | reverse complement strand
ACGAACTGGCGCCTGGACCTGGGCCCGTGGCAGGCGATCTTCTACTGCGAGTTCGACGGTCAGAGGGAGAAGCGTCTGGTCATGAAGGTCATCGGCGAATAGCGCTCCGCAGGGGTCGGGGGCCGGGGGGCGAATCTTTCGGGATATGCGGACGCTCGCGCTGGTGCTCGTGGTGGCGCTCACCGCCGTACTTCCCGGGGTCTCCCGGGCGGTGCAGCCCGAGGTGGTCAAGGAAGAGAACGCGTTCGCGAGTTGGTCGGTCCCGACCGGCGCGCCCAACCACTTCGACTGGTACTTCGCCTACGGATGGCGCGAGAACTACACCGGCGGCAACAACGTCGTCATCGCGGGTGTGGGCCGGGGCGACTGCGTCCGCTCTCGCACCAAGCGCAGCATCAGCATCGAATGTTCGGGCCAGGGCGACGCGTTCAGCTTCGGTGAGCGCCACTTCACTATGTCACCAACCGCATCGACCGCGCGCATCGACTTCCGAGATGACGAGCGTCGCTACGTCGCGAGGTGGAGAGAGACCGAGAAACCGCAGTTCGGTTTCTACACAGTGCAGATCGGTTGCGACGGACTAGGAGGCGCCGGCGGCGGCATCCTGTGGGCGCCTCGTGCTACCGGCAAGATGTACGGGGAGAAACTCACACCGAAGTACTGGTGGGACCTCTCGATGACCACATCGGGTGGCTACGTGATGGAGTGCGGCGCGCGCCTCGTCGACCGGCTGCGTGCCGGAAAGACGATCCGGATGACGTTCACCCGGTAACCATGCGCAAGCTGGTCGTCGCCGCGCTGTCCCTGCTGTTACTCGCTTTGGCGGCGCCCGTCCCCGCCGAGCCTCACATTCGCATCGAGGAACGTGCGTTCGCGACGTGGTTGATCCCCACCGAGAAGAAGCATCGCTTCATCTGGTACTTCGGTATGGCACAACTTCACGACAACGTCGCAGGACCCGGTCAGCATCGGTTCGCGGCACTCGGTCGCGGAGAGTGCATACGACACGAGCGCGCGCTCGGCTCGATAACGATGTGCGAAGCGGACCGTTTCGTGCGAGGGCGCGTCGCGCGCGACTTCTCGATGGGGCCGTTGGTCGCGTCGGCGACTCTGGGCATCAGGTACAAGGGCCGCAAGCAGGTGATCCGCTGGGCCGCGCCGGCGACCGAAGGGGATGTGTACGACCAGCAGGAAACCTGTCCCGCCGGGCAGGGCGTCGGAGCGGGCATCACCCGTAACGCGACGGTGACGGGCCGGATGTTCGGGCGCAGGTTGCCGAAGGGCTCGATCACGACGACGAAGCGCGGTATCGCGTACGGGATCCTCCAGCGCGGAGCCGTGGCATCGCAGTGCTCGTTCATGCGTTCGTTCGATGTTGAAGGCGACACGATCACCGCGAGCTTCAATTTCTGAGCACGTAGACCACGAACCCCATCTGTCCGAGGTGGTAGGTGACCATGATCGCGAGCCGTGACTGCGTGAAGTCGCGCACGAAGCGTGTCCAGCCGATCAGCGCATCAGAGACATAGAAGAGGATCGCTCCCAGTGCGGCAGCGGGGGCGGCACGCTCGTACCGGGCATCCACACGCACGAGAGTGCCGCGGACGACCTCCGCGTCGGTCGCAGGAGTGAAAGACGTCCCGACGGCGGCCGTGACCATGACGGTGATCGCGATGACGTAAAGGGCGACGGGAACCAGGAGCTTCGTCTGGCCTTTCTGGACCATCCCTCGTCTGACGCGAAGGAAGAGCATCGCACTCACGACGGCCACTGCGGCTCCCACCGCGTACGTCCGGTAGTGGCCGAACGACGCGTTGAAAGCTCCGACATAGCAGATGTGCGCGAGCAGGAAAGCGGCCAGACCCGGCACGAACCTGTCCGACGGGAGCATCAGGAAGATGTCACCGAGGAGCGAGAAGGCGAGTGCCGCAAGGATGAAGTACCAGGTGCGCAGCTCCGGCGTCTCGCCGGCACCCGACACGGTGTGGTCCACGCCCGCATAGAACGCGGTCACGATCACAGCGAGAAGCGTGAGCGGCTTGAAGACGTATTCGAGCTTCTTCACTCCGGTCGCGACCGCGACCCAGTCGCAGATCGCTAGGATTAGAGCCGGCAGAAGGATCCTCATCCCGGCCCCCGGATCGTTAGATCGAGCTCGGCTCGTACTCGCCGAAGACCTTGCGCAACACGTCGGATACTTCGCCGAGCGTCGCGTAAGCCGCCAGCGCGTCGCGCATCGGGTACAGCAGGTTCCCCGTCCCTCGCGCCGTCTCGTCGAGTTGCTTCAGCGCCGCGTCGACGGCTTCCTGATCCCGTTGCGCACGGATCTGCTGCGTTCGTTCGATCTGGCGCCGTTGAAGCTCGGGGTCGAGCTCATGGAGCTCGACGTCTTCTTCCTGGTCGAGCGTGAACCGGTTGACGCCGACGACGATGCGGTCACCCGATTCGATGCCCTGCGTGATCTTGTAGGCGGACTCCTCGACCTCGTTCTTCATCCAGCCGGCCTCGATGGCCTCGACTGCACCGCCGATCGAGTCGATCTTCTCGATGTAAGCACGCGCGCGCTGTTCGATCTCGTCGGTGAGCGACTCGACGTACCAGGACCCGCCGAGAGGATCGACGGTGTCGGCCACACCGGCCTCGTAGCCGATGACCTGCTGCGTCCGCAGCGCGATCCGGGCAGCCTTCTCGCTCGGCAGCGCGAGGGCTTCGTCGAACGAGTTCGTGTGCAGCGATTGCGTGCCCCCGAACACCGCCGCCAAAGCCTCGAGCGCGGTGCGGACGATGTTGTTCTCCGGTTGCTGCGCGGTCAGCGTCGCTCCCCCGGTCTGCGTGTGGAAGCGGAGCATCATCGACTTCGGATCCGTCGCGCCGAAACGTTCCTTCATCACGTGCGCCCACAACCGGCGGGCGGCCCGGAACTTCGCCACCTCTTCGAAGAAGTTCATGTGGCACGCGAAGAAGAACGAGAGCCGAGGCGCGAAGTCATCGACGTCGAGCCCGGCTTCGAGCGCCGCCTCCACGTACGCGATCCCATCGGCGATCGTGAACGCGACCTCCTGAACTGCGGTGCACCCGGCCTCGCGCATGTGGTAGCCGGAGATCGAGATCGTGTTCCAGCGCGGGAGCCGGTCACGGCAGTAGGCGAAGAGGTCCGTGACGATGCGCATCGACGGCTTCGGCGGGTAGATGTACGTGCCGCGGGCGACGTACTCCTTGAGGATGTCGTTCTGCGTCGTTCCGGTGATCTTGTCGGGGGCGACACCCTGCTTCTCCGCGACGAGCTCGTAGAGGAGCAGGAGGATCGACGCGGTCGCGTTGATCGTCATCGACGTCGACACATCGTCCAGCGGGATCCCCTCCAGGAGCCGGGCCATGTCCTCGACCGAGTTGATCGCCACGCCGGTCTTGCCGACCTCGCCTTCGGCGCGAGGATGGTCGGAGTCAAGGCCCATCTGCGTGGGCAGGTCGAACGCCACCGACAGCCCGGTCTGACCGTGGTCGAGTAGGTACCGGAAGCGCCCGTTCGTCTGCTCGGCCGTCGCCATCCCGGCGTACTGGCGCATCGTCCACAGGCGAGAGCGGTACATCTCGGGGTAGATGCCCCGGGTGAACGGCTGCTCCCCTGGCTCGCCGAGCTCGTGCGGTTGGGCCGGAGCCTCGTAGACCGGCTTGAGCTCGATGCCGGAGTCTGTGTGGCGC
>JBOGWY010000281.1:0-2886 GCA_050694015.1 Actinomycetota bacterium | reverse complement strand
GAGTCGCACTGGCTCAGCTTCCACTCGGTGAAAGAAGGCGATCACGCCAAGGACCGCAAGCGCCGCGTGCGCAGCAACTACAGGTTCAAGAAGAAGTGCCCTCCGCTCGACGCCCCCACGGTCGAGGAGCCGTTCTGGTTCACCGAAGACCGCGAGGCATTCCGCGTCTACGAAGCGGAAGACGAGTGGTCGATCGAAGGCTTCCGGCACAAGTTCCACCAGCTGCTCTACGGCGAGGTCGAGACGACCGACCGGATGGGCAAGATGATCGCCGACTTCCCCGAGCTGCCGTGGGGGATGCGCATGGATCTCGCGCATCAGATGTGGGACGAGGCGCGCCACATCGAGATCGTTGCGAAGGCGGTCGAAGAGGAGCTCGACGGCGAGCTCGGCTACGGGCCGTGGCCGTACGTGTGGTGGTGGATGCAGAACGAGGACGACCCGCTGCGCCGCATCACGGTGACGAACTGCTGGGCCGAGGCGAACCTGATGAAGACGCTCAAGGAATGGCAGGCGAAGGCGACCGAGCGCGGTTTCTCGCGCATCGCCGAACTGTGCGATTACCTCCAGGCCGACGAGTACACGCACGTCAAGGACGGCACCGAATGGGTTCGTCGTCTCACCGAGAACGATCCGAAGCATCGCGACGAGCTCGTCGAGTGGGGCCGCAAAGCCGTCGATCGGATCGAAGGGTTCTACGAAGAAGAAGCTCCCGCCGAACGCCACGTTCGCTTCACGTTCAAGGGCGGGACCGGAGGCGAGCTGGTCGCGAGCCACTCGAACGTCGTCGGCGAATAGCTGATGGAACCGATCCACCTGCCCCCGAACCAGCTCCACCGCTTCTACCAAGGCGGCGCGCGCATCGCTTCTCTCCGCAACACCGGCACCTCCGACGAGTACGCCCCCGAGGAGTGGATCGCTTCGATGGCGTCGCCGTTCGGCGAGCCGGGGGTGGGCATCGCGCGATTGCCCGATGGCAGGTCTCTCAGCGACGCGGTAGCGAGCGAACCAGATGCGTTCCTGGGTCCGGCCCACGTCGCGCGCTACGGTTCCGATGTCAACGTGCTGATCAAGCTGCTCGACGCCGGCGAGCGGCTCCCGGTGCACCTCCATCCCGACGACACCTTCGCGAACGCGCATCTGGACTCGCGCTACGGCAAGACCGAAGCCTGGATCATCCTCGACGTCGAACCGGGTGCCTCGGTACAGGTCGGGTGGCGCGACGGGGTAACACCGGAGCAGCTATCCGAGTGGGTCGACACCCAGGACACCGACGCGATGCTCGCCGCCCTGGCCGACGTGAGCATCTCGCCCGGCGCCACCGTCTACGTTCCCGCCGGAACGCCGCACGCGATCGGCGCCGGCATCCTCCTCGCGGAGCTGCAACAGCCGACGGACTTCTCGTTGCTCCTCGAATACAAGGGTTTCGCCGACGACATCGATGGAGCGTTCCTGGGCCTGGGCAAGGAGCGCGCTCTCGAGGCCGTCGACTACGAGCCGTGGACCGACGACGTCGTGCAGTGGGCCGTATCGTCTCGCGGCGACCGGAGACCGGGGATCGAGGCACTGTTCCCCGCCGAAGCCGATCCGTTCTTCCGTGCCGAGCGCATCCGGCCCGCGCCCACCCGGCTCCCGCAGGAGTTCTCGGTCCTGCTCGTGACCGACGGGAGCGCGACCGCGACCGGTGTCGGATGGGAGACCGCGCTGAAGCGCGGCGATGCGGTGCTGGTGCCGTTCGCGGCGGGCCCGTGTGAGCTGTCGGGCGACGCCGAGATCATCCGCTGCATGGGGCCGCAGGCGTGACGCTGATCGGTATGGACGTCGGCACCACGAGCGTCAAGGCCGTGAAGCTCTCGGGTGACGGCGAGGTCGTCGGCAAGGCCGCGCGCGAGTACCCGTTCGCGACGCCGCGACCGGGCTGGACGGAACAAGACCCCGTGACGTGGTGGGACGCGGCTCGAGGCGTGCTCGACGAACTCGACACCGACGGCGTCGAAGGCATCGGACTGTCCGGACAGATGCACGGTCTGGTCGCGCTCGACGACGCGGGTGAGGTGATCCGGCCGGCGATCCTGTGGAACGACCAGCGCACCGCGGCCGAGTGCGACGAGATCGAGAACGCGCTCGGACGCGAACGCCTGATCGAGCTCACCGGTAACCGTGCGCTCACGGGCTTCACGGCCCCTAAGCTCTTGTGGCTGCGTAACAACGAACGCGCCGCGTTCGATCGCATCGCGCGCGTGCTGCTTCCGAAGGACTACGTGCGCTATCGCCTGACCGGAGAGCTCGCGGGTGATGTCAGCGACTGCTCCGGAACGCTGCTTTTCGACGTCGGGGCACGCACGTGGAGCGATGAGGTGCTGGCGAAGCTCGATCTCGATCCCGCATGGATGCCGCGCGTGCACGAGTCCCCGGACGTCTCCGGCACGACGCACGACGGTGTCCCTGTCGCGGCGGGGGCCGGGGATCAAGCCGCCGGTGCGATAGGGGTCGGCGTGGACAAGCCCGGCGTCCTCTCCGTGGCGCTCGGCACCTCCGGCGTGGTCTTCGCCGCCCTACCCACCTACGAGGTGGATGACGAGGCGCGATTGCACGTCTTCTGCCACGCGGTCCCGGGCTCGTGGCACGCGATGGGAGTAACGCTCTCGGCGGCCGGTTCGCTGCGCTGGTTGCGCGACGCGCTGGCGACCGACGATGACTTCGAGTCGTTGCTGCGCCGGGCCGAGAAGTGGGAACCGACGACCGAAGGACTCACGTTCCTCCCGTACCTGGCCGGCGAGCGCACGCCTCATGCAGACGTCGATGCACGGGCGTCGTTCACAGGTTTGTCGCTGCGACACGACACCGGCGCGCTGGTGCGCGCGGTGCTCGAGGGCGTCGCCTACG
>JBOGWY010000280.1:0-3858 GCA_050694015.1 Actinomycetota bacterium | reverse complement strand
TGCCCGGCCGGGCGATGCTCTGCAAGCGGGCGCAGCCGATCGCGATCGAGTTCGTCGTGCGCGGCTACATCACGGGTTCCGGGTGGAAGGAATACAAGGCCTCCGGTGAGGTCTGTGGGCACAAGCTCCCGGAGGGTCTCGTCGAATCCGACCGCCTTGAAGAGCCGCTGTCGACGCCGGCCACGAAGGCGACGAGCGGCCACGACGAGAACATCACCGAGGACCAGGCCCGAGAGATCGCGGGGGCCCAGACCTACGACACCGCCCGCTCCTATGCACTGGCGCTGTACTCGAAGGCCGCCGAGCTCGCGCTGGAGCGCGGCGTGATCATCGCCGACACGAAGTTCGAGTTCGGGATCTACGAAGGCGAGGTCATCCTGATCGACGAGGTGTTGACGCCCGACTCGAGTCGCTTCTGGCCCCAGGACCAGTACGAGCCGGGCCGCGGCCAGCCGAGCTTCGATAAGCAGTACGTGCGTGACTGGCTCGATCAGACCGGGTGGGATCACTCGCCGCCGCCGCCGGAACTGCCGGCGGAGGTCGTTGAGGCGACGCGGGATCGATATATCGAGGCGTACGAACGGGTCTCGGGTCGTCCTTTCGACTCGTGGCTCAAAGAGGTCTCTGCTTGAGCCGTTCGGCGACTCGCTCCGACCGCCTCGACACCACGCCACGCTCCAACGCATCTGCTCGCCTCGGGCTGACCTTGCGTTCCGTCTTGCTCACGCCCCGCGATGGATTCGCGGCGGCCCTGAAAGCCGCGGAGCGCCGAGCGCGTGCCGGCAGCCGTCCGGCCGAGGGTCTCTCGCCGTACGTCCTTGCTGCGATCGGGGGCGCGAGCCTGATGATGCTGTGGCTCAAGCTCGGCGCGCTGTTGGGTCTCCGCGAGGTGTGCACCGCGGACAACATCACGGCCTACATCGTGGCGTCGCTCGTGCTCGGCGCGGTGCTCGGGCTCATCGCTCAAGCGGTGTGGGGTGGCGTCGGTCCCCGCGCCATGCGAGGTCTCCACACCGAGGTTGCGGGCCGCGACCTGCGCCTCGTGTGGGGCGCGTCAAACTTCCCGCAAGTGTTCGCGCTCGTGCTGCTGTTGCCGCTGGATCTCGCGATCGTCGGAACCGACACGTTCACGACCGCGAAGCTCGGGGATTCCCTCGCGACGGCGTGGGCCGCGTTCTCGATCGCCCTCGCGATCAGCGTCGCGTTGTGGTCGCTGTTCCTGTTCGTGAGGGGGCTCGAAGTCGCGGGGGGCATCGGGATGAAGAAGGCGCTGCTCGCCACCCTCATGGGGCTCGCCTGTCTCGCGGTCGTCGTCGGAGTTCTCGTGTTCGGTGCGTCTTTCCTGCCAAGGGGGAACGGGTGTCCTACGCAGCTCGGGTGAACGTCACCTTGAAACCTGGGATCGCCGATCCGCAGGGCCAGACGATCGAGAAGGCTCTGCCGGCTCTCGGATACGACGGCGTGCACCAGGTACGCGTCGGCAAGATGATCGAGTTAGTTCTCGAAGCGTCGGATCCCGACGATGCGAAGCGGCGCGTCGAGGAGATGTGTCAGAAGTTGTTGGCCAACCCGGTCATCGAGGCTTACGAGGTGACGATCTCATGACCGCATCACTCGCCGTCGTCGTCTTTCCCGGTTCGAACTGCGAGCAAGATGTGGCCGCAGCTTCACGGGGCCTCGGGGCCGAGCCGGTGATGGTGTGGCACAACGACACCGAGCTACCCGACGCGGACATCGTGGTTCTCCCCGGCGGCTTCGCGCACGGCGACTACCTCCGGACCGGTGCGCTGGCGCGCTTCTCCCCGATCATGGACGCGGTGCGGGCGCACGCCGAGGCCGGCAAGCTCGTGATCGGGATCTGCAACGGGTTCCAGATCCTCTGCGAGGCCGGGCTGCTGCCGGGAGCGTTACGTAAGAACGCGGGGCTCAAGTTCTTGTGCAAGTGGGTGGAACTGCGCGTCGACAACGCCGAGACGCCGTTCACGGCGCGCGCGAACGAGGGTGACATCCTTCGGATCCCTATCAATCACTTCGAGGGCAGCTGGTACTGCGACGAAACCGAGTACGCGGAGCTCGCGGCGCGCGGACAGGTCGTCCTTCGTTACCTCGACAACCCGAACGGGTCTCACGATTCGGTCGCCGGGCTGTGCAATGAGAGCTTCAACGTCTTCGGGTTGATGCCTCATCCCGAGCGCGCCTGCGAGCAGGTCCTCGGCTCGGTCGACGGAGCCGTGATCCTCGGCTCGATGTTCGATCGCTTCTCCGCGAGGATCGTGCAGGGCGTTACCACGTGAAGGTGGACGCCGGGATGCATCGCGAACTCGGTCTGACCGACGACGAGTTCGACGCGATCCGCGAACGCCTCGGACGCGATCCGTCGTACACGGAACTCGCGATGTTCTCCGTGATGTGGAGCGAACACTGCTCCTACAAGTCGAGTCGCGTGCACTTGAAGACACTCCCGACGGAGGGTCCACACATCTTGGTCGGTCCGGGCGAGGGCGCGGGCATCATCGAGGTCGCTCCGGGCGTCTCGGTCGCGTGGAAGATCGAGTCGCACAACCATCCGAGCTTCGTGGAACCGTTCAACGGCGCTGCGACCGGAATCGGTGGCATCGTGCGCGACATCCTCTCGATGGGTGCACGGCCGATCGCGCTGATGGATCCGCTCCGCTTCGGCCCCCTCGACGATGCGCGCATGAGATATCTCGTCGACGGCGTCGTGCACGGCATCTCGAGCTACGGCAACTCGATCGGGGTTCCGACCGTGGGAGGGGAAGCGATCTTCGAAGACTGTTACTCCGGCAACATCCTCGTGAACGTCGCGTGCCTCGGCGTGATCGAGGGCGAGCTCATGCACGGACGCGCGGAAGGGCCCGGCAACGTCGCGCTCCTGTTCGGTTCGTCGACCGGACGTGACGGTATCGGGGGGGCGAGTGTGCTCGCATCGGCGTCGTTCGACGAGGACTCGCTCCAGAAACGGCCGTCGGTCCAGGTCGGTGACCCGTTCACGGAGAAACTCTTGATCGAGGCGTCACTCGAACTGATCCGGGCGGGCGTCGTCGTCGGCTTTCAGGACCTCGGTGCCGGCGGGATCTCGTGCCCCACTTCGGAGATGAGTTCGAAGGCCGGTACCGGGATGACCGTCGACGTCGACAAGGTGCACCGGCGCGAGCCCGGCATGGAGCCGTTCGAGGTGATGATCTCGGAATCACAGGAGCGGATGCTCGCAGTGATCGCGCCCGAGAACGTAGGGGCAGCGGTCGCGGTGTGTCGCAAGTGGGGACTCGACGCGAACGTCATCGGCACGGTCACAGATAGGGGGCGGCTCGAGGTGACCAGCGACGGCGAGACGGTTGCCGACGTCCCCGCCGAGGCGCTCGCCGAGGAGGGTCCCACCTACGAGCGCCCCCTCGAACGGCCGGCGTGGATCGACGAGCTTCAGGAACGCCCGTCGGGCGACGATGCCCCGGTCGATCTCGCAGATGCGGTGCTGACATTGCTGGGTTCGCCGAACATCGCGAGCAAGCGATGGATGTGGGAGCAGTACGACCACATGATCTTCCTGGGCACGATCCAAGGGCCGGGCGGCGACGCCGCGGTGATCAGGCTCCCGAACACCGACGTCGCGGTCGCGATCACGGTCGACGGTCCGAGCCGTTATTGCTATCTCGATCCGTACGAGGGAGCGCGTCTTGCGGTCGCCGAGGCAGCCCGCAACGTCGCGTGCGTCGGTGGCAAACCGCTCGCGATCACGAATTGTCTGAACTTCGGGAACCCCGAGAAGGCCGACGTCATGTGGCAGTTCGCCGAGGTCGTCCGCGGGATCGGCGACGCGTGCCGCGATCTCGCCACGCC
>JBOGWY010000279.1:0-3632 GCA_050694015.1 Actinomycetota bacterium | reverse complement strand
GCTCAGGCTCAACAACATGGGCCGCGGCCTGAAACCCGACCTCCTGGGGAAGCTCGAGATGCTGAACCCCGGCGGCAGCGTCAAGGACCGCATCGGGATCAGGATGATCGAGGCGGCCGAGAACGCCGGGAAGCTCAGGCCCGGCGGCACGATCGTCGAACCCACCTCGGGCAATACCGGCGTCGGACTCGCGATCGCCGCAGCCATCAAGGGCTACCGCTGCATCTTCACGATGCCGGACAAGATGAGCCAGGAGAAGATCTCGCTGCTCCGCGCCTACGGGGCGGAGGTCGTGATCACGCCGACCGCGGTGGCCCCGGAGTCGCCCGAGTCCTACTACCGCGTCGCCGACCGCTTGACGGAGGGCATCCCGGGCGCGTTCCAGCCGAACCAGTACCACAACGACATGAACCCGGAGGCTCACTACGACTCGACCGGGCCCGAGATCTGGGAGCAGACCGACGGGCGCGTGACCCACGTCGTGATCAGCGTCGGAACGGGAGGAACCGTTACCGGCGCGGGGCGATACCTCAAGGAGAAGAACCCCGACATCCAGGTGATCGGCGCCGATCCGGAAGGATCGGTGTTCTCCGGCGGCGAGCCGCGGCCGTATCTCGTCGAAGGGATCGGCAAGGAATCGTGGCCCGACACGCTCGACCCCAGCGTGATCGACCGGTGGGTGACGGTGTCCGACCGGGACTCGTTCCTCACCGCGCGTCGCGTCACCAAGGAAGAAGGACTGCTCGCGGGCGGTTCTACCGGCACCGCGATGTGGGCCGCGCTCGAGGTCGCGAAGGACCTCGGCTCCGACGACATCATGGTCGTGATCCTTCCCGACTCCGGAAAGAGCTACCTCAGCAAGATCTACAACGAGAACTGGATGCTCGAGCACGGCTTCATCGAGCGGCCCGGGACCGCCGCGCGCATCGGCGAGATCGTCCTCGAGAAGAAGCGGGTCTCCGCCGGCACGATCCCCGATCTCGTCGCGGTTCCGGAGACCGCCAAGGTCGGCGGTGCGATCGACCTGCTGCAGCAGTACGGGATCTCGCAGCTCCCGGTTGCGAAGAGCGATCAGCCCGGGGACCTGTCGGAGATCGTCGGTTCGATCCAGGAGCGCAGCCTTTTAGACAAGGTGTTCCGCGACGGCGATGCGATCAACCGCGACGTGGTCGAGGTGATGGACCCGCCGCTACCGGTGGTGCAATCGTCGTCCGGGGTCGAGGAGATGTTCGCCGATCTGTCTCGGGGCGCCGAGGCGATAGTGGTCTCCGAAGGCTCCCGACCGGTGGGCATCCTTACGCGCGCGGACCTGCTGGAGTTCCTGGCTCACCAAGCACGCCCCTAGATTCGGTGGTCTAGGACGAATCTCTAGACGTCGTCCATCGAGTCGACGACGCGGATCTCTTCTTCGATCGGCGCCTTGTCGAACATCTCCTTGACCTGGCCTTGCGGCCCTACGACGACGATGTCCGAGGTGTCCTCGATCGGCAGCTTCTGACGCACGAACACCAGGGCCCGGAAGCCGGCACTCGAGATCGACTCGAGCTGCGACACGTCGATCACCAGCTGCTTCGCCTGCTGGTTCATCACTCGGTCGAGCTCGGAATCGAAGGCCACGACCGTCGAGTCGTCGAGGTTGCCGGTGACCGTCAGGGTCGCCGTCGCACCCTCCATCGACGACTTCACCGTGAACGCGGCCACGGCGGGAACGATACGCACCTTGACGCGGACCCGCTGGTCGCTCTCGGGCAATTTCACGGTCAGCGCGTCGGCGTCGAACGCCGCGTAGGGCTGATCGTCGATCCAAACCTGATCGATCTTGATACTCCCGACCGGCAGGATGTCCGGCGACACACGCAGGGTGCGGTCCTTGAACCCGTTCGGCTGCGGCTTGAAGTACAGATCGAGCCCGTCCTTCGTCAGCAGCAGGTTCTGGTACGTCGCGCTCAGGTAGCAGAGCTCGCTGGCGTGGTAGTTGCCCATCGAGTGGCTGCCCTTGAACCGCTCGGTGCCGAGCAGGTATGGAAGGCCGTTCGCGAGGACGTTGAAGTAGACGCCTCCCTCGTCGTGATCGAGGAACCACGCGTTGTAGAAGGACGTCGCCTCGTGGGCGTGCTTCAGGTAGTCGCCCGTCTCGGGACCCAGGCAGCCGGCGAGTATCTGGTAGGCCAGGATCGCCTGCTCTTGCTGCCACCACGCCTTGCGGTCGTGCCACACGAACCGGTAGTGCTCCTGACCATCCTCGAGGGTCCGCTCGACGACGTCGTACCAGCCGCCGCGCTGCCGGTCGCTACCGGCGTCGGGCATGATCTCGGCGATCTTCTTGGCGAGCTCGACGTAGGCGTCCTTCGGGCGGAGGCTGTGCATGCGCATAAGGTTCCACGCGATCTTCAGGTTGTGGCCCACCACGGCGCGGTTCTGCTGCCAGCCGTACTCGAGGTCGTGGCTCCAGTCCTCGAAGAAACGCTCGTTGACGAAGGGCGTCGTCTCGTAGTCCGGGAAGTGTTCCTCGATCGTGTCGAACGTGTACTCGAGGAAGTCCGCGTAGCGGTCCTCGCCGGTTGCGAGCCACAGGTTCACGAGATACGCGGGCGCGTGGTCGCCGACCGAGTTCCAGTTCTTGCGGGCCCGGTTGGGACCGAGGGACTCGGACCGCGGATCGAGCGTGACGGGATCGATGTGCGAGAAGTACCCACCGCCCTCGCGGTCGATGAAGTACTTGTCGAACAGGTTGATCGTCATCTCAGCGTCCTCGAGGATCCGAGGATCGCCGTTGATCCGGTAAGTCTGCATCGGGCCCGCGAGCGCGTAGATCTGCTCGTACATCGGGATGGCGTCGTAATCGTCGCCGAACTCCGAGGCGAAGATCTTGCGCTCGTGATCGCCCTGGACGTCGATCGCGTGGAACCAGTACACGATCTTGTCCTTCGAGTCGTAGAAGCGGAAGTGGTCGCGGAGGTACTCGGTCCCCTTCTCGGCCGCTTCCAAGAAGCGCTCGTCGCCCGACAGCAGATACGCGGACGCGAACCCGTAGACCATGCGCGAGATCGTGTCAGTTTCCTGCCGGTAGTCGGCGGTCTTGATACCGCTCAGGCTGATCTTCGTCCGGTAGTTGCGGAACTCGACCGGCCCATCGCCCCACTCGGCGCGGTAATAGAAGTTCGAGAGCGATGCGCACTGCTTGGCCCAGAAGTCGGGACGCTCGTAGACAAACTCTGTTGCCCCCCGTCCGATGAACACGATGTGCTTCGCCTCGAACGCGACGCCGCCGCTCTCCGGGAAATAGGTGCCGTACGCATAGAGGAACCGTCCCGGTGTGAGCATCTGCTGCATCTGACCGGTCGCGTCGACGTAGGGCTCATCGAGGTTACGCGCTATCTCGGCAAAGGTCGTGGCCGTCAGCGACGCCTCGAACTCGCGCCCGTCCGATGTTTCTAGGACGAATGCATCGGTGGCTGCATCGAACGACTTCACGTAGCCGGCGATGGTGTCGGAGAAACTGAATGTGAGCTCGTTCATCGCTTCTTCGCCTCCTGGTTGGTTAGCACGACGATGCTGTGATGCGACACGGTGCATTCTTCCCCAGAGATCGAAGGACGCTTCTTGGGATCGGGAACGTCTTGAGGTGAAGG
>JBOGWY010000278.1:0-2957 GCA_050694015.1 Actinomycetota bacterium | reverse complement strand
TCATGTTTCGTCGCGCGGCGTTCGAGGCGGCCGGCCGCTACCGAGAAGCCGCTGTCGGTTGGGAGGAGCTCGATCTGTTCCTCAGGATGAGTGAACACGGACGTGTGATCGTGCTCCTCGACAGGCTCTACCGCTACCGCTATCACGCGATGGGGGCGACGATCACCGCCGGGCTCGAGTCACGCGCGCGGGTCAACGCGATCCGGGCGCGATGCATCGAGCTCTACCTATGCGGGAAGGACTACGCTGCCGAACTCCATTCCGGCGAGCCGACCCCCGCCGAGCTGCGGCGCGCTCTCGTTGAAACGATCTCCACGAGAACGGCGATGCAGGTGTGGTCTGGGGATCGGCCTGTCCCGCCGAGCCCCCGGACCGTCCTCACTGGCAGGTTGAGTGATGCCGCGCGGGCAGCGATCTACGGGTGGGCGGGATACGTCAGTCCGAAAGGGGTGCGGGCGATCGCGCGCAACTACGGACGCATCCGCGATCAAGCCGCAGCCCGAAAGCTCGGGAACAAGGATGCAGTCGAGTGGAACTTCGGGCGTTATTGATCGGGCTGGGTGCGCGCGGGCGTGAGTGGGCCCGCGAGCTGAACGCGCACAATGCATGGACGCTCGCCGCGGTTGTCGAACCAGACCCCGAAGCGCTCCGCCTCGCGGCCGCGTTCGATGTCGCGCCCGAACGGTGCCATCCAATGCTGCAAGGCGACCTCGATGACATCGATGCCGTGCTGATCGCGACACCACCCGACGCCCACCTCGAGCCGGCACTCTGGGCGATCGAGGCACGGAGGCCGCTGATGGTGGAGAAACCTTTCGCCACCTCACTGGTGGACGCCCGGCGGATCGTTGCGGGCGCCGACGCCGCCGGCGTACCCGTCGTGGTTGGACAGAATCACCGTTACCTCCGCTCACACCGGACGGTGCGGCAGGTGATCGATCAGGGACGGTTGGGCGACGTGCGAATGGCGACCGCCCACTACTACCGCGTGCCTCACGACATGGCCGCATCGCTCGCACGGCTCCCGCATCGCGTCCTGTGGGGGATGGGGGTCCACCACCTCGATGCCCTGCGGTACGTGCTTGGCCGCGACGCTACGGGGGTGTTCGCGCGCAGTTACACGCTGCCCCCGGGGAACCCGCCTGAGGGCGCGACGTTCGATGCGCTGCTTGAGTTCGAAGGAGGTCTGAGAGCGCAGTACACCGCGACCTACGAGTCCAGCGGTCACGAGTACTTCGAGGGGGGCCAGGAATTCTACGAACGGATCGTGGGTGACAAGGCGACGCTCCATGTGATCCACCGTTGGTTGGTGCTGTGCGAGGGCGCCCGCCTCCCGAGAATCATCCGACGCGGTAAACGCGAGAGTTCCGAAGAGGCGGTGCTGCTGTCGCAGTTCGCGCACGCCGTCGTCGATGGCAAGGAACCGGAGTGTAGTGGTCACGACAACCTCAAGTCGATGGCGATCATGGAGGCATGTATACGATCGGCCGCCGACAGATCATGGATCGATCCCAGGGAGCTGCTCGATGAGCCTTACTAATGACGGTCCGTCGCTCCTTGCGATCGGCATCGACTCGCTCGAGACGACCTACGTGCATAGGTTGATGAACGAGGGACGGATGCCGAACCTCGCAAGGCTCGCCGCAGAGGGACGATGGGCGAGCATCGGGTCGGTCGCGCACATCGGCAGTGGCGCGGTGTGGCCGACGTTCGTGAGTGGGAAGCCACCCATCGAACATGGGATCGCGAACGAATGGCTGTGGGATCCCGACACCATGTCGGTGCGTCGGGCAGACGGTGCTCCCCTCGTGCCGTTCTGGACTGAGCTCAGTTCGAAGGGGCGGCGTGTGGGCGTGCTCGACGTGCCGTTCGCGCCGCTGATCGGGATGACGGAGGGCTTCGAGGTCAGCGAGTGGGGTCCACACGACGTCATCGCGGGCCGAACCGAGTCCGGTCCGGCCGAGGTCACCGAAACGGTGGCGCGCTCGCGGCCCCACCCCTTCTCGTTGCATCGTGTTCTGTCCGAGAACAACGTCACCCCCGAGCTGCTGCAGACGTTCGCAGAGGGCGCAGTCGAGGGCATCGCGCGACGGGGGGAGCTTGCGACGCGGTTGATCGAGCAGACGTATCCCGACCTCGCGATCATCGTCTTTCCCGAGATTCACCACATGGGCCATGTCATGTGGCACGAGGTCGAGTCGGGTACCCCGCAGCTGTCCGAGCCGCCGGCTTGGAAGGTGAACATCACGCCCTCGCTCGCGGACATGCTCGCGGCGATCGACGACCAGATTCACCGTCTCTCGCAACTCGTCACCGATGGCGGATCGGTAGTGATCTTCTCTCTGCACGGGATGAAGGCGGCACGCGGTGTACCCGACGCCCTGCCACCACTGCTCGATGGGGTGGGACTTGCACAACCCGCGACGTGGCGGAGCCGGACCGCGCGCGAGAAGGTCGGCGATCTCTTCGCACGTGCGAAGCGTTACTCGCCGAGATGGTTAAAAGACCTCTACCACCGGCGCGCTGATCAGATGCTGCAGATACGCCTTGCACGCTCGACGATGCTCAAGCAGCACGACTGGAAACGGACGCGAGTGCTGGCTATGCCCACCGACCAGCACGGACTCGGTCGGGTGAACCTCCGCGGACGCGAGAGCGACGGGATCGTGCCCATGGATGATTTCCGAAGCGCGATCGATGAGATCGAGGGGCACCTACACGCGCTATCGAATGCCCGCGATGAGCCGCTCGTCCAGAGAGTCGTGCGACCCGTCGAAGACGCGGCGAAGGCCGCTCGGACGCTGCCCGACTTCATCGTGCATTGGACGCTAGCGGCCCACGAGGAATCCGTAACCACGAAGCCGCACGACATCGAGATATTCCGCGTCGCGGAGCACCGGACCGGGCAGCACACCGGGAATGCGTTCTGCGTGGGGGTCGGCCCCGTCGTCGATGCA
>JBOGWY010000277.1:0-1917 GCA_050694015.1 Actinomycetota bacterium | reverse complement strand
AAGAGCGTCGAGGGCCGCGACATGCCGCCGGAGAACCTCGAAGTAGCGGTACTCGACCGGACCCGTCCGCGCCGCAAGTTCCGGCGCTTGACCAACGAGGAACTGAAGCAGCTTCTCTAGCCGTCGGCCACCACACTCAGGCGGCCGTACTGGTCACCCAAGATCATCGCGCGTACCGCGTTCTTGACCCGCGGGATGCTAAGGACGACAACGGTTGGCCCCTCAGGTACGACGGGCAGGATCACGCGCACGAGCGCGACGTCACGTAGGAGTGGATAGACATCGGGCTTCTCGACCAACGGTGGTTCGTACGTGACCCAGAGGTCGAATGCGGTTCCCGGCTCGACGTCGGGTGACATCCCGTCGAGCTCGGCGAGCGCGATCGAATACTCGAAACGAGCCTGCCGAGGTTCCGAGGTTACTGAAAGTGTCGCGACGGGAACCGGCGTCGCCGTCGGAGAAGCGGCGATAACGGTGGGCTCGGTTGCCGGCGGCGCGACGGCCATCGAGGCATCGCGCGCGTCCGAGAAGAGGTTCCATCCGAGGGTGACGACGAAGAGGAAGATCCCCGTAGCGATCACAAGACGTTTCTGTCTCGTTGGCATCCTGCTAGGCCGCCGTCCTTACGGGCATCGGGCCGCGCTCCCGGTTCCGCTGGGAGTCCTTATCGTCTTGATGAGCAGCGCCCTCGTCATCGCGATATGGGGTGTCGCTCGGGATCGACTCGTGACGATCGTTTCGACCGCGCTTTCGAGCGTGTGCGGCAGCGTCGGGTGTTGAGGGATCCCGCCGCCGACGAGGGGAGCGCGGTCCTCGAATCGATCTTCGGGATCATCCTCGTCATGACGCTCGTTCTCGGCGTGATTCAGGTGGGACTCGCGCTGTACGCGCGCAACGTCGTGGCGGCCGCGACGCACGAGGGCGCCCGCGCGGCGATCGAACTCGGTGCTCGCGACGGCGATGCGGTCGCGATCACGCGCCGGACGATCCACGACGCGGCGGGCGGTGTCACGCGCGACCTCTCGGTGGACGCGACGCAAGAGCGGTCCGGCGATGAGGTGGCGGTACACGTCCGGGTGGAAGCGATGCTCGAACCATTCGGGCCGATCCCCATTTCGATCCCGGTCGTCGCAACGGCGACCGCCTCGCGGGCGAGGCCACGATGAAACACGACGAGGCCGGGAGCGCGCTAATCGAAACGTTCCTCCTCGCGCTCGTCCTACTGGTCCCGTTGCTCTGGGCTCTCGGGATCCTCGCCGAGCTGCATCGAGGAGCGCTCGCGACGAGTGCCGCCGCGCGCGAGGCGGGCATGGAAGCAGCTCGTTCCGCGGACGCTGCGAGTGCCGAGCGGGCGGTGACGGACGCAGTGCACCGGGCGCTTATCGATCACGGCGTCGATCCCAGCCGCGCGACCGTGCGATGGTCGACCGACCCGGGCTTCCCACGGGGTGCTGCGGTTGAGGTCGTCGTCACTTATCCGGTGACCGTCACCCAGGCCCCACTGCTCGGCGAGGTGGCGGGACCGGCGATCGTCGTTCGCGCGAGCCACGTGGCACGGATCGATCCGTATGCCGGGCGCTGACCGCGAACGCGGCTCCACGTCGGTACTCGTGCTGGGGCTGGCTCTCGTCGTGTTCGCGATATCGGGCCTCGCTGTGGACGGGACGCGGGCGTTCATCTTCCGCCGCACGCTCCAGAATTCCGCCGATGGTGCAGTCCTCGCTGCCGCGAGTGAGATCGATACCGACGTCTATTACGCGACGGGAGGTCGTTCTACGCGACTGTCGGGCGCAGCCTCGGGCACCGCGTCGGAGTATCTCGCGGCGCGCGGCCTCGATGTCGACGCTCAACTCGATGTAGCTCGCGCGCAAGTGACGCTGCATCTGACCGGGTCGCTCCGCACGACCTTCCTGGGGT
>JBOGWY010000276.1:0-4842 GCA_050694015.1 Actinomycetota bacterium | reverse complement strand
CCCTTAGCGGCGTCGATCTCGAACCACACGCAGGTATCGTCGTCGCCGTCTACGCCCCAACGGTCGGCAAGTTTGTCGACGAGGTAGAGACCCCAGCCCGATGCTTGCGTGAGCGGCGCATCGCGATCTCTCGGCTCGAACCCGCGCCCGTGGTCCATCACCTCGACGCGAACGACGTGGTCGGAGGTCGTCACGCGCAGGTGGATGCCTTCGCCGTCGGCCAGATCGGCATGGCGGACGCTGTTCGTCACGAGCTCGGTGACGAGTAGGCGGACGTCGTCGAAGGTGTCGGGGTCGAGCGCGCCGGTCAGCGCGTTCAGGGAACGGCGCGCCTCGGCGGCGGCCGTCAGGTCGCCCGAAAGGCTGCGATCGACGTCGCTCATCACATCGGCCCCATACCCCTCACTTGCTAGCTGCAATCTCAACCCAAGCATTAAGCATCACAACCTGTGGGGTCCTGAAGCAAGCACCTCGGGCGGATCGGTTAGTGCTTGACGATGCGGCGGACGACCGCATCGCGGAGTCGGTGGGGGACCCTCGCCTCGACGTGCGCCCTCAGGTACGCGTCGATCCCGACGAGGTAGCGGGTACGGGGGATCGACGCGGTGAGCGCGTGCTCGACCTTCCCGGCGACTTTGTCGGGAGGTATCCCTTGAGCCTCGAAGAGCCTGATCAGCTTCCGGCCGCGTTCGATCAGGGCCCCGTACAGCTGGCGCCCCTCGTCGGATAGGTCGGCCAGCTCGTCGTCACCCTTGTCCCAGATCGGGGTCTTGATATTGCCGGGCTCGACGAGCGACACTCTGATGCCCCACGCCTGAACCTCGGCGCGCAGTGCGTCCGTCAGCGCCTCAACAGTCCATTTCGATCCGGCGTAAGGGCCCATCAGCGGCAAGGCGGGGGCGCGTCCTGCGATCGAGCCCATGTTCACGATCCGGCCGCGCGCGGCCCTGAGAGCGGGCAGGAACACCTGGGTGCTCGAGACGAGACCCACGACGTTCACCTCGAACTGTCGGCGCAGGCGATCGAGAGGCAGGAGCTCGAGGGGGCCTAGGACGGCGATCCCGGCATTGTTGACGAGGCCGTCGAGACGGTTCCCCGTCGCCTCCGAAACCTCGGCTGCGGCGGCCTCGAGAGAGGCACGATCGGTCACGTCGATCTTGAGTGTGGTGATGGCCGGAACATCGGTCTTCAGCGCGTCTGCGTCGGCGTTCTTGCGCACGCCTGCGAACACGTTCATCCCCGCGCGAGCCAGGCGCGACGCACAGGCACGACCGATGCCGGAGGACGCTCCCGTGACGACGACCGAGCGCCGGTCCATCTCTAATAGGCCTTCGCCCAGACCGCCTTCTCGATCCCCGGCCGTCCGCAGACGAGACAGGACGAATGCGGATCTTCTCGTTCTCGGGGTAGGACGCGGATCGTCGCGGTGGTCTCTTGGATGACCTTCTGCTCGCACGTCGGGTCCCCGCACCAGGCGCCGGTCCAGAAACCCGCGCGCTCCGCGATGCCTTCCACGAACGAGCCGAAGTCCTCGGCCACGAAGGTGTTGTCGTCACGGAAGCGGCGCGCGTCCTCCAGCAGTGCGCTCTGCGCGTCGTTGAGCAGGTTCGCGATGCCGGAGATCGCCTCGGCCGTCGAGCGCTCGGTCTTCTCGCCCGAGGCGCGGTCGGCCATCACGCACTTGTCCGCAGCGACGTCCCGGGGGCCGAGCTCGATGCGGATCGGCACGCCTTTGAGCTCCCATTCGCTGAACTTGAAGCCGGGCCGATACTGATCGCGATCGTCCACCTTGACTCGAGCGCCGTTGCCGGCGATGCCGTCGCGGAGCTTCTCGGCGGCCTCCAGAACGCTTCCGCGTTCGTCGTCGGACCGGTAGATCGGCACGATGACGACCTGGGTCGGTGCGATTGCCGGGGGCAGGCGCAGCCCGCGATCGTCGCCGTGGGCCATGACGACGGCACCGACGGTACGCGTCGACCAACCCCACGACGTCCCGTACGCGAGTTCTTGTTCGCCGTCCGAGTTGAGGAACGTCACGTCGTAGGCGCGCGAGAAATTCTGACCGAGGTAATGCGAGGTTCCGCTCTGCAACGCCTTGCCGTCGCGCATGAGAGCCTCGATCGAGAACGTCTCGACGGCGCCGGGGAAGCGCTCCGATTCGGACTTGCGTCCTGCGAGCACCGGGATGCCGAGCACGTTCTCCGCAACGTCGCGATATACGTCGTGCATCCGCAATGTTTCCTCGAACGCTTCCTGATCCGACGCGTGTGCGGTGTGTCCCTCTTGCCACAGGAACTCGCTCGTCCGGAGGAACAGGCGCGTGCGCAACTCCCACCGCAGGACGTTGCACCACTGGTTGTAGAGCAGCGGTAGGTCGCGGTAGCTCTGGATCCAGTTCGAGTACGCGTGCCAGATGACGGCTTCCGATGTGGGTCGCAGGATCATCTTCTCTTCGAGTTCCTGCCCACCGCCCTGCGTCACGGTCCAGAACTCGTGCGCGAAACCTTCGACGTGATCGGCCTCCTTCGCGATCACCTTCTCCGGGATCAAGAGCGGGAAGTAGACGTTCTCGTGACCCGTCGCCTTGAAGCGATCGTCGAGAGCGCGCTGGATGAACTCCCAGATCGCGAAGCCCCAGGGCTTGATGACCATGGAGCCGCGCGCGAGCCCGTGCTCGGCCATGCCGGCCCGCTTGACGACCTCCTGGTACCAGGCGGGGAAGTCTTCGTTCTGCTTCGGTAGGCCTTTAGCCATCTAGTCCTCTGTCTCTCCGACTATCTGGATCGCAACGTTGCGCTCGGACGCGGCCCCCAATTCCACCAGCAGCACGCGTTGCCACGTACCCAGGGACACCTTGCCGTCGACGACGGGTAACACGACCGACGACGATCCGACGACGGCTTTGCCTTTATCGCTCCGAGCGTGCAGGCGAGCGATGGTGCCCTTGATGTCTTCGAGGAGACCGCTCTCTCGCTCGTTCACGAGTATGGCGCAGGCCGCGTCCGGTGCGAAGACCGTCACGCGGCCGTGTGATATCCCGGTCGTCGAGACCGCGTCCTGGATGTCGTCGGTGAGATCGACGAAATCGGGGGGCTGTGAGGTGAGGGCACGGCATTCGGCGCGGTGTGTGAGCACGATGGTGAATGGTAAACGGCTACCTTCTCAACAGGGCGACTGTGGAGTAAGGGTCTCCGACTGCGCGCGGATTGTGGATGATCTGTTGATGGAACAGATTCTTTCGCGGCTCGGCGATAAATCGTCGATCGGGCATTGACTCCGGCATGGCGGCCTCTCTATGTTCGCAAAGTCCCAAGCTGCAAGAAGGTTGCATCACCGGGAACCGCACGAGGCTCCTCCGCAAGGAGCAGCTCTCGACGGAACCTCGACGGAGCGGATCTGGTAGCTCCAAGTGGGCCCGGCTCGGTTCGCCGAGACGGATCCACTGAGGCACCGATCACCTGCGGAGCCTTCAGGGTTCGCCCGAAGGCACTTCAGGGCCCGCGGTGGCGCAGGACCGGACGGTTGCTTGGGACAAAAAACTTGGAAGGTCCGAGTTGCCCGAGGACAACGCTCCAATAACCGGCTCCGGCCGGCCACCGAGCGGCCCCAACGGTTGCTCGGGCCTTCTTCTTTTCCGATTCCTTGAAGAATGTCCGATTGTGACCCGTACGGACCCCTTCTCTTATGCCGGTACGCCCCTTAAGGTTTTGCCCGGTTGGAACGGCGGCATCTCTGGGTAGGGGGAGCTAGGTGATCTCAGAGCAGGAAGAGCAGAGGGACGAGCTCGAAGAGGATGACGACGACGTCGACCTCGAGGACCTCGATGACGACGAGGACCCCGACGAGGTCGAGGCCAAGCTCGCGCTCGCGACCGACGACGACGAGGAGGAGTCGGACGAGTCGAGCCTGGACGAGCTGTTATCCCAGCGGGCAGCAGCTCGTCGTGGGGGAGACGATGCCGAGGATGACGACGACATCATGGCTCTCGCATCCGAGAAGGAGCCTGGGGTCGCGGACGTCATCCAATCTCGCGTCATCCCGATCAAGGACCGGCAGGAGTTCGTGTGCAGCCGTTGCCACCTCGTGAAGGCCCGGTCCCAACTGGCGGACGCCACGAAGATCCTCTGCCGCGACTGCGTCTAGCAGCGCGTTGGGATGGACTGCGTCTAGCAGCGCGTTGGGATGGACTGCGTCTAGCATCGCGTTGGGATGGACTGCGTTTAGCAGCGCACTCTCGTAGTTGATGGCGCCGCGCCGCGCCGCCATCGTCGCCCTGCTGTCGGGAGTCGCTCTCTCGTTCGCGTATCCCGAGGCGGACCTCGCGCCGCTCGCGTGGGTCGCGATCGCGCCTCTACTCGTGGTGACCCGCGGTGCGTCGTGGGGCAGCGGAGCGCGCCTCGGCTTCTTGTTCGGCGTCGGTTTCTTCGGCTCGTTGCTCGTGTGGGTATCGATCGTCGGGTGGGTCGCGTGGGCGATCCTCGTCGTGTATCAGTCCGCGTTCATCGGGGCCTTCGCGGCCGCGTGGGCCGTGCTATCGCGCGATCGCAGCACATCACGTCGGGTCGCGCTCGCCGCCGCGCTGTGGGCGGCCTTCGAATTCATACGCGCGGCCGTCCCGGTGTTCGGCTTCCCTTGGGGACAGCTCGCACAGAGTCAGCACGACCTCCTGTGGATGCTCCGCGTGGCGGGACTCGGCGGCGGGCTTTTCCTCGGCTTCATAGTCGTGGCGATCAACGCGCTCATCGCGGAGAGCGTCATCGCGCTGCGCCGCAGCGCGCGTCGCCACGCGCTCATACCGATCGCGGCCGCGATCGTGCTGGTGCTCGCGCCGATGCTCCTCCC
>JBOGWY010000275.1:0-5174 GCA_050694015.1 Actinomycetota bacterium | reverse complement strand
GCCGCCGACGGGGCGCGGGCCGTCCAAGCTCGTCGAGGTGCGCCAGAAGTTCTTCGGGAAAGGCAACGTGAACCCGAGAACCGGAGCGGTGCGCCGCGACCGCGTGATCCTCTCGTGGTTCGGCGTCGCGAGCTACGCCGCGGCCCTCAACGGTCACGTCGTGCTGATCGACGCGTGGGTGCCGCGCGGCTCTCACTCCGGCTACGTCCCGACCGACCCGCGCGAGGTCGCCGCTCTCGAGCCCGAATACATCTTCATCGGCCACGGCGACTTCGACCACGCCGCCGACGCGGCCGAGATCGCAGCGATCACGCGCGCTCCCATCGTGGGCACGCCGGAGCACTGCGACTCGATCCGCTCGCAGGAAGAAGCCCAAGGCATCGAGCTCGAGTGCATCGAGGCAGCTCCCCGCGACGCCACCCCCGGCTTCAAGCGCGAGCTGAAGCTGATCCCCGGGGTCAAGATCTCGGCCGTCACGCACATCCATTCGAGCGTGGAATCGCCGGAGTTCGATCGGGTCCCGTGTCCCCCGCTGTGGAACGCGCTCGATACCGTCGAGCATCCACCGAACCCGGAGGACTTCCAGCATCTGATGCGTCATCTGCCCGACGCGCGCGGGGGCAACATCCTGTATCAGTTCCGCATCGGGAAGTTCGCCCTCGCGTGGCACGACACGACCGGCAAGATCGACACCGACGCGCCGCAGGTGATCAGGGTGCTCGAGGGGCTGGCGCCGACCGACGTGCACTTCGGAGCGATCCTCGCGTTCGGTCAGGTGACGAATTGCATGCGGAGCCTCCGCTCCTACATCGATGCGCTCGACCCCACCGTGTTCGCGGCGACGCACCACGACAACTTCACGTACTTCATCGGGGCGAACGCCGAGGACCTCGAGCCTCTAGTCCGGGACGAGCTCGCACGCATCCCGGAGAAAGACCGTCCGCAACTCCTCTACAGCTACGACCGCGAGGACTACATCAAGCCCGAGCTGTTCACGTTCGATCCGTACGCCCCGTCGTGGCGGTAGCCGATCCCTAGGCTCAACGCCGCCTAGTGTCATCTCCGGTTGATGAGGCTTCGTAGAAGGGATCTCCGTCGAAGACGGCCTCGAGATGGTGCTGCGCCCTGCGCGCCTCCGCGGCCCCGGTCAGGGTCGCGATGCCGGAGTCATCGGTCGTGGCTCTGCCGATGACCTCGTCCTTGTAATAGAAGACGATCTCGCGCTCGACGATGCCGGCGGACGAATCCTGGTCCTGCAGCGTCGCCCGCAGCGTCCGGCCCTTCTTGTCCACCTCGATCACGAGTCCCGTTACCTCCCGTTCGATCGTGTAGAGCGCGTCGCTGCGCTCCTCGCGGTGATCCTCGTCTCCCGCGTAGGTGACCGAGAGCTGATACTCGTCCGGGGGACTGACCAGCGTGTCGGTGACGGAGGCGATGCCGGCCGGGTCTGTAACCGCGGGGATCTGGGCGCCCTGGAACTCGAAGGTCAGCTTCGCACCCTCGATCGGCTCGCCCAAAACAGTTGTGAGGACCGCGGACAGTCGCGTTTCATCCGAGTACTGGCCCCGGGTGTCGCTCTGATCGGTGAAGCTCAGAACGGTTGGCGGTGGAGGTATCGGGATCCCCGCGCCGATCTCGTAGGCGATGATCCCCGTGTCCACATCGTCGCCGTCTGCGTCCCAGTTCTGATCGTCGATGCTCGCGATGGAGTACAACCTGGATGCGTCGGGAGAGATCGCCATCGACTGAACGCTGACGAAGTCGGTAGCGGCGGGATTGAATCGCGCCAGCCACCTCTTCTGGCCGGTCATGACGTCGTACGCGATCGACAGGTGATCGGCGTTGGGTGCATACAGCACGACCCCGGGGACCCCGGGGGGTGACTTGGCGGAGATCCCGGCCACGTAGAAGGTGTCGCCACGCGGATCCATGACCAGTTCCTTGCCGAGCTCGAAGTCATGTTCCGGCAGCCCGTAACGATCGGACCAGACCTCTGCGCCGGTCCTCGGGTCGTACGCGACCGTGCCGAAGTCGAGCTGTCCCCGCCCGGCTTGGCCGGTAACCACGAGCATCCGGCCGCCGGGGTCGATGGCCATCGCGGTCGGAGAGTTGAAGTTGGTCTCCGGCCATTGCTTGCGCGTGTCCCACAACTGCGCCCCCGTCACCGCGTCGTAAGCGACGGTCGCATAGCCGTAGTTGACCGCGAAGGGAGGGCCGCCCTCCACGTCATTCGACATCCCCGTCACGAACACCGTCGCTCCGTCGGGTGACACGGTCAGATCGGAAGCTTGGTCGGGGGCACGGACCCCAACCCCGTCGTAGCGAGCCGACCACAGGATGCGACCGGCGTCGTCTCCCACCGCATCGACGGCGATCGTTCCGAAGTCGTTGTTGAACTCGTTGTCGTTGACACCGTCGTCCTCGTTCTCGTCCACACGTTTCCCGAAGCTCCAGCCGGTCAGATAAACGATGTCACCGCGGGGAGAGACCTCGATCGCGAACGGAGAGTCCACATTGCCCTCCCCGACCCCATCCCACCGGGATACGAAGAGCTCGCGTCCGGTCTGTGTGTCGTAGGCGATCGCAGCGAAGTCGAGATCCGAATTGTCGCGGCCCGCGCTGATCCCGGCAACGTAGAGCGTCCGTCCGTCGGGAGAGACGACTATGTCGCGCGCGTTGTCGGTTCCGTTCCCGGGGCCGTCGTAGTTCGCCGTCCAGACGACCTCACCGGTTCGTGCATCGAACGCGACCGTCGTGAGGTGCCCGTCCGATGCTACGAATTCCGTGCGCCAGGTGCCGCTGGCGAATACGAGCCGGCCGTCGCGCGACACCGCGATAGACGTGACGAAGTTGTAGTGATCGGGGTTTCCCCACCGTGACAGCCACTCCCTCTGACCGGCGCCGTCGTGGGCCAGGATGGCCCAGCGATACTTCGCGTCGAACCCGTGTCCGACGATCGTGCGCACGGCCGAGTACACGAACTCTCCGTCGGGCGAAACGGCGATATCCGCCGGAGACTCGGTGGCGTCCGCCGTGGTCTCGTTGTCGTCGTAGGTGACGACCCAGTCCTCGCACTTGTCGTCGATGCCGGCGCGGGCACAACCGGGCTCGGGCTCCTGGGCTCGGGCCGGGGAGGCGAACGAAGCGACGATAACCGCCGCGCTCAACAGGCATATGCGGCCACGGATGTTCAAAGGATGACCCCCTCTCGTGGGCCCCGGATGAGCCCGGGGGGACAATTCAGCCCGACGGCCCGCTTTCCTCCCCGCCGCAGATATCTGAACGACTAACCCCTCGGGCCCCGGCCGGTGCAGG
The DNA here is from genome assembly GCA_050694015.1 of Actinomycetota bacterium. Taxonomy (GTDB): domain Bacteria; phylum Actinomycetota; class CADDZG01; order CADDZG01; family WHSQ01; genus JBOGWY01. The sequence continues at coordinate 1,859 of JBOGWY010000275.1, read as the reverse complement.
AACGGGGCGCGACCTTTCGGCGGTGCTGCGCGTCTTAGATATCGATGAGGATTGCAGGAGCCATGACAGTCGAACGCCCAGAGACCGTCGCCCGGGAGCGGCAGGAGCGGATCGCCGAGCTCTACGCCGTCCATGCCCCCGACGCGGCGCGGCTGGCGTACCTCCTCACCGGCAACAAGCAGCTCGCCGAGGACGTCGTCCAGGACGCGTTCGTAAAGATCCTCGGGCGCTTCCGCGATAGGGGGAGCGTCGAGTCGTTCAAGGCGTATCTCAGAGCGACGGTGATCAACGTCGCGCGCGGCCACTTCCGTCGCCTGCGCGTCGAGCGCAACTGGCAACAGCGGCAACGCGGCTGGCTCGACGACGTCGTGACCAAACAACCCGACGTCGAGACGCGTGACGAGATGTGGTCGCGCCTGCAGACGTTGCCTTACAGACAACGCGCCGCGCTGGTGTTGCGCTACTACGAGGACCTATCGGAGAACGAGACCGCCGATGTCATGCAGTGTTCCCCCGGCGCGGTGAAGTCGTTGACGTCACGAGCGATGAGCACGTTGCGCGGCGAGCAAGGAGCGAGGTGACATGGACGACGAGCTGAAGCGATTGCTCGAGGCCAAGGCCGACGAGATGACGTTGCCGGCCGCGATCCCAGAAGGTTTACACGGACGCGTCCGTCGCAAGCGCGCGTTCACCGTGGTCGTGGCCACGGCCGTCGCCGCCGGGCTCGTGATGGGTTCGGCAACCGCGCTCAGCTCGCTGCGCGGGTCCGACGGAGGCATCGATCTCGATCCCGCTCCGGAACTCAGCGATCTCCCGCACGAGGATTTCGACATCTACACGATGGCTACGAAGGGCGGCGAGCTGCGGCCCGTGACCGGGGGCCCCGACGACGAGACTCAGCCCGCGTGGTCGCCGACCGAGAACCTCGTCGCGTTCGCGAGGATCCAACGGTTCGGTCCCGGTCACATCTTCGTAACCAGCGGCGAGCACGAGGTCCAGGTGAGCTTCGGCGACGAGACCATCGACGAGGTCCCGGCGTGGTCACCCGACGGGAAGCGGATTGCGTTCATCCGCTCGGAACGCGGGGACTACGAAGCGCGGATCTACGTCGTGCGCGTCACGGGGCTCTTCAACGAAGACGGCACGCCCAACAAGGATGCTCCGAAGCCCAAGGCCCGGCAGCTGATCCCGCAATCGGGTACCCCTACCGAGCGCTGGCCCACGTGGTCACCGGACGGCAAGCAGATCGCGTTCGTCGGCGGGGACAACACCATCTACGTCGTGGACGCGGACGGGTCCGGGCTCCGCCCGATCTTCAAGGACACCGAGGGTGTCGAGAGGATCGTGTGGCACGCCGGCACCGGGAACCTTCTGCTCACGATCCACAGTCCGTACGACCACTTCCGGATCCGTGAACCGTCGGGCGAGTTGAGCCGCAGGATCGGCCCGGCTCACATCCCGCAGTACTTCCCCACGTGGTCGCCCAACGGAAAGTTGATCGCGTTCACGACCGGCGACGTCGAAGACGACGAGATCTTCGTGATGCGGGCCAACGGGGCCCGGCGCCGGAGGCTCACGAACAACATCCGGCAGGACGGGTTCCCGTCGTTCTCCCCCAACGGTCGCTACATCGTGTTCACGAGCAACCGGTAAGAGCCGCTAACTCGCTTTCTTGGTGCGCTTGAACGGCTTGGCGATCGCCCGGAACGGAGCGCCGGTCGCATACATGCCGGAGCGGATGGCGGAGTTCTTGGCGATGTTCCGCGCGCTGCGCCACTGACGCTTCTTGTCGACGCACACCATCTGGAAGTCGATGCGGGAATCGGTGACGCCGAAGTGCGCGGCGAGTGCCTGGAGCG
>JBOGWY010000274.1:0-11177 GCA_050694015.1 Actinomycetota bacterium | reverse complement strand
CACTCGTTCTGGACGACCCATTCGCAATCCGGGTCGAGGAGCTCGGGCACGAGCGAGTTGAACGTCCAGCCCTTGCCGGCACCGTGACAGTCCATCACCACCACTTCGGTCGCTCCGCCGTCGTAGGCGCCGCGCACCGCCGCGTTGATCTCTTCGGTGTAGAGGCGACGGCCCTCCTCGTACATCTCGTGACCGCCTTTGCACTGCTCCCACTTCGTGATGCCGGAGACGCCCTCCATGTCGCTCATGATGAAAACGCGCACGTGCACTCCCTCCACATAGACCGAGGACAGAAACCTAGACGCAAGAATGGCCCCGCGCGATCTGTCCGATGAGCGGCCACATGTGGCCGTGTACCGGACAGATGCGCCGGGCTATCGTCAGAAGATGGTTGGACGGAGCCTCGTCCTAGTCGTGCTTGCCCTGACGGGGGCACTCGCCGGTATCGTCGTCGTGGGCCTGCTGCGGACAACTGGGCCGCACGATCCGGTTGTTTCCCTCGAAGAGCTGAGAGAACGTGAGGTCATCTACCTCGAAGAGCAGGAGATCTTCGTCGTCTACCACGAGGGCGAACCGATCGCGCTATCGGCGGATGCCCAGCACATCGGAGACAAAGTCGAGTTCTGCGAGACCTCACGGCTGTTCGAATCCGAAGCCCACGGCGAGAAGTTCGACATCCGCGGCATCTACTTCGGCGGTCCGGCACGTCGGAGTCTCGATCGATATCGGGTCGTCGTCCAAGGCGACCGAGTGACGATCGACATTAGCGAGGAAATCGAGGGCCTTGCAAGGAACAAAGAGCGCGCGCTCGAACCCGCGGGCGAACTCTGCGTTCCGACGTGACGGTGAACGACCCGCAGGAACCTACGTGGACATCGAGCGACGCCTGGTTCCTCACAGCTGCGTGGTGGGCGAATCACGAGGTGAAGCCGGCCCCGCTAGACCGGATAATCGGTGCCGGCGATGCACTGAATCATTCAATCTTCATTCGCGAGGAGATCGTTCAAGCCGTCTCACGGTTACGCGCTGCGGAACTGATTGAACTCGACGGTCGAAGATTCCGCGTCACGGATCGGGCAGATGAACTCTTGAAAAGTGCAGATAGATACGGTTTCATCCTGCACCGAACGGAACGCGAACTCAGGACAGTGTCGTTTCCTGCTTCAATCGACGAGTTCGGTATTTCCGAGGATGAATTCAAGGATGCGGTCGAGACCTACCACCGTCGCGCCCAAGAAACACTCAGACGGATTCGAGGTGCAGAAAGCGGGGATTAAGGGGTCGCGCGGCCGAACTGCGCGTGTCAGGACGCGCTCACGTGTTGCTCAGTTAGCAAAGTTCGGGGGTTGGCAGGTCGGGCACCAGTAGGTGACTCGGTCGCCGGGATCGGCGCGGCGTGAGATCGGCGTACCGCAGCGCCGGCAGGGCTCGCCGCCGCGTCCGTAGACCCACTGTCTGCGGCCGGGGCGGTTCTCGCCCGTCGTTATCTGCATGCCGGTGTTCCGGTTCGCCTCCATGACGCGCTTGGCACGGTCGATCAATGCGGCCGGATCCGAGATGGCGGCCACGGATGTCCACGGGTCGAGGCCCGATAGGAAACAGAGCTCGGACTTGTAGACATTGCCGAGGCCCGCCATCACTCGTTGGTCGAGCAGCACATCTGAGATCGGACGCTCGCCGTCGGCGGTGAGGTTCTTCAGTGCGATCTCCGCGTCCCAGTCCGGGCCGAGTAGATCGGGGCCGAGGTGGCCCACGATCTCGTCTTCCCGCGACGCCGGCACCAGCTCGATGATGCCGAGGCGAAATCCCACAGCCACCCAGTCATCGGTCTCGAGTACGACTCGCACCTGATGGCCCGGCCCCCGGAACCGCTCGCCGTGCCGGTAGAGGTGCCACTCCCCTTCCATCTTGAAGTGCGTGTGCAGCGTCACATCGTCGATGCGCATCAGGATGTGCTTGCCGCGCGCGATCACCCCGCTCATCACTTTGCCGGAGAGATCGGCGATCGCGTGCTGCGGGACGCGGAAGTCGGTGCGCGTCAGAACCTTGCCGGCGAGAGCGTCGTCCAGACGGCGCGCCGAGAGATGGACGGTGTCGCCCTCAGGCACGGAGACGGAGGCCGCGCGAGGTGAGGCGGAACCCCGCGTTCACGAGCGCCTCGGCGAACGGGGTGTCCTCGACCGCCTCTCCATCGGCCTTCTGCACCGTCAGACGTCCGAGCATCCCATCGTGCGCCGCGAGCGCGAGCGCGTCGGCGGCCGGCTGCAGCAGCTCGTGGTCGTCGTTGTACGAGAGGATCGTCCGGCCCCCCTTCTCGACGTAGAGGACGAGTTCCCCGCGTACCAGCACGACGAGCGCGCCGGCCTTGCGACCGGCCCGGTGCCCCGACTCGCGCTCGGGCCACGGCAGCGCGGCTCCGTACGGGTTCGCGGGGTCGGTCGCGGCGAGCACCTGCGTCTGCAGATCCTCCGCGGCAACGTCGGCCAGAGCGCGCATGCGATCGACCGCGCCGGGCAACGCGAACTGTGCGCCGCCCAAACCCTCGACGAAGTAGCCGCGCCGGCACCGGCCCGACTCCTCCATCGCCTTGAGGACCTGATACACCGCGGCGAAGCCGCCCGTTACGCGTTCGGCCATCACGGCGCCGCGCGTCACGATCCCGTAGCGATCGAGCAGTTGCTGCGACAGCGCGTGGATCTTTCGCGTCGGCGCGAGGTTGCGTTCCGGCACGAGGCTCCACCGGCCCTGTGCCGACGGCGGACCGAGCCGCGACGGGAACGCAGGGCCGCGCCGCGGACGCGGCCTGCCGCTCGACGATCGCACGCGGCCCCCACTCACGAGCGCGCGCAGCGGCGCGAACGTGTCGTTGGTCACATGGCCGGCCCACACCAGCTCCCACAACGAGAGCAACAGCTCGGTGTCGACCATGGACCCGGTCGCATCGGCGATCTGACGGAAGAACATCGCCCCGCCCCCGGCGAGCGCCTCTCGGATCTGCTCGGCCAGCGGCGACAACTCGACGTCCGGGGGCGGTGGCAGCAGCGCGGTCACGTTCTCGGCGAGCGCGACGGTCACCCATCCGTCGTCGGAACCGATCGCTCCGGCGCCGCACCACACCAACTCGCCCGACGCTCCCAGTTGATCCAGCAGCGCGCCCCGGTAGCCCGGCAGACGCGCGGCGAGGATCTGCCGCTCGAACGCGGAGGCAGGCATCGGCACCCCTTGGAGTTGCTCGATCACGCGCACCAGCGAATCCATCGTCGCCTCGCGCGGACCGGTCGGGCCGATCCCGTGCCACGACAGGTTGAACCGCGCGAGAACCTCCGGGGGCGCCGGTTCGATCTCCTTGCGGTACGCGGCGAGCGACATGCGTCGCAGCCGTCGCAACACCTCGACGTCTATCCATTCCGCGCCCGAGCCTGCGGGGCGGAACTCACCTTCCACGACGCGACCCGCGACCTCGAGACGTTCGAGTGCTTGCTGCACGACGGCCACCCCTAGGCCCAAGCGCGCGGCGACGTCGGATGGGACCAAGGGGCCGTGCGTGCGCGCATAGCGAGAGACGAGGTCGCCGAGCGGGTCGTCGACCGGGTCTAGGAACACCGTCGGGACACCGACCGGCAGCGCAGCACCGAGCGCATCCCGGTAGCGCGCCGCGTCCTCGACCGCGATCCACCGCTCCTCTCCCCCGACGCGCAGCGGCACCGCGCGATGCGAGCGTCGCAGTTCGTCGAGCCACCCTTCGATCCATGCCGATGGGACGCTCCGGGCGGTCGCTTCATCTTCCGTCAGGTCGCCGAGCATCCTCAGCGCGTCGTGGAGACCGTCGGCGTCGCGGATCTTGCGGCGCTCGGTCAGCAGTTGCAGCTCGAGCTCGAGTTCGTCGAGGCTCGCCGCGTCGAGGAGCTCGCGCAGTTCCTCGCGGCCCATGATCTCGGCCAGCAGCGAACGGTCGAGCGACAACGCCTGCGCGCGCCGCTCTGCCAGCGGCGCATCGCCCTCGTACATGAACGCGGCGACGTACGAGAACTGCAACGAGCTCGCGAACGGTGACGGGACGGGGGTCTCGACCTCGACGAGGCGGATCTCGCGGCTACGGATCCGCGTCATGAGGCCCTGCAGAGCGGGAACGTCGAAGACGTCCTGCAGGCACTCGCGGAAGGTCTCCAACATGACCGGGAACGACCCGTACTTCGACGCGACCTGCAGGAGCTGCGAGCTCTTCTGCCGCTGTTGCCACAGCGGGGTGCGCTGGCCGGGGCGTCGCTTCGGCAACAGCAACGAGCGGGCCGCGCACTCGCGGAAGCGACTGGCGAACAGCGCCGAGGTACCGACCTGCGAGACGACGATGTCGTCGATCTCCTCGGGCTCGAAGAACAGTGCATCGGCTCCGGGCGCGTCGTCGGTATCGAGGATGCGCACGACGATGCCGTCGTCGGTGTACATCGCCTGGACCTCGAGGCCCACGCGTTCCCGGAGGCGTGCCTCTATCGCCTGGGCCCACGGCGCGTGTACCTGCGCACCGAACGTCGAGTGGATGCAGAAGCGCCAGTCCCCAAGCTCGTCCCGGAAGCGCTCGACCACGATCGTGCGATCGTCGGGCAGCGCGCCGGTCGCCTCCTTCTGTTCGCGCAGGTACTGAAGCAGGTTGTTGACCGCGAGCTCGTCGAGACCGGCCTGTTGGAGTCGCCGGCGCGCACCGTCCTCACCTTCGCGTTGGAGATCTCGCACGAACTCTCCAAGCGCGCGTCCCAGCTCGACCGGACGACCCAGCGCGTCACCGTGCCAGAACGGCATCTTTCCCGGATGACCCGGCGCGGGAGAGACGATCACCCGATCGTGGGTGATGTCCTCGATCATCCACGTCGATGCTCCGAGCACGAAGGTCTCGCCGGGGCGCGATTCGTAGACCATCTCCTCGTCGAGCTCGCCGATGCGCGGCGACTTGTCGCCGGTGAGATAGACGCCGAACAGCCCCCGGTCCGGGATCGTCCCGCCCGAGGTCACGGCGAGGCGCTGCGATCCACGACGCGGGACGAGCTTGTCGGTGGCCCGATCCCAGTTGAGCCGCGGCCTCAACTCGGCGAACTCGTCGGACGGATAGCGGCCGCTGAGCATGTCGAGCACGCTCTCGAGCCCGCTGCGCGGGAGGTCGCGGAAGGGAGCCGCTCGCTTCACCGTCGCCTCGAGCGTGTCGACGTCCCACTCGTCCATCGCAACCATCGCGACGATCTGCTGCGCCAGAACGTCCAGTGGGTTGCGCGGGTAGTGCATCTCTTCGATCTGGCCCGCGCGCATCCGCTCGACGACGACGGCCGACTCGAGGAGATCGCCGCGGAACTTGGGGAAGAAGATCCCCCGCGACACCGCCCCGACCTGGTGCCCGGCCCGACCGACGCGTTGCAGACCCGACGCGACGGAATCGGGAGCCTCGACCTGGACGACGAGGTCGACGGCCCCCATGTCGATGCCGAGCTCGAGCGAACTGGTCGCGACCACCGCCGGAAGACGCCCGGCTTTCAGGTCCTCCTCGATGATCAGGCGCTGTTCGCGGCTGACGGAACCGTGATGCGCGCGTGCGACCTCTTCGTCGGCGAGCTCGTTGAGCCGCGAGCACAAGCGTTCCGACAGACGCCGCGAGTTGGCGAAGACGATGGTCGAGGAATGCTCGCGGATCAGCTGCAACAGCTCTTCCTCGACGTGCGGCCAGATGCTCGTGCGTTCCACGATGCCGGCGGTCGCGCCGCTGTGGAGCTCACCGGTCGGCTCGCCGAGTGCACTCATGTCCTCCACCGGCACCTTCACGGTGAGGTCCCAGCGTTTCTCCGCAGCAGGGGCGATCACTTCGACCGGGTGCGCGCCGCCGAGGAACCGCGCGATCTCCTCGTGGGGCCTCACCGTCGCGGACAGACCGATCCTCTGCGCCGGCTCCTCGAGAAGCGCATCGAGTCGTTCGAGACTCAGCGTGAGATGCGCGCCGCGCTTGTTACCGGCGATCGCGTGCACCTCGTCGACGATCACGGTCTCGACGAAGCGCAGAGCTTCGCGCGCTTGCGACGTCAGGAGAAGGAACAACGACTCCGGTGTCGTGATGAGGATGTCCGGTGGATGCGTCGCGAACTTCCGGCGTTCCTCCGGTGGCGTGTCACCCGTGCGGATGCCTACCGCGATGTCCGGCGGCTCCAAGCCGAGGGCCGAGCTCGTCGCGCGGATCCCGTACAACGGTGACCGCAGGTTGCGTTCGATGTCGACGGCAAGTGCCTTCAGCGGGCTCACGTAGAGGACCGCGAGGCGCTCCTTCTGGGGTGGCTTGGTGCGAGCGGCGAGCTTGTCGATCGACCACAGGAACGCCGCGAGCGTCTTGCCCGATCCGGTCGGCGCGACTACGAGGGCGTTGTCACCGCGGGCGATCGTGTCCCACGCGCCCGCCTGGGCCGCGGTCGGCGCGTCGAACGCGCCCTCCAGCCAGGCTCGGGTCGCGGGTCCGAAGATCTCGACAGATGACACGCATGTATCTTGCCCCTCCCCGCCGCCGAGTGGAACGTTGGTCCCACCCGGCGGGCTCGGCGGGGGGTGCCGGGGACTAGCGGCGCGGTTCCAGGGATTTGAGGGTCTGGTCCCACTCGGCCCGGTAGCTGCCCGGTCCGGATTCGACGTCCTGGCGGTAGTACTCCCTTACGACGAGGTGCCGCTCCGTGTTGACCCAGAAGCGGCCGAGCACCCGGCCCTCGGTCTCGCCGTGAAGCGTCATGTGCATCTCGAGGGCCCAGACCTCGACTTCGGTTCCGCCGATGGTCATCGTGGTGTGGTCGAAGACGCGCATCGAGTAGTCCCCGTAGGTGGGCCCGTCCCACGACCCTTCCCACGAATCTCCGACCTGTGCGGGATAGAGCCCGACGCGCAGCGGCGGATCGAACCGGATCGTCTGGTCGCGCGTCACGGGGCCGAACACGATCTTGTTGCGTTGCCACGAGATCAGATAGCCGCGCTCGTCGACGACGACCCCCGACCAGCTCTGACGTTCCTCGGAGAAGTAGTGGTGGTTCACGTAGCCGTCGGCGCCCTCGTGCGTCACGATCCGCTGGGTCTCGGAAGGGAACTGCCGCCGGCTGCCGTTGAACGACTCGTAGCCTTCCGTCGCCCAGCTGTAGACGCCCTCCTCGGGCCGTCCCGGCGTGAACCCCGCTTCGGGCCGGGCGGGCTCGCTTTTCGAGCGCCCGGACGACGAGTTCTGCTCGGCCGGGGCCGCGGCGACCACCTCCTCGGACTCCGCGGCGTCCCCGCCGCTGGACGCGACCGAGCCGCGGTCGTCGTTCGATCGAGCCTCGGAGCGCGACCGGTCGGAGTGCACCGTGCCGCGTTGCGTCGCGCCTCTCGCGCGCTTGTCTCCGGAGCCGTCGCCCCGTTCGGAGATCTCGGCTCGGAACCGTTCGAGAGCGGATTCCCGGGTGACCGGGGTCGCCGTGGTCAGGAGCTTGTAGCCGCCGGCGCCGACGATGAGCACCATCACCAGCACTCCGGCGACCGTCTGAGGCCATTCCCGCTCGGGCCACCTGTCCGTGAACAACATCGCCGCCTCCTGCCCTACTGCCTGTCAGGATACATACTGTGTGTATGTACCTACTGTATGTTTCTATACCAGGATCCACATTCCTTCAAACCGAGGTGAGAGATGGCGTTTGATACCGGTGCGATGGCGACGAGAACCCGGCAAGTGGAGCGTTCCGAGGCGACCCGAGCCGCCCTGGTGACGGCCGCACGGGACCTCTTCGCCGAGCGCGGGTTCGGGGACACGGCGACCGAAGACATCGTGGCCGCCGCCGGCGTCACCCGCGGCGCCCTCTACCACCACTTCCGTGACAAGAGCGATCTGTTCCGCGCCGTCTACGAGGACATCGAGTTCGACATGAAGGACCGGATCGAGGGGGCGATGGCGAAGGACGACATCCTCGATGCGGTCGCGGCCGGCATCTCCGCGTACCTGACCGAGTGCAAAGACCCGGTCGTGCAGCAGATCATCTTCAACGACGCGCGGAGCGTGCTCGGTTGGGAGGCGTGTAACGAGATCGGCGATCGTCACGGTGGTGGTGTGATCCGCGCGGGTCTACAACGCGCTATCGACGAAGGATTGATCGACCCATTGCCGGTCGACCTCGTCGTTCAGATGATCCGCGGCACGCTGATGGAGGCCGGGCAGTATGTCGCGCGCACGCCGAACGCGAACATCGAGGAGGTCGAGACGACGGTCTTCCGGTTCCTCACGGGGCTCCTGCAACAAGAGCCCGAAAGCAAGTAGTTACTCGACGGGCCTGATGGCGGGGTACACGATCACGACCCCCTCGCCATATCGCTCGTCGATCGCGCGCCGCGTCTCGGAGTCTATCAAGACGACGCCGATCTCTACGGTGCCTTTCACTACGTCCAAGCTCGACCAGAGGCCGTGGAGGCCGAAGTCCTTCCCCCAGTCCGAGTTCTGGATCGCGCTGAGCTCTCTCTGGCTGAGCGTGGGCCTGGCGATGACGCACAGGGGGCCGTCCCATAGTTGCCTCATCTCGGCTTCGAAGGTTTCTACATCGGCGCCTTCGGTGAACGCGATGTTGAGGATCATGTCCTTCACATCCGTGTATTCCGTTGGCTCGTCGATGTAAACGACCCACGTGGCCGCGTGCTCCGGTTGATTCTCGGCGTAGCGGATCGCCGCAGTGCGGTCGGCCTCGGCCGCGCGCTCCGGATCCTCCACCCTCCATCCGCCAGGTGGTTCCTCGCACGGCGTTTCGATCACGTCCTCTTCCGCGTCGAACTCTTCCGGCACGCGCGCCTCGACCAGAGTGAAGGTTTTGCCGTCGTAGTACCCGGTCACTTCGTAGGTCCCCCAGCGGTAGTCCCCCGCGGTGCCTTCAACCGGGACCGCATCCCAGTTCCAGCCCTCCACGCGGGGTCCCTCGCAGCCCGGCGGCATGGTGTCGTTGGCGGGGCCGAGGCAGAGCTGAGGGGGCTCGTTCGGTCCTTGCCAAACGAGCCCATATGTCTGGTACTTCTGATCTGGGTCCGGCTCGTTGTCACCCGGCAGCGTGGTTTTCTCCGGAGCGCCGGCGCCGGTGCCCAACGACGGGTCACCGCACGCGACGAGTAGCAGCGCGAGCGCAGCAAGGCTCTTTCTCATGCTTCTTTGACGTTATCCGTCCGGCCCGGGTTCCTCACTCGGGCCGAAGCTGTCCTTCGTAGGGGCCGCGGCCCGTGATCACGGCGGCGCCGCAGCGCGCGGCGAGGTCCAAGGCGCCCTCGAGAGTGTCACCTCTGCCGAGCGCGTAGGTAAGGCCGGCAGCGAAGCAGTCCCCTGCCCCATAGCGGTCGACGATGGGGCCGTGCGGAGAAACGGCCTGGTATGTCCCCGACCTACCGTCGTCGGTCTCGAACGCGCCGCCACTCTCACCGTTCGTGCGAACTACGACGCGCGGGGCGGGGTCGATGTCTCCGGCCTCGTAGAGTTCGGACTCGTCGACCGCGCTTCCGACGAGCACGTCGATCTGCACGCCCGCGCTCGCGAGCACGTCGAGCGTGCGGGCCGTCGCGACCAGCACACGTGCCGACCGAGCGCGTCGTAGCGCATCGGCATCTCCCGCTGTGAAGTACACGGCATCGGCCTCACCAAGCACGTCCCAGGGGAGGCTGTCGTCACCATGAGGCGCGAGGCGCTCGCCGAGCACGCTGATCGTGCGCTCTCCCGCGGCATCGACGTGAGTCACGGCGCGACGGCTCGGCACCTCACGGATCGCCGCATGCACGGTCACCCCCATCGCAGCAAGGCGATCGATGGTGCGCGTCGCAAGGTCGTCCGCTCCCAGCGCGGTGAAGAACGTCGCGCTGCCGGCGAGCTTGGCCAGCTGACCGGCGGCCCCGGCTCCCCCGCCGCCGGGCTCCTCCCACCACTCCAGCGCGTGGACGATCTCGCCCGTGACCGGCATGTCCTCGACGCGGATGAACTCGACCCACTCCACGTGGCCCACGACGGCGAGGTTCATGGCGGCACTCTAAGGAAGAGTCGTCTCCCTGGGTAGGTTGACCCATGGATGGGCAGCTCCGCAGAACTCAGCTGGCAGCCGTCGTTGTTCGCGACCGACGCGGTCGACCTCGACGCGGCTTTCACGCGCCTGGAGCGGATCGACCTTGACGAGACGGCGTGGCTCGACTACGTGCCCGGATGGGTGTCGGGCGCCGATCTGCTGTTCGAGCAGATCGTGGAGGCACGGAACTGGGGCCGGCGCTCGCGCAAGATGTACGACAAGACCGTGATCGAGCCGCGTCTCACCACGTCGTGGAACGCGCGCTCCGGCACGCCGCTCGAACCCGAGGTCCTGGAGCGGATTCGCATCGCGCTATCGGAACGTTACGAGCGCACCTTCGACTCGGTCGGTTTCAACCTCTACCGTGACGGACGCGACAGCGTCGCGTGGCACCGCGACCGCATCCCGAAGCAGGTCGAGAGCCCGATCGTCGCCCTCGTTTCCGTCGGCGAGCCGCGAAAGTTCCTGATGAGGCCCTACGGCGGCGGGAAGTCGCGCGCGTTCATGCTGGGTCACGGCGATCTGCTGGTCACCGGTGGGCAGTCGCAGCGAAAGTGGGAGCACTCGGTCCCAAAAGTGAAGGAAGCCGGGCCACGGATCAGCCTCGCCTACCGCCACGACGTGCGGTGGAAGGCGTACGAGAGCGACGACGAGGAGAGCTAAGGAGCTTGCATACGGCGAGTGTTCCGGCGTGGTTCCGCGTGCCGGAGGATAGGCGGCGATGTCCGCCGCTCTGAGCCGTACCTTCGAATCTCTGCGCGTCTACAACTACCGGCTGTTCTTCTCCGGCCAGGTCATCTCGTGGACGGGGACGTGGGTGCAGTGGGTCGCGCAAGGGTGGCTCGTCCTCGAGCTCACCGACAGCGGGCTCGGCCTCGGCCTCGTCACCGCGCTGCAATGGATGCCGGTGCTCGTGCTGGGTGCGTGGGCCGGTGTTATCGCCGACCGCTTCAACAAGCGGCGCCTGTTGATCGTCACGAACGTCGGCGCCGGGGTGCTGTCGCTGATCCTCGGCCTGGTCACGATATCGGGGGCCGTGACGCTCTGGTTCGTGATCATCATCGCGCTTTTCCTCGGAGTGCTAACGGCGATCGACAACCCGACGCGCCAGAC
>JBOGWY010000273.1:0-8517 GCA_050694015.1 Actinomycetota bacterium | reverse complement strand
GGTTGACGCCGGCCGGCGGCAGGTCGCATCGCGCCGGCGCGATGCACAGCTTCGCCTTCGTGCTCCGTGACCCCGCCTATCTCGAGCTGTTGGATCTCGACACGACGTTCCCGATCGTGGCGGACATCCTCGGTTGGAACATCTACATGTATCACTGTCACATCGATCAGCAGCCGCCGCTCCGGGGTCTTGTAGAGCCGGTGTGGGCCTGGCATCAAGACGGTGGCCGGCAGAACGTCGAGATCGAAACCGAGCCGACGCGGCCCCGGCTTTCCGTGAAGGTCGCGTTGTTCCTCTCCGACATTTCGCAACCGGGCAGGGGCAACCTCAAGGTCGTTCCCGGTAGTCACCGACGGAATCGACTAGCTCGGCCGCGCGACGGCGCACCGCTCGTTGATCCGCGTGGAGCGATCGAGCTATGCGTCCCTCCGGGGGCGGCGGTGATATTCGACCGCAGACTGTGGCATTCGAGGAGCGACAACCGCTCGAGGGTCACGCGCAAGGTTCTGTTCCTCGGGTACACGTACCGCTGGATCCGCGCGCGGGACGATTATCCGATCGACTGGTCCGCCGAACCGTTCGTGAACATGTCTCCTCTCCGCAAACAACTGCTCGGCGGGGGAGAAGACGCGATGTCGTTCTGGGGCTTGCGGAACGACACGCCGCTGAAGGAGATGCTGTCCGGGCCGTAGCGCCGAACCGCGCGTCTCAGAACGCGCCCACATGTTGCTGAGTTAGCAAAGTTCGGGGGTTAGACGATCGCGTAGAAGACGATCCCGGCTATCACGCAGTAGGCCGCGAACGGGTAGAGCGTGTTGCGTTTGAGATAGCGGATCAGGCCCCAGATCGCGGCGTACGAGAATGCCAGCGACGACACGAACCCACCGACGCCGGCGGCGGCCCCCAGGGATGCGCCGTCGAGTTTGGGCAGCTGCAGGATCATCGCTCCGAACAACGCGGGGATCGCGAGCAAGAACGCGAACCGGGCCGCGTCGTCGCGCGTTACCGACATCGCGAGGCCCGCTCCGATCGTTGAACCCGATCGCGAGATACCCGGCAGGATCGAGACCGCCTGTGCGACCCCGACCACGGTCGCGTCGAGCATGTTGAGGTCCTCCATCGTCCGCATCGCCGCGCCCGTGTTCGCCGAGCGGCGTTGGTGGTAGCGCAGGGTCAGTTCGGCCGCGACGAGGATCACCGCGGTTATCCCCAACTGGATCGCCGCCGCGCTCGCGTTCTCGAACGCTTGTTCGAAGTAATCGCCCCACACCAGGCCTGCGATCGCGGCCGGCACGTTCCCGATGATGAGCAGCGCGACGAGCCGCCGCGAGCCGCGGTCTCCATTGAGAGCACCCCGTGTCAGATCGATCAACTCGCCGGAGAAGTAGATCAGCAGCGCGATCAGCGACGCCGCGTGGAGAAGGACGTCGAAGGCGAGGCCCGGCTGATCCCATCCGAGAGCCTCGGGCACGAGCACGAGATGCCCGGACGAGGAGATCGGGATGAACTCCGTCAATCCCTGAACGGCGCCCAGGACGACGGCTTGGATGACGGGCACTGGGCGGGAGCATAAGCGGCCTCGACCTAGAAGGAATCGCCAGGGGGGCGGAGAACCTCCGTCCCAGGATCACCCTCAGCAGGAGGTCACAGATGAAGAAGGCGTTCGTTGCTCTGGCCGCATTTCTGGCCGTTGCGTTGATGGCCGGCGTCGCCTACGCCGACTTCAGCCCGCAGTTCACCATGGCCCTTTCCGATACCAAGGCGAAGGCCAACCCCAACATGGACTTCCACATGGAGTTCGACGCGGAGGACGAGGAGATCGGTCTCTTCACCGCTCGGATCCCCAAGGGCTTCAACATCGCTTCCGACGAGGAGATCGAACAGGACGATGTGCTCGGTGGTGGGGAGATCACGATCCAGGCAGGCTTCGCGTGCCGTCCCGATACGGGAGCCATCCCGCTCAGCGCTCCCGTGACCGTCACGGCGAGCTTCCTCGAGAAGGATCGCACCGATGAGGAAGCCGATGCCGGCGTCCATTCCGTTTGGTTCCTGGACCTCGAACCGCTCAACCGGGTGCGTCTGCGCGTCACCGGCAGCCCCGCCCGCGGCTGGACCGTCTCCGGTGCTCCGGACCCCAGCGACAACACCTGCAACCCGCTGATCGTCGACCTGACCATCAACGGCACGTCGGAGGCGGGCGTCCCGGTGATCACCAACCCCAAGAAGCCGGGCAAGTACGTCTTCAAGGCCGAGATCTCGAGCCAGGACTCGGCGTCGGTCGCCAAGTTCACGCAGCCGGTGAAGATCACGAGATAGCTCGATCGAGAACGAAAAAGGCCTCCGGGGAACCGGGGGCCTTTCCATTTCCGGGATCTGGAGCTAGGCGCTTTTCTCGGAGCCGCTCTTGGAGGATTCGGGGCTGGAGCTGCTCGAGGTATCCGATTTCGACTCGGTCTTCGAGCTCTTCGAATCCCCGGACTTGGATGAGCCCGATGACTTCTTGGCGTCGGTTGAATAGAACCCCGAGCCCTTGAAGACGATGCCTACAGGTGAGTAGAGCTTGCGCAGCTTTCCGCCACAATTCGGGCATTCCTCGAGCGGGGCATCGCTGAAACTCTGGCGGGCCTCGGTGCGCTCGCCGCATGCGGTGCAGGCGTATTCATAGATCGGCATGGGAGCCCTATTCTCCACTACCGAGCGCTGTTACCGGCCCACAGTGGGGAGTCGCGAATAAAGTGGCGAGGCGGAGTAGCCGAAATTAGGCAAAAGACGTGATCGAAACCCAGGGGGCGCGGTCCGCCGCTAGCCAAGCAGCGATCGGAGGTTCATGTCTCTCCAACAGCGGCTGACGCTTTTCTTCGTGCTCATCGTGATCCTGCCGTTGGCCGCGGCCGGGTTCGTCGTTCAACGCGTCCTCGGTGAGGAGATCGGCGAGCGCGCCGTCATCTCATTACGGCCCGCGCTCGACGCGACGGTGTCTCTGTACAACAGCCGCAGCGAGGTGATGCTGCGCCGCACCCAGAACGCGGTCGACGAAGAGTCGTTCCCGAGGTTGCTACAGGACGGCGGTCGTGGCCCGCTCGAGGACTTCCTCCAGCGGCAACTCGATCAGACGACCGACATCGACTTCCTCGTCGTTACCGACCGCAAGAACGGCGTGCTCGCGTCGGCGACGAAGCCGGCGCACTTCGTCGACGGTTTCAAGCCGCCGGGCTCCGCGGAGCTCGCGAGACCGGGCGGCCTGGTAGGCGCGGGGTACCACCGCACGCCGATCATCCGGATCCGGATCGCCGGATCAGGTCTCGTCGGGAACATGGTGGGTGGCTTCTGGCTCGACGAGGACATGCTGCTCGCGTCGTCGCGCTCGGGCGCGGACCTTTCCATCGTCGCGAACGGACGTGTGATCGCCTCGACGGCTCCGTTGCGCGAGCCGATCCGCATCTCCGTCGACTTCGACGAGGATTTCGAAGCCGACATCGGCGAACCGGCCAAGGCCGCCGCAGCCCGCCTCGACGGCAACGTCGGCGTCGTTTCGTCGACCCCCTCGGCTCCGATCGAATCGTCGTCGCGCCGCGTGCTCACTTCGCTCTTGATCCTGCTCGCGCTGGCTCTGCTCGGAACCACCGCGCTCGCGTATCTGCTGGCGCGGCTCATCAGCCAGCCTCTCGAGGAGCTCGCCGAAGGAGCGATGGCGATCGCGGAAGGTCGCTTCGATCACCGGATCCCGGTGCGCTCCAAGGACGAGGTGGGGCAGCTCGCACTCGCGTTCAACGACATGACCGGACGTCTGGCCGATACGGTGAACCAACTTTCGTACTCGCGCGACCAGCTGCAGCGCGCGGTCCGGCGCGTAGGAGAGACGCTGCGCTCGACCCACGACATGAAGCAGATGCTGCAATCGGTCGTGAACACTGCCGCCGACGCGGTCGAAGCAGATGTCGCGATCCTGTGGAGCTTCACCCCGACTCGGGACGAGCTTTACGCGTCGATCGCGCGCGGCACCGAGATCAAGAGCTTGCCGCGATTGAAGATGGGTGAGGGCCTCGTCGGCTTCGTCGCCGAGCGCGCCACGCCGCTCGTCGTCCCCCCGCCGTCGCCGCTCCAGGGGATGCCGCGCTTCGCTCGCCGCGAGCCTTCGTTCCCGGTCGCCCTCGCGACCCCGCTCTACAGCCAGGATCGGATCGTCGCGGTGCTCAGTGCCTACCGCCACGACCCACGCAAGCACTTCACCGACGAAGACACCGAGATGGTCACCTTCCTCACCGAACAGTGTGGGGTCGCGATCGAGAACGTGTTGCTGCACGAGGAGGCGCAACGCCTGTCACTGACGGACGGTCTGACCGGAACATGGAACCGCCGCTTCTTCCAGATGCAGTTCCGCCAGGTGCTGGCAACGGCGACGCGCTTCCACCGTAACTTCAGCGTCCTGATGCTCGACCTCGACAACTTCAAACAGGTCAACGACACCCACGGTCACCAGCGCGGCGACGCCATCCTGGTGGAGTTCTCACAGCGAGTGACGGCGGCCCTCCGTGAGGTCGACACCTTCGCCCGTTACGGCGGCGAAGAGTTCATCTGCCTGCTCTCGGAGACCGATACGGCGGGTGCGATCACCACGGCCGAGAAGATCCGCGAGACCATCAAGAACGATCCCTTCGGCGACGGCAGCGAGACTCCACTCAACCTGACGGTGTCGATCGGCATCTCCTCGTACCCGGAGCACGGCGACACGTTCCGTGCGCTCGTGGAATCGGCCGACCGGGCGATGTATCGGGCCAAGCAACTGGGCCGCGACCGCGTGGCGGTGGCCGAGAAGCTCAAGCTCGTGAAATGAGAGGCAAGCTCACCACTTAGTCTGGGCGGCATGACGGTACGTAAGGCGGTCATCCCCGCCGCAGGGCTCGGCACCCGGTTCTTGCCCGCGACGAAATCGCAGCCCAAAGAGATGATCCCGGTCGTCGACAAGCCGGGCATTCAATACGTCGCGGAGGAGGCCGTTCGGGCCGGGGTGGACGACATCCTCGTGATCAGCGGCCGCGGCAAGATGACGCTCGAGGACCACTTCGACCGCTCGCTCGAGCTCGAGTTCCATCTCGAGAAGAGCGGCAAGACCGAGATGCTCGAGGAGGTCCGAGCGATAGCGGACCTCGCGACGTTCCATTACGTCCGGCAGAAGCAACCGCTCGGCTTCGGGCACGCGGTTCTGATGGCGCGCGAGCACGTCGGCGACGAACCCTTCTACGTGCTCGTTGGTGACGAGATCGTTCCCGAGCCGATCGGCGACGAGCGCCCGTTGCTCGCCGGGCTCGCGGAGGTGTACGAGCGCGAGAACGCCAGCGTGCTGATGGTGCAGAAGGTGCCTCCCGAGACCGTGTCGTCGTACGGGATCGTGCAGGTCGAGGAGGCCTCCGGCTCGGCCCGCCGTCTCGTCGACATGATCGAGAAACCGTCGGTAGAAGAGGCACCTTCGAATCTCGGTGCACGCGGTCGTTACCTCTTCACGCCGTCGATCTTCGACGCGATCGAACGCACCCCGCGCGGCGTCGGCAACGAGATCCAGCTCACCGACGCGATCAAGCTGCTCGCGAAGGAGGAGCCGGTCTACGCATACGTGCACGACGGCCCGATCTACGACGTCGGCAAGAAGCTCGACTACCTACGGACGACCGTCGAGCTCGCGTTGCGGCGCGACGACCTGTCCGGCCCCTTCAAGGAGTACCTGATCAAGGTCGTCGACCGGTTCCAATGACAGTGCATCCCGAGCGCGAGGCTCGCATGGTCGACGTCACTCAGAAGTCGGTCACCGATCGGGAAGCCGTCGCGAGCTGCCTCGTACGGATGTCGCCGGAGACCCGCGCTCTCGTCACCGAACGTTCCCTCGACAAGGGGGACGCGCTGGAGGTAGCTCGGATAGCGGCGATCATGGCGGCGAAGAAGACCTCCGAGCTGATCCCTTTGTGCCATCCGATCGCGATCGGAGGCATCGACGTGGGCTTCGACGTCGTCGACGACGGCATCACGGTGACGGTGACCGTCCGCACCACAGAGCGCACCGGCGTCGAGATGGAAGCGATGACGGCCGCGGCGGTCGCGGGACTGACGATCTACGACATGGTCAAGGGCACCGAACGGGGCGTCACACTCACCGATGTTCGGCTACTGAGAAAGAGCGGGGGCCGCCGCGGCCTGTGGGAACCGGACTGACCGGATGTTTCGACCATCGCTCTCGCTATGCGAGAAGGATCAACGAAACGTCACTCGTCGACACGCCGGTAACGACGGAGGCTTTCGTCCCACTCCCAGATGTCGCCCGGTTCACCCCGTCTGAACACGTCTTCGAGTTCGGGATACAGGTCGGTGACGTAACCCAGTTGGGTCGCGGCCCATCGCGACGGTTCGCCGAAGTCCTCCGGCTTCTCGTCCCCGATCATGAGAACCCACCCGCTGTCGTCGTCATGGGTGGGCTCGTCGCGCCGAAGCCGGTTCGGTCGGAAGGCGGACGCGGCCAGACGCCGGTTGATGATCGCCCGATCGTCGACCCGGTATCCCATCTCGGCTTCGCTTTGGTCCGGGCCATCCATGACACTAGGTAGCAAGGTTTGGACGATCTAGCTCGCTGAGCGAGCTGGAATGTCAAAACCTTCGTTATTGCTCGTCGTCTGACTTCGAGTCTTTAGGACGCTTCAGGTAGCCGGTCGTCCCGGTCGACTGGCTCTCGACCACCTGAACGAGCTCCCATCCCTCTTCGCCCCACTGGTTCAGGATCTCCTGAAGAGCGTGCGAGATCAGGGGCACCGTCGCGTACTCCCATTTCTGCACTGCCACCCACCTCCCGTGTCAATGATTCCGCCCACTGCATACCCGCGCGAGCGCCGGTCAACCTACCCGGATGGCCACCATCATGGGACCCGGCGCTCGTGTCGTGGCGGTCAACGTGCACCTCGCCGCCGGCCCCCGCGAGCGGATGAAGGGTCTGATCGGCGCACCGCCGCTCGGCCCCCGCGACGCCCTGGTCCTGCCCCGCGCGCCCCAGGTGCACAGCTTCGGGCTGCGCGTCGCGATCGACGTCGCGTTCTGCGACGTCACGGGGAGGGTCCTGCACGTGATCAGAGAGATGAGACCGAGACGGATGTCGCACTGGGTGCGAGGAACCCATCACACGATCGAGATGGCCGCCGGAGCGCTCGCGACGATAGGGACCGGCGACGTCCTGGAGATCAGAGATCTCTGAGCGATCGGTAGAGCTGATCGAAGTAGAGGAGGGGGTCGCCGTCGGCCGCGGCGGCGCTCACGACCTCACCGACCACGAGGTCGTGGTCGCCCATGGTCACAACCTCGTGGAGGTTGCACTCGAGCCATGCGAGAGCTCCGTCGAGCAGCGGGTTGCCCGTCTCGCCCTTGTGATGCGACAGCGAGTCGAATGGCTTCGTGCCGCGTTTCGAGAACGCGCGCGCTACGTCTTCCTGCGCGTTGCTCAAGACGTTGATGGCGAAGGACTCTTTCTCGAGCAACAATGCGCGCGTCCTGGAGCCGTGATCGAGGCACACCAGCACGAGAGGCGGCTCGAGTGACACCGACGCGAACGCCGACGCGGTCATGCCGTGGGGACGTTCGTCCTCGACGGTAACGACGGTCACGCCGCTGGCGAAACGGCTCAGCGCGCGCCGGAAGTCCTCGGGCGAGAGCGTCACGGGAGCGTTAGGGGAGAGGCTCGTCCATCCCCGTGAGGAACACCTCACGGGGGAGGAACAGCCACAGCCCGGGCACGTCTCCGGTCTGTTCGGTGATGAAACGCAACGTGTCAACCCGCGGCCCCGCCGAGGACCCCATCACACGGATCGCGCCGCGGCGTTCGAGCTCCTCGAGCAGGTCCTGCGTCGGATGCCCTTCGATCTCCATAGACGAAGACTAGTCGTCGACGGTGTGAACGGATCCGTTCCTATAGGTGTCGCGCGCTGCGGAGAAGACCGCGATCGATGCACTCGCGAGGAAGACGACGCCGGCGACGAGCGAGACTCCGATGACGTACCTGCTCATGTCTTGGGGCCACGTGATCGTGATGAAGGCCATGAAACCAGCGACCCCGACGATCGCCGAGATGCCCATGGTCGCGATCGCGATGCCGTGTAGGCGGCCGGGAGGGGTGGGGCGCGCCGGCGGCTCCGGCGCGGGCCCCTCGCCGGGAAGTCTGACGATGTTGTGCAGGTCGCCGCTATCGGTCACCGCCACTTGCCCCTCTCCTTTCGATCCAGTGGATGAGTGTTCTCGTTCCTGCGCCGGTTGCACCTTTTGGTCCTTCCTCGTGGCCCTTCTCGGCCCAGTCGGCGCCCGCGATGTCCAGGTGCGCCCACGGGATCCCTTTCTTGACGTGCGGTTTCAGGTAGATCGCACCGATGATCGGACTGCCCCAGCGCGGGCCGGAGTTCTTCGTGTCGGCGACGTCCGACGCAAGCGACTCCTTGTAGTCGTCGTAGATCGGCATGCGCCACACGCGCTCGCCGGCCGCCGCGGCGGCCG
>JBOGWY010000272.1:0-5243 GCA_050694015.1 Actinomycetota bacterium | reverse complement strand
CGATCGAGGTCGTCGACGCGCCCGATGTCGCGGTTGTGGACGCGACCGGTGCCGGCGACGTGTTCGCCGCGGCGTTCGTGTGGGCTGGCTCCGAGGGCCGCTCGCTGCGAGACGCCCTCTCATACGCGTGCCTGTACGCGTCGCTGTCGGTGCGGGCGCCGACAGCGTTCGCCGGAGCGCTCGCGCACGACGACTTCATGGCCGAGGCCAGGAGCCGCGGTCTCGGGTAGAGATTCAGTTCGGGATGACGTCGCCCGTCCGCGGATCGAAGACGTTCAGACGATCGGAGCGCACCGCCAGCTCCACGACGTCGCCGACATCGGCGGGCGAGGCGGTCACCTGCGCCAGCCACAGGTTCTCCCGCTCGACCGGGAGGCCGCCGTCGAGGGCCGCTTCGCTCCCGGCCCTGCGCGGGTCCTCGCTCAGCAACAGCGGCGCGTCGACCACGAAGTAAAGGTGAACGTGTGGGCCCACGATCTCGCGCCGCGCGACCTCGACGCGAAGTCGTTGCGCCTCCGGGTCACGGTCGACGTTGGTCAGGTTCTCGGGTCTGATACCGATGACGACCTGACGCCATGCGTAACGCCGAAGGTGATCGTCGATCTCGCTCGACGACCCGCCGACACGCAGCCGATGCCCGCCGAAGCGAACGAAGAACTCACCGTCGGTTTCCTCGAGCGTCGCTTCGGCGAGGTTCATCGGCGGCGATCCCACGAATCCCGCGACGAAGAGAGTGCTCGGCGACCGATACAGATCCTGGGGTGGGGCGACCTGCACGAGCCTGCCCTCGCGCAGCACACCGATCCGATCGCCGAGCGTGAGCGCCTCGGTCTGATCGTGTGTGACGTAGAGCGTCGTCACACCGATCCGTCTCTGGATGCGCGCGATCTCACCGCGGATCGTGGCCCGCGTCCGGATGTCGACGTTCGACAGCGGTTCGTCCATCAGGAAGAGAGCCGGATCCCGGGCGATCGCGCGACCGATCGCGACCCGCTGTTGCTGTCCGCCGGAGAGAGCCCTCGGCTTCTTCTTCAGGAATGGCTCGAGCTCGAGGATCTCGGCGGCACGCATGACCCGCGCCTCGATCTCGGCCTTCGGCATGCGCCGTGACTGCACGCCGAACGCCATGTTGTCGTACACGTTCATGTGGGGATAGAGCGAGTAGGTCTGGAAGACCATCGCGACGTCGCGTTCCTTCGGAGGTTTCTCCGAGATCTCCTTGCCGTCGAGGAGGATACGTCCGCTCGTCAGGTCTTCGAGGCCCGCGACCGCGCGTAACAGTGTGGTCTTGCCGCTACCGGAGGGCCCGAGGAAGACGAAGAATTCGCCGTCGTTCACCTCGAGCGACAGCGACCGGATCGCTTCGGTCCCGTCTTTGAAGACCTTCCAGACCTCGTCGAACGTGACTACGCTCATACGACGCCGACCCTAAACACTGGACACCCGTAGATGAACGAGCTCGTGCTGTCTGAGCTCGTTTAGACCTACGACACCCGTTCGGGCTCGGCGTCGAGCTCGATCACTCGATCGATTTCCTCATCCGTTTCCTCGTCGCCCTCGATACTGATGCGGGGCAGGATCCGGTCGAGCCACTTCGGCAGCCACCAGTTCGCTTCGCCGAGCAGCTCCATCGTGGCCGGCACGAGCACCATCCGGACGATGGTCGCGTCCACGAAGATCGCGACCGCGAGACCCATCGCGAACAGCTTGATAGCGCGCTCGTCGAAGCCGAACAGGAACACGAGGAACAACGTGACCATGATGGCCGCCGCCGCCGTGATCACGCGTGCCGTCGACGCGAGTCCGTTCGCGACGGCTTCGTAGTTGTTGCCCGTCTTCACGTACTCCTCGCGGATGCGCGAGAGCAGGAAGATCTCGTAGTCCATCGAGAGCCCGAACAGGATAGTGAACAGCATCATCGGGACCCACGCCTCGATCGGGCCGCTGGTCTCGATGCCGACCTGCTCCTTGAGCCAGCCCCACTGGAACACCGCGACGATCGCTCCGTACGCAGCCGATATCGACAGCAGGTTCATGACTGCGGCCTTCACCGGAACGAGGATCGATCGGAAGACGAGCACCAGCAGGAGGAAGCTCAGACCGATCACGACCGCGATCAATGTCGGGAGCCGTTCGGCGTTCGCTTGCGCGAAGTCCTCGACCGACGCGGTGAGGCCTCCGACGAAGATCGCGCGATCCGGCGATACCTCGGGCAACACGTCTTCTCGGATCGTCTGCACGAGCTCGCTGGTCGCCTCGTCCTGCGGCGACGTCGTCGGGAACACGGTCATGATCGCGGTGTCGCCCTCGGGGTTGGGGAACGGAGGCGTCACCCCCGCAACGCCCTCGGTCTCTGCGAGGGCCGCGCCCACGCGTTCGAGCTCGCCGAGGTCCGCCGGTGAGTCGATCTCGGTCGCCAGCAGGAGCGGGCCGTTGAAGCCGGGTCCGAACCCTTCGCTGAGCAGGTCGTAGGCACGACGACTCGAGCGTTCCGTGGAGCCGGCGCTGGCATCGGCGAAGCCGAGACGCAACGAGAACAGAGGGATGCTCATCGTGACGAGGATCGCCAGGCCGATGATCGCGGCGATCCACGACCGGCGCTGGATCATCCGACTCCAGCGATGGGCCATCCGACCTTCCGAATCGCCACTGCGATGGAAGAACTTGATGCGCCACCGGTCGACGTTCGTGCCGACGAAACCGAGAAGCGCGGGCAGCAGCGTGATCGACGCGAGCATCGTGACGGCAACGGTCGCGGCACCGCCGATCGCGAGACCCTCCACGAACGCGAAGCCCATCAGCAGGATGCCGAGCAGCGAGATCACAACGGTCGTCCCCGCGAAGAGCACGGCCTTGCCTGCGGTCGAGATCGCCGTGAGGGTCGCCTGCTCGGGGGTGGCACCCATGTGCAGCTGCGAGCGGTAGCGCGTGACGATGAAGAGCGCGTAGTCGATGCCGACTCCGATACCGATCATCGACGCAAGTTGCGGCGTGAACTCGGGAACGTTCGCGAAGTTGGCGATCAGCATCACGGATGCGAGGCCGATGCCGATCCCGAACAGAGCCGTGGCGATCGGCAGACCCATCGCCAGGACCGAGCCGAACGCGATGATCAAGATGATGATCGCGAACAGCACGCCGATCCCCTCGGCGCCGCCGGGCTCCTCGAACTCGGAGAACTGAACGACACTGCCGCCGGGTTCGACGGTGAGCCCGTCAACCTCGACGGTGCCCGAGACCTTCTGGATCTCCTTGCCGACCTCGATCGGCACCTGCTCCCCCTGGACGAACTCGAAGCGCATCGTGGCGTAGGCGATAGTGCCGTCGGGCGATATCTGGCGCGCGCCCTCGTCGGTGTACGGAGAATCGACGCCGACGACGCGATCGACACCTTCGAGCTCGGCGAACAATCCTTCCATCGCGTCCCTGACGGCGGGGTCGACGACACCCTGGTCCGCCTTGAAGACGATCGTTGCCGTCTCTCCGGCTACCTGCGGGAAACGGTCGTTCAACAGATCGAACGCCTTCTGCGAGTCGGCACCGGGGAGCGAGAAGTCGGTGGAGTAGTCCCCGCCGACGGTCGATTGAGCGACGTTGAAGCCGACGAGTGCGACGATCCAGATGAGGAGCATCAGCCACCGGCGGTGGTACGAGAACCGAGCGATCTTGACGAGCATCGTTGCCCTTTCTGTGTGCCTAACCGTCCCCGCCGCCGTGTCCGTTCACAACACTGTTATTGAGTCGAACCTTCCGCGCGAAGGCGTACGTAGTTCGGCGTACTTCTAGACGGATATCCGCGCTCGTGCGCTTGGGAACGGGGCGTTAGCGGCGGAAAACCACGCCGTCGATGCCGACCGGCTTGTCGTCGCGGGTGACGATCCTGATCGTTCCCCTGCGGAGCCTGCCGAAGCCGGTCACGTGGATCCGTTGCTTGTCCACCGTCCGGCGCGCTCTCAGGCTGATCGTGGCGAGCCGCGTGGAGTTCAGGAACACCGTCACGCGGCCGCATCCGGGGCACCGCCGTGCCACGAGCTCGATCGTGCGCATGCGTACGCGACGCCCGCTGAGGCGCGCCCCGGCATCGGTGGTCACGAGCAACGTTCCGAGATAATGCTCGGCCCCCGAGACCCGGTCCCAGTCGCCGCGCGCCCGGAACTTCCGTTCGTCGAGCGGCGTAGTCGTGCATCGCTCCCGCGACCACCCCGAAACGTTCCCCGCGGTGTCGGTCGCGCGAGCGGAGAAGCAGAACGTCGTACCCATCCCGACCCCGATACGCATCTGGTTGGAAGTGAGCCCGGTTCCGACCTCGATGTGATCGCCGAACCCGGAGCGTGCCGTTGCGTTCCGGTACCTCACGTCGTAGGTGGCCCCCGGCTCGAGGGCGTCCCACCGCACGGTCGTGCGTGGGCTCAGCGTGACCTCGCGGCGCGGTGCTCTCATCCGCGGGGCCTGGGGCGGGGTCGTGTCGGTCACGACCTCGGTCACCTCGGAATCCTGCGACGAGGAACCGGCGCTGTTCGTCGCGGTCACCGTCACCTTCATGCGATGCCCGAAGTCGGCGGGAACGAGCTCGTAGGTCGGCGCCGTCCCGATCGTCTCGTCGCATCCGGTGCCGTCGGAGGCGCAACGCCACCACACGTACGAGTACGAGAGCGGCTCGCTGCCGTTCCACGTTCCCGACGTCGCGGTGAGCGTGCTTCCGACCTCGGTGTTGCCCGAGATCGTCGGCGCCGACTGCGGTGACGGCGGGACCGCCGGATCCGGGGTCGGCTCCGGTTCCGGCGCGCCGGGGATGACGAACGGCGAGAGATCGGAGCCGGGGAACTTATCCTCGTCGACGCAGCCGTCGATACCGGGGATCTCGGCGCAGTTCGTCCATTGCCAGAACGACCACCCGTTCCCGGCCCAGTTGGCGGCCGGAGTACGCGGTGCGGGCTCTCCCGTCCAGTGCGCGATCCACAAGGGGAAGCCTTGCTCCGCGAAGGTGGTCGTGTCGGCCATGTTCGTTTCCCAGAAGTGCGGACCGGTGTAGATCAGTGGCTGCACGCCGAGCGCGCTGCGTACCGAGTCGAGCCACGTCTGGGCCCAGACGATCAAACGCCCCGACGGGAAGCCGTTGGTCCTCTCGAGATCCAGCACCGGGATCAGATCGCCGGGCGCGGGGGCCGCGAAAGTCAAGAAGGCCTGCGCCTCCGAGTGCGCGTCGGCGCGCGCCTCAGCCCGCGTCTCTCCCTGTGGGAACG
>JBOGWY010000271.1:0-13700 GCA_050694015.1 Actinomycetota bacterium | reverse complement strand
GCGGCCCTCGGTGAACGCTTTGTAGAACTCGGCGTGGTCTTCGGACGTCATCAATAGCGCCTGGGTCGTCGCCTCGAGTTCGAGCGAGCCGGAGAGGTCCATGTCGAGCTCCCGCGACAACAGCATCTTGGTGCTCGAGTAGGCGAGCGTCGGGCCCGTCGCCAACCGCGTCGCCAGCTCGGCGGTCTCGTCGTGCAGGTCGTCGTCGGACACCACCTTGTAGGCGAGGCCGAGGGCGTCGGCCTCAGCCGCGTCGAGGCCGTCACCGAGGAT
The DNA here is from genome assembly GCA_050694015.1 of Actinomycetota bacterium. GTDB lineage: Bacteria > Actinomycetota > CADDZG01 > CADDZG01 > WHSQ01 > JBOGWY01. The sequence goes on along the minus strand of JBOGWY010000271.1, from coordinate 13,427 downwards.
CAGCAATTCGGTCGCCTTCGAGAGGCCGACCAGGCGAGGCAACAGGTAGGCCGAGCCCATGTCGGCGCCCGCGAGTCCCACCCTCGTGAACAGGAACGCGAGCTTCGCCGAGCGGGCCAGGATCCGGAAGTCCGCGGCCAGCGCGATCACGGCCCCCGCACCGGCCGCGACGCCGTTGACCGCCGCGATGATCGGTAACGGGCACTGCCGCATCGCCTGCACCACCGACCCGGTCATCCGCGTGAAGTCCAGCAGCCCGCGGGGGTCCATCTTCAGGAGCTCGCCGATGATCTCGTGCACGTCGCCGCCGGAGCAGAACCCCCGCCCCTCCCCCGTGATGACGAGCGTGCTGACGTCCTCCCGGTGCGGCAGCTCGCCCAGCAGATCGCGCAGGTCGGCGTAGACGTCGAACGTCAGCGCGTTGAGCTTGTCGGGACGATCAAAGGTGACGGTCGCAACGCCGTTCGATACCGCGAAGCGGAAGTGATCCCAGTCCTCGGTGAACGGCTGGGCTTTGAACGGCGCCATCAGTTGAACGCGCGGAGACCCGTGATGGCCTCGCCGAGGATCAGTGTGTGTATCTCGCTGGTGCCCTCGTAGGTGAGGACGGACTCGAGGTTGTTCGCGTGCCGGATCACCGGGTATTCGAGCGTGATGCCGTTCGCACCGAGGATCGTGCGGGCCTCCCGCGCGATCGCTATCGCCTCGCGCACGTTGTTGAGCTTGCCGAGGCTCACGTGACGCGGGTCGAGCGTGCCGGCGTCCTTGCGACGTCCGAGGTGAAGGGCGAGCAGCGTGCCCTTGTTGATCTCGACGAGCATGTCCACGAGCTTCTTCTGCGTCAGCTGGAACGCACCGATCGGTTTGTCGAACTGGATGCGCGTCTTCGAGTACTCGAGCGCGGCCTCGTAGCACGCGCGCGCGGCCCCCATCGCGCCCCACACGATGCCGAAGCGCGCCTCGTTCAGACACGACAGCGGACCGCGCATCCCGGTTACATCCGGCAGCACGGCGTCGGCCGGCAACCGGCAGTCGTCGAGGATCAACTCGGAGGTCACCGACGCGCGCAGCGAGAGCTTGCGGTGGATGTCGCGGGTCTCGAACCCCTTCGCAGAGCGCGGGACGAGGAAACCTCGCACACCTTCTTCCGCGCGGGCCCACACCACGGCGACGTCGGCGATGCCCCCGTTGGTGATCCACATCTTGTTGCCGTTGAGGATCCAGTCGTCGCCGTCGCGCCTGGCGGTCGCGCGCATGCTCGCGGGATCGCTGCCGCGATCGGGCTCGGTGAGACCGAAGCATCCGATCGCTTCGCCCGCGGCCATCTTCGGTAACCACTGCTGCTTCTGCTCCTCCGACCCAAACTTCCAGATCGGGAACATCGCGAGACTGCCCTGGACCGACACGAAGCTGCGGAAGCCGGAGTCGCCCGCTTCGAGCTCCATGCACGCGAGTCCGTAACTGACCGCGTTCGTGCCGGCGCAGCCGTAACCCTCGAGATGCATGCCCAGGAGGCCTAGGGAGCCAAGCTCGGTGGCGACCTCATGCGGGAACTCGCCCACGTCGAACCACTTCTCGATGTCCGGGAGCACGCGATCTTTCACGAATTGCCGCACGCTGTCCCGGATCATCCGCTCTTCGTCAGAGAGCTCGGCGTCCAGGCCGAGGAAGTCGAGCGCGTTCGGCGTTTCCACACGACCACGCTACCCGACGAAGCTCCTTGCTAACTTGACTGCGTGAACGTTGGCATCGGTCTGCCCACCGCAGTGCCGGGGACTCCTCCGGAGACGTTGATCGCGTGGGCACAGCGTGCCGACGAGAGGGACTTCTCGAGCCTCGGGGTTGTGGATCGCACGCGCTACGAGTCCTACGACCCGATCGCCGCGGTGGCCGGAGCGGCCGCGGTGACGACAAACATCGGCCTCGTCACGATGGTGGTCATCGGGCCGTTGCGTAACAACGGGGTGCTGGCGAAGGAGGCGGCCACGATCGACGCGATCTCGGACGGCCGTTTCACGCTGGGTCTCGGTGTGGGAGCGCGCGTCGAGGACTACACGGCGACGGGCGCGCCGGCGCGCGGTCGCGGCGACGCCCTGACCGAGCAGCTCGCAGACCTGCGCGCGTTGTGGGAGCGCGACGAGGTCGGGCGTCTCACCGACTCGGGGTGGGGGCCGCGCGTCCTCATCGGCGGGGGCAACGATGCCGCGCTGTACCGTGCGGCGCGCTACGCCGACGGTTACGTCCACGGGGGCGGTCCCCCGCGCACGTTCGAGCGCGCCGTCGCGCGGATGCGAACCGCGTGGAGTGATCTCGGCCGCGTCGGCGAACCCGCTTTGTGGGCGCAGGGTTACTTCGCGCTCGGTGACGACGACGATGTGGCCCAGGGACGCGAGTACATGCGCCACTACTACGCCTTTACGGGACCCTTCGCGGAGCGCATCGCCGAAGGGATGCTCGCGACGCCTCAAGCGGTCGCGCAGTTCGTGCGCGGCTACGCCGAGGCCGGGTGCGAGGAGCTCGTCCTCATGCCTGCGGTCGCCGAGCTCGAGCAGGTCGACCGTCTCGCCGACGTCCTGGCGGCGATCGGATGAGGGTCGCGGTCGTCGGTGGAGGTCCGGCGGGTCTGTACTTCTCGTTGCTTCTGAAGAAGGCGCAACCCGATGCGGACGTCGCGGTCTTCGAGCGCAACCCCGCTGGCGCGACCTACGGCTGGGGCGTGGTGTTCTCCGACCGGAGCCTGACCTCGTTCCGCGAGGCCGACTACAAGACCTACACGCAGATCACCGACGACTTCATCATCTGGGACGCGATCGACCTGCGTTATCGGGACCAGGTGATCCGGTGCGGGGGTCAGGTGTTCTCGGGCATCGCGCGCCGGACGCTCCTGGGCCTTTTGCAGGCACGCTGCGCCGAGCTGGGCGTCGCGCTGAACTTCGAGACCGAGGTAAAGGGCCCCGACGCGCTCGAAGACTACGACCTCATCGTGGCGGCCGACGGAGTCAACAGCATGGTGCGAGGGGCTCACGCGGAGGTGTTCCGTCCGCGGTTCGAAGAGGGGCGGGCGCGCTACATCTGGTTCGGCACCGACCGCGTCTTCGATTCCTTCACGTTCGCGTTCCGCGACAACGAACACGGCTACTTCCAGGCGCACGCGTACCCGTTCGCCGGGACGATGAGCACTTTCATCGTCGAATGCGACGAGGATTCGTGGCGCAAGGCCGGACTCGACGAGGCCGACGAAGCGACGAGCATCGCGTACTGCGAGGCGCTCTTCGCAGACGACCTGCGGGGACACAAGCTCGTGTCCAACAACTCGAAGTGGATCAACTTCCTCACGTTGACGAACCGGACGTGGAGCCACGACAAGATCGTGCTCGTCGGCGACGCCGCGCACACGGCCCACTTCTCGATCGGGTCGGGCACGAAGCTCGCGATGGAAGACTCGATCGCCCTAGTGAACGCGCTCGAGACGAAGACCGACATCCCGTCGGCGCTCGTCGAGTACCAGCTCGAACGCAAGCCCCGCGTCGAGCGGTTCCAGGACGCGGCCCGCCAGAGCCAGGACTACTTCGAGAACACCGCGATCTACCGCGACATGGAGCCGATGCAGTTCGCGTTCAATCTGTTATCTCGCAGCGGACGGATCGACTACGACGATCTTCGGGTGCGCGATCCGCACTTCGTCGGCGCGGTCGACCGGTGGTTCGACCAGCGGACGCGAGTACGGCGCCGGGAACTGGCCGCGCCGCCCGCGTTCGCGCAGATCGACCTCGGCAAGCTGCGCCTACCGAACCGCGTCGCGGTGGCGGTAGACCCCTACTACGACTCCGTGGAGGGGTTCCCGCGCCGAGGGCTGTTCGACGCGATCGCGATGTCGGGGGCCGGGCTGATCTTCACCGACACCGTCGCGGTCTCCGCGCACGGACGCATCACGCCGGGTTGCGGCGGGCTCTATAGCGACGGCCATACCGACGCGTGGGGGGACGAGGTCCGCGCCATCCGTCGCAGCGAGCTCGTCGCGGTCGCATGCACGCTCAGTCACTCCGGCCCCCGCGGCTCCACGCGGCCTCGCGATCGTGCCGTGGACGTCGCGATCGACGATCCCCACGCGTGGACACCGATCGCCGCCAGCCCGATGACGTACTCGTCGCGCAGCACGCCCGCCGTCGAGATCGACCGGGAGCGGATGGAGCACGTGATCGAGGATTTCGTGATGGCCGCGCGCCGCACTGCCGGGGCCGCGTTTGATCTCCTCGAGCTGCACATGGGCCACGGCTACCTGCTCGCCTCGTTCCTCTCGCCGCTGACGAACAGGAGGGACGACGACTACAGCGGCGAGGTCGGGGACCGCCTTCGTTACCCGCTCGAGGTGTTCGATGCCGTGCGCGCGGCGTGGCCGTCGGAACGGCCTCTCGGTGTGGCACTCAGCGGGAGCGACTGGGCGCGCGGCGGGTCATCGCTGCAGGACGCGGTCGCGATCGCTCACACCCTCAAGGAGCACGGGTGCGACGTGATCCGCGTCGTCGCGGGCCAGACGACCGCCGCCATGCGGCCCCGCTACGACCCCTACTTCCTCACGCATTACGCCGAACGGATCCGCAACCAGGTGAAGATCCCCACGCTCGCGACCGGCGACATCACGACCATCGACAGGGTGAACACGTTGGTAGCCGGGGGCCGCGCCGACCTCTGCCTGCTTCGATGCTAGTCGGCACCCATTTCTTCTGCAGTCGCAGGCGTGAAAACGCGGCTATGTGCTCACAAAACAGTTAGACGGTGATCGGGTCGATCTCGAATAGTTTCGGGCGGGAGCGGTGTTCGGCCCGGCACGTCAGGTAGAACTCGTCCGGACTCGAGCGCAGGCGCACCTTCACGTCGAGCGGGCCGAACTTGGTCGTCGAAAGGCGCACGCTCAGCTCGGAGTCCGCGGTCTTCTCCCACGTATCGGGCGTGACGTCTTCGATGCGCGTCAGGTCGAGCTGCTCGCGAGCCGCGATCTCCGCGGCCTGTACCGCGAACGGCCACGAGCTCCAGCCCCGGAAGTACTCGAGGTCCAGCGTGCCGCTCTCGTAGTCGTCGGTGACCCGCACGGCGTCCTCCTTCGGAACCCGCCCGAAGTACGCGCCGCCGGGAAGACAGAGGACGTTCGCAGCAAAGCGGTCGCCACCGATGTGGGAGCACTCCCAACTGGCATCGGTCTTCTCCGCGCACATCACGCGCGACACGGGATTGCCGCGGACCGAACAGCAGCGATCGTGACGGCCGTGGGTGCAGACCAGGTACAGCCTCTCGACCCGCCGCCCGGGGACGTTCCCGGACGTGAACGATTCGTTGTCCACCGCGAGGATCGCGTCGAGATCGTCCGATGAGGTCTCGGAGATCCACTGGTTGCCGGGCAGGGAACTCGCGAGATAGATGGTGCGTGCGCCTTTAGTGCGCGTCGGCCCTCGCCGGATCAGGATGGGACGCGTCGATACGGTCCGGGCCCACGCACGCAACTGGTCGAGGAGCGGACGCGGCACTCCGTTGTGCGCGAGCGCGTCGTAACCCCACGGACCCGGATCCTCGATCAGCAGCCACCGCCGCACCTGCGACGCGGTGCCCGAAATGGGTTCGCCCAGCGCCGACGAGACGGACGAGCATGATGGAACCCTCACGTAAGTTCCAACAGGCCTTCCTTGAGCAGCCGCGCCACCATCGCGCGTCGCTCGTCCTCGTCGAGATGCGGCTTGAGGTCGATGACACGGAAAGGGCCGTCCTGGAGGATGACGTCGAGGGCCGGGGCGAGGCGGGCGCTGAAGCGCAGTTCCCTATCGGGCAGGATCACGATCACCTCGTCGTCGCGGTCGAAGCGCGCCCATTCGGTGCGCGTCACGACCTCGTCGGGATCGGCGACCTCGCGCGCGTCGAGGACGCGCTGCAGCTGACCGCCGAGCGAGTGGTGTCGCGACGTCACAAAGACGCGGGCGAGGCGCTGGGTGAGCTCGTCCTCGCTCACCTCGTCGAGCTTGGTTCGCATCTCGTCGATCAACCGTCCGGCCATCGCCTGCGGATGCGACGCCTCGACCTCGGCGGGAGGGATCACGTCCTCGCCGCGCTCCCGCAACAGGGACGTCAGCTCCTTCTCGAACTGTGACCACTTCGTTGGGAGGATCCCGATGGTCAGATGCGCGGACGCCGACGCGGTCGTCGCGGCTGCGTGGGGGAAACCCTTGGGGATGTAAAGGCAGTCTCCGACCTCGAGATGGCGCTCGATCAGCGGGGCGCGCTCACCCTCGACGTCGTCGGCGCCGTAGACCATCCACCGCTTGCGGCCGAACACCTGCGCGACGAAGACGTCGTGAGAGTCGACGTGCGTCGCGAAGCCCTGAGCGCCCGGCGGCGTGATGTACGCGTTGACCTGCGTCGCGTGCCGCAGCTCGCCCTCGAGGGCGCGACAGAACTCACGCAACGGCGGCGAGTAGCGATGCAGGCTCTCGAGGATGATCGTGGCGCCGTCGCCGAACCAGTCGAAGACGAGAGCCGGATCGGCGACGCGGATCGGATCCCGCTTACCGAACGTCTTCGTGTAGGCGCGCACCGGTACGGGCGTGCCGTCGCGCACGAGCCTGAACGCGGCCGACGGCAACAGGGTCTCGTTGATGAGGTGATCGAAACCCTCGAGTGACCCGAGCCGAGAGTAGTCCCGGCCCGTTGCGGTCACCTGAGGTTGCTTCCCGTAGACCTCCGCCTTGAAGCGCGCGACGTCTGAAGCGAGTTGGTCTAACGCGCTCACGGAGATCGCCGGGTCGTGGCTCTAGCTGTCGGTGTTGTCGGCGTCGCTCGAGTCGCTCGTGTCGGTGCCGTCGGTACCGTCGGCCGTGTCGGTCGAATCCGGGTCGGCACTATCCGGGTCTGCGAGCGCTACCGAGGTCGTCTCCGCCGAACCACCGGTACGCCACGTCCGCTTGATCTCGTCGTCTAGCGGACGAGTCTCGTCTGCCATCACGAACCTCCCTCTCGTTCGGACCGTCGGGGCCAACCTACCCCCGTCGGCCCTCGCCTCGATGACGTCTCTAAAGGACCTTGTTGCGGTCGCTGGTTGTCACCACAATGTTCTCGCGGCGTCCGGATGAAGACCGAGGGAGGACGGCATGGCCCAGTTCGTTACGGGAGCACCCATCGAGACCGATACACCGCAGATCACTGTCGACGTTGCCCCCGGCGCAGCGCTGCCGACCGGTCGCCATCAGTTCCAACTGGTTGTCGGGGATGACTCCGGGAACCAGAGCCAGCCCGACCTCGTCGAGGTCATCGTGCTGGACCAAGAAGCTCCGACGGCGATCCTCGATGCCCCCCGCACCGTGCCGTTCGGGCAGTCGTTCGAGCTGAGCGCGGCGCGCAGCGCCGACGTTGGCGGCCGCATCGTCCGATACATCTGGACCCGCCTGAGCTAGCGGTGGCTCGTTTCGTCCCCGGCGTCGCGATCGTGACGGACAAGCCGGTGGTCACCGTCGAAAAACTGGAACCCGGTGAGCACGTCTTCTCGCTCGTGGTGGTCGACGACGCCGGGAACGAGAGCGAACCGGACCTGGTCCGCGTCACGGTCAAAGACCCGGCCGCCCCGAGGTGATGACTCCGATATAAAGGCGGCATGAAGGCGCTTCTCTGCAAGGAGTTCGGCCCGCCCGAGAGCCTCACGATCGAGGAGATCGATCCGCCCGAGGCCACGCCGGGCATGGTCGTGATCGACGTGAAGGCGTCGAGCGTGAACTTCCCCGACGCGCTCATGATCCAGGGCAAGTACCAGTTCCGGCCCCCGTTCCCGTTCTCGCCCGGCTGTGAGTTATCGGGCATCGTGAAGGCCGTCGGTAAGAACGTCGACCACGTGAAGCCCGGTGACCGCGTCCTCGCCACACCCGGCTTCGGCGGTTTCGCGGAGCAGGTCGCAGCCGCCGCCGAAGTCGTCGTCCCGATCCCCGACGGCGTGCCTTTCGACGCCGCCGCGGCATTCATGTTCGCGTACGGGACATCGCAGTACGCGTTGGTCGAGCGCGGCAAGTTGCAGGCAGGCCAAAACCTCGTCGTGCTCGGCGCCGCAGGCGGCGTCGGGCTGGCCGCCGTGGAGATCGGAGCGCTGCTCGGCGCGCGCGTGATCGCCGCGGCTTCGACCGACGAGAAGCTCACCCTCTGTCGCGAACACGGCGCGTCCGAAACGATCAACTACACCGACGAAGACCTGAAGGAACGCATCAAGGCGCTCACCGGGGGCAACGGCGCCGATGTGATCTACGACCCCGTCGGCGACAAGTACGCGGAGCCGGCTCTGCGCGGCATCGGCTGGGAAGGCCGCTACCTCGTGGTCGGTTTCGCCGGCGGCGAGGTGCCGAAGATCCCGCTCAACCTCACGCTCCTCAAGGGCTGCGAGATCGTCGGCGTCTTCTGGGGCGACTTCATGCGCCGGCAACCGGACCTCCACCGCAAGCTCGTCGGCGAGCTGCTCGAGTGGCTGCGCGACGGCAAGGTGCGACCCCACGTCTCCGAGACCTTCCCACTCGAACGCGCGCACGAAGCGATCACGGCGATAGCCGAGCGCCGCGCGAAGGGCAAGCTCGTCGTCGTCCTGGACGGATCTGGGAAGTAGCCGCAAGACTTCACCAACGGCGTCTTAGGAGTACGTGCGCGCGAGCCACTCCGTCCACGTGACACGTCCGGCCATGTTGTCCGGTGTAGTTAGGGCTCCCCCGCTCAAAGCGCGTCCCATCTTTCCGGGTGGCGTAAGGAAGCGCACCTTCCTGTCCGTGCCGCGGTGTGACTTCCATGCGTCGGTGATCTCGCGCGCCTCGAGGATCTCGGGGCCCCCTATCTCCACGACATCACGGCTGGGTGCCTGAGACAGTTGAGCGACCAGCGCATCGGCAGCATCGGACGGATCGATCGGTTGACCAAGCGTTTCGAGCGTCATGACCGGTCCTGGTCGCCCGAATTGCCACTCCAGGACCTCATCGAGGAGCGGATGGAACTGAGTGAAGCGCACGATGGTCCACCCGAGCGATGACTCGCGTACGAGTCGCTCGGCCTCGATCTTGTGCTTGAAGTATCGGTAGATCGTCGGAAAACCGGGCACGCGGTCGACTCCGACGATCGAGGTGAAGATGAAGTGACGCGCGCCGGCCCGTCCGGCGGCATCGAGGAGTCGTGTGGTTCCGGCGACGTCGACATCGGAGCGGTGGAGGACCGCCCACCGAAGGCTGTAGCGATCGCCGAACCCGTCCGTTGCCGCGTGCAAACGGTGTCAGCGCCACGCACGGCTTCGTCGATCCCGTGCCCGGTAGCCAGATCCCCACGCACCTGACGCACAGGTACATCGATGGATGCCTCTTGCCTGGTGAGCGCGACGACATCGTGACCGGCGTCGACGAGTTTCGGTAGCAGCGGGCCCCCGAGCTTTCCGGTGCCTCCCGTTACGAGGACCCGCACAGGTTCATCCCCAGCGCTTCCGCATCAACGGCAGGACGTCCTCGGCGAACAGATCGAGGGCGGTGTTCTGGTCGTTGCCGGGGTGGTGGAAGACGAGGTTCGTGAATCCGAGTTGCACGTAGGTGTCGACCTTGTCGACCACCTCGTCGGGGTCGTTCGACACGATGAAGCGGGTGTGGGCGCGTTCCTTGTTCTCCTCGGCGAGACGCTCCATCTCGATCGGGTCCTCGATGCCGGACTTCTGGTCGCCCGATAGCGCCAGCGCGGCCCACCACTCGCAGTTGCGCTTCGCCCGATCCACATCGCGGTCGTAGGAGACCTTTATCTCGATCATCTTGTCGATCCCATCGACGTCGCGGCCGGCCCCCGACGCGCCGTCGCCGAGCGCCGCGAGCAGCGACTCGTAAAGCTCGGCCCCCTTGCCGCTCGTGCAGATGAAACCGTCGCCGAGCTCGCCGACCATCGTCGCGGACTTCGGACCCCCCGCCGCGATGTAGATCGGGATCGGCTCGTCGGGTTTGTCGTAGACCGTTGCGAGGATCGTCTCGTAGTAGTCGCCCTCGAAGGTGACGCGATCCCCGGTCCATAGCTTGCGCATCAGCTCGACCGACTCGCGCAGACGCGCGACGCGCTCCTTGTACTTCGGCCACTCGATCCCGATCGCGGGGCGCTCGTTCATCGCCTCGCCCGCGCCGATGCCGAGCACGACGCGGCCCGGGTTCAGGCACGCGAGCGTCGCGAACGCATGAGCGACAACCGTCGGGTGATAACGGAACGTCGGGGTAAGTACGCTGGTTGCGAGCGTTACCCGTTGGGTCCGCTCCCCCAGCGCGCCCAACCACGCGAGCGAGAACGGGCCATGGCCCCCGTGGTGCCGCCACGGCTGGAAGTGATCCGAGATCGCGACGACGTCGAGACCGATCTCCTCCGCCTTGACCGAGAACTCGAGCAACTCGCGCGGCGCGAACTGCTCGGCCGACGCCTTGTAGCCCAGCCGCACCATCTAGCCGGTCTCCGAGGAGTGGCCGGGGAACAGACGCGCGTCGGGGTCGATCACGACCGCCGAGTTGTTGACCGCGATCGCGGCCTCACCGAAGCCGACCGAGATCAGCTTGACCTTGCCGGGGTACTCGGCGATGTCGCCCGCGGCGAAGATACGCGGCACGTTCGTAGCCATCTTCGTATCGACGAGGATCATCCGGTTGCTGAGCTCCAGCCCCCACTCTTTGAGCGGCCCGAGGTCGGCGGTGAAGCCGAGCGCCGCGATCAGGCACTGCGCGTCGAGTCTTGTCGTCTCTTTTGTTGTCTTGGTGATGATCTCGACCGCCTCGACCTTTCCGTCGCCGTGGATCGCGCTCACCTCGGCCGGCGTGTGGATCGTCGCCGTCGAATCCTGGACCTGCGCGACCGTGTGTTCGTGGGCGCGGAACCGGTCGCGCCGGTGCACCAGGTGTACCGACTTGGCGATCGGCTCGAGGTTGAGCGCCCAGTCGAACGCGGAGTCGCCGCCCCCGACGATGACGATGTCGAGGTCGGCGAGCAGATCGAGCTCGCGCACGAAATGGAGGATGCCGGTGCCGGTGAAGCCGTCGGCCTGCGGCAACGGCCGCGGCTTGAAGGTGCCGATGCCGCCCGTGATGATCATCGCCTTCGCCTGCACGACCGTGCCCGTATGCGTGGTGATACCGACGTGGGCGTCGGTCGGCGTGAGCTTCTCGGCGCGCTGGCTCAAAAGGTAGGTGGGGTCGAACGGAGCCGCCTGCTCGACCAGGTTGTCGACCAGCTCCTGGCCCCGGATCGCCGGGAACCCGGCCACGTCGTAGATCAGCTTCGTGGGATACATCGCCGAGACCTGGCCCCCGGGCTCCTCGAGCGAGTCGATGAGGCCCACGTTCAGACCCCGGAACCCGGCGTAATAGGCGGCGTAGAGCCCGGCGGGCCCCGCGCCGACGATCACGAGGTCGAAGTCTTTGACGTCACCGCCGGAAGTCGTCTCCATAGGGGCTGCATGGTAGTTCAGCCCGGGCGAGCGGCCGGGAAGCCGGACCCGCGTTGCGCCTAGTTACCGAGGCTCCCTAGAGTGGGTGCCGTGACCGACGACCTCGCGGCGCGCCACCGGGCGCGGCTCCCGAACTGGCTCGCTCTGTATTACGAACGTCCGATCGAGCTCGTCCGCGGCGAAGGGCGTCACGTGTGGGACGCGGAGGGCAACCGCTACCTCGATTTCTTCGGAGGCATCCTCACCACGATCTCGGGCCACAACGTCTCCGAGATCGTCGACGCGATCCAGGAACAGGTCGGCAAGCTGCTGCACACCTCGACCGTCTATCTGATCCGCACGCAGGTCGAACTCGCAGAGAAGATCGCCGAGCTCTCCCCCATCCCGGACGCGAAGGTGTTCTTCACCGCATCGGGCTCCGAGGCCAACGAGACCGCTCTACTCCTCGCCGCGACCTACCGGCGGTCCAACCAGGTACTTGCGCTGCGGGCGAGCTATCACGGTCGCTCGTTCGCGACCGTGGCGGTCACCGGAAACCGGGGATGGTCGGCGAGCTCGCTGACGCCGCTCGCCGTGAGCTACGTCCACGGCGGCTACATGTACCGCAGCCCCTACAAGCACCTCGACGACGCCGCGTACATCGACGCGTGCTGCCGCGACCTGCGCGACGTGATCGACACCGCGACCGCCGGCGACGTCGCCTGCATGATCGTCGAGCCGATCCAGGGCGTCGGCGGGTTCGGCACGCCGCCCGACGGTCTCTTCGGCGCGATGCAGGAGATCCTCGACGAGTACGGGATCCTGCTCATCTCCGACGAGGTCCAGACGGGATGGGGCCGGACCGGCGAGCACTTCTGGGGGATCGACGCCCACGGCGCGCACCCGCAGCTGATGACGTTCGCGAAGGGCGTCGCCAACGGGCTCACGATGGGCGGCGTGATCGCGCGTCCCGACGTCATGGACTCTGTCACCGCGAACTCGATCTCGACCTTCGGCGGGAACCCGGTGTCGTGCGCCGGCGCGCTCGCGAACCTCGACTACCTCCTCAAGCACGACCTCCAGGCGAACGCGGCACGCCTCGGCCCCCGGATGAAGCAACAACTGATCGACGAGGCCGGTAGCTACGGGATCGTCGGCGATATCCGCGGCAAGGGCCTCATGATCGGCATCGAACTGGTCGACCCCGACGGCTCCCCCGCTCCGGGCACCGCCGCGCGCGTGCTCGAGGAATGCCGCGCCGGAGGCCTGCTGGTCGGACGCGGCGGCCTCTACGGCAACACGATGCGGGTTACGCCGCCGTTGTCGGTGACCGACGACGAGATCCAGGAAGCGACGCAGATCCTCGTCAAGGCGATCGCCGCCGCCGACGCCGAAGGAGCCGCGCCGTGAAGCGCATAGGGCACTGGATAGCGGGGTCAGAGGACGCATCTCCGAGCGCGCGCTCCGGCGAAGTCTTCGATCCGGCCACCGGCGAGGTGACGGCCGAGGTCGCGTTCGCCGACGCGGCAACCGTGGACGGCGCGGTCGCCGACGCCACCGCGGCGTTCGAAGCGTGGCGGCGCGCTCCGCTCAGTCTGCGCACGCAACTGATGTTCGACTTCCGCGCCGCCTTGCTCGCGAACAAGGACGCCCTGTTGGATGTGGTGTGCAGCGAGCACGGCAAGGTGCGCGCCGATGCCGAGGGAGAGTTCCAGCGCGGCCTCGAGATCGTGGAGTTCGCGTGCGGGATCCCCGCGTTGCTGAAGGGCGGCCATTCCGAGAACGTGTCGTCCGACGTCGATACCTATTCGTTGCGCCAGCCACTCGGCGTGGTCGCAGGCATCACGCCGTTCAACTTCCCGATGATGGTGCCGCTGTGGATGTTCCCCGTCGCGCTCGCATGCGGCAACGCATTCGTGCTCAAGCCGTCGGAGCGGGATCCCTCCGCCGGCAACGTCATGGCCGCGCTCGTCAAGGAGGGGGGCTTCCC
>JBOGWY010000270.1:0-8456 GCA_050694015.1 Actinomycetota bacterium | reverse complement strand
AGCGCGCCACGATCATCGGCATCTACGCGACACGAGATACGCCCCCGGTGACCTGTAGCGCGGCGGAACGAGCATTCATCGGCTGGGGCGTGGGGGCGCAGGTGGGGCCCGAAACGGTATCGGAGTCACCCAAAGCGTGTGTCTTCTTCGGTTCGGCACCCGACGTCGACGCTGTGTTGGACCCGGGCGTCTTGACCTCAGCGACCGTCTACCGGGCCGATGTCTTCGCGGAACGCTTCGGGGAATCGACCGCCTCTCTCGGCGATGCCCCCGAGATCCCCGGGGACGCGGCCTCGGTCGTACTGGTCCTTGTGAAGGACTGACAAGGGGCCGAGTTCGGGTTCCCTTTGCGACCGCCCGGTTGGATCGGCGCGGCGTCAGCGTGATCTCGCGGCCACCTTTTCGAGACCCGGCCGATCGCGGATGCCAACCTCCGCGTACCCGAGCGTGATAAGGCCACGCCGCTCGAGGTCCTTGAGCACCTTGTTGAGCGACGGTCGCTGAACCCCGAGCATGGACGCGAGCGTCCGCTGCGGGAGGGGAACGCGCCCCCCCGAATCTTCATCGAGAAGGAGAAGAGCGATCTGCTGCGGCAGTGACTTGCCGAGTATGCCGAGGAGTCGTTCCTGACCTCTCGATACCCTGGCGGCAACGCTCGATAACCACCTACGAGATACCGCGGGATGGTCTCGGAGTAACCGTTCGAACGCATCGCGGTCCAGATACAGGCACCGACAGGGCTCGGCGGCACGTGCCGAATACGGAACGGGCATCTCGAGGATCAGTTGGATATCGCCGTCGACGCTTCCCGGATGGAGCAGCTGGACGACGACCTTTTGGCGACCCGTCCCGGCGTAGAGCTCGATCATGCCGGAGCGGACGATCCAGACCCCCGACGATCGCTCCCCCTGCCGGAATATGGGAGAACCGCGTTCGAACTCGCGCACCGCGAGGTATGACGCCAGTGCGGCGAGATACTCCTCCTTGAGCGGGGAGGTTTCGGCGAATCCGACGCACCGCGCCACCCATGCAGCCATTCCAACCGGCGTGTCCTCGCGCCATCGCCCGAGCAAACTTGTCATGTAGACGACAGTGTAGAGAGCTTTCCTCCCCCTTCTCCTGTCAGATCACACGAGCACTGTCACCTAGCTGACAAAGCCGCGACCACATATCGCGCGGCGCGTCCTTGTCCTCGGCGGCCCCACGGAAGGAGATCAAGATGGACAATCCCATTTCGTCGCGCGCGGCAACGCTGGGAAGCAGGCCCCCGCGGACTCGGACGGCGATCCGCGTGATGCTGGGTGTGATCGCGATGGCGCTCATAGCCACGGCGTGCGCCAACGACGATGAAGGCGCGGCCGACACGTCGTCGGCGGCTGCGGCCGTAGCCGCCGCCGATTTCACCGTAACGGAAGAGACTCTGCCGGATGACTTCGCCCCCGCGCCCACGGTCGAATTCGGGGGCAAGGACTGGGACTTCGACACGATCCCGGGCCACTACTGGAAGGTCCTCGACGACGGCTACGCGGTCGGTCTGCACTTCCAGACCAAGGAGCCATTCGAGTGGGCCCACGACGTCCCCGAGGGCGAATTGCTCTATGTGGTCTACGCGATACCGGGCGAGTGCCCGGGAGGCAACTTCGAGAAGTCCGTAAAGGCGCCCGGCTCGACGATCCAGGGTGCCGTGCCCCCGGGCTTCGATCACTGGCACGGGGTCGTCGGTGCGGGCCCCAAGTTCGGCCACTGGCTGCTGCACTACCCGGTCCGGGATTTCAACCTCGCCGGCCCTCCCGGCAATCCGATGGACGGGATGGAGATCACCGCCGGGACGCCGCAGTTCATGCCGATCTGCGAGCCGCAATGACGCGAAAGACTCTCGGCCTCGTCATCGTGATGCTGCTCGTCCTCGGGGCGTGCGGCGGAGGAGATGGCGATGCCGGCGACGCAGCCCCGACTCTGGACGCAGGCGGATCCGTAGACGCGGATCCGGAGGAGACGGATCCAGCTGCGGGCGAACCGCAACGGTCGGCGACGATCAGCATGACGGACGACCTCTCGTTCGAACCGAGCGAGGTCGTGATCCAGGTCGGAGGGAAGGTCACCTGGGTCAACGATTCATCGATGGATCACACCTCGACGGCGGCGAAGGCGAGGGCGGCCGACGCCGCCCACGTCGAACTCCCACGCGGCGCGGACGAGTGGAATTCCGGATTCGTGAAGCCTGGTAAGTCGTTCACGATGTCGTTCGACGTACCGGGGACCTATCGCTATTTCTGCATCCCGCATGAGACGGTTGGGATGCTGGGGACGATCGAAGTTGTCGAGTAGTTAGTTAACTTCTATCCCGATGCCGACCACACGTCGGTGTCGGGATGGAACGCGGCCCAGTCGAACCAGAAGGAATCGTGGTAATCGACGTCGCGCAGCGTGGCTCCCTCGAGCGGGCCGCTTGTCGCCTTCCCGAACATGTTCCATGCGCTCGACGTCTCGACATCACGGATCGTGCCGTCGCGCACCTCGAAAGTGAGCGGGCGACCGCCGCGACGACGTAAGAAGGCGACCGACGCTCCGACATCCTCGGAGTCCGCGATCTGGTCCTCGTCGAGGGCCGACACCGTCCCGGCCCTCCAGAACACCACGACCAGGTCGGTGGCTATCGTCTCGTTCACTGCAGCAACGTCATCGCGGGCGACGCGGCGTAGTTCGTCGTAAGGGAACGCGATGACGTCGTTTCGCACCTCGACTCCGAGGATCCGTTCCACCGCAGCCAAGCGTCCGTCGACCTCGCCTTCGAACAGGAAGGGAGGGGTGTCGACGTCGTCGTAGCCGGGATAGGGATTCGTCCCGTAGCTTCGGTCGAAGCCGGTGTCTCGCGACAGGACCAAGCCTGCCGGGAAGGCGTCGCTGAAATCGGCCCACGAGACGATCTGCGCGGGGACCCTCTCGAGTACGGATCCGGTCAACGGACCGATGACCGCCTGCCCCTGGGCCTGGGGCCATAGCGACTCGGTCGCGCGGTCGTACATGACGAGGTTCGAGTTGTAGAGCTTGCCCGATGTACCGAAGGTCGTGAGCTTCCCGTTGACCTCGGGACGAACGAACGCGTACGCGGTGTTGCACAACGGGCAGAAGGTCACGGTGACCGGGAGACCGCCGACCGTGTCGTTAACGATCTCATGCCACGTCATGATCTGCAGCGGATACGCGCGCGTCTCTCCCTTCACCTCGAGGACGATCACTGGCTCCTGTGGCTCGATCCAATCGATCTCGTTCGCCGTCTCGAACTTCGGCTCGTCGAGGGGAGGGATCCCGTCCGGAGGCGGGCCCCCCGAGATGATGTCGTCGGGATCGACCAGGGGGTCCGGATCGTCGGCTCCCGGAACGACGTCGAGCGACCGCGACGGCGGCCGCTGACCGGAGCGGTTGAGGAGATCGCCTGCACGCCCCTCCCCCGTTAGTGAATCGGTGCCGGGGTTCTCTCGGTTGAGAAGCACCACCAGCGCCGAGATACCGACGACGACGGCCACCCCCAGCGCGACGATGACCGATACTCGGCGCGCCGGTACCTTTGAGACCTCCTCGTCGCCGACGATGCCGTCAGGCATCGACGGCCACGCCGAAACTGTCGCGGATGTATTCGCTCAGCTGGCCCGCCGAGAGTTGCCCGACGACGACGTCGACGAGCCGGCCGTCGTCGTCAATGAACACCGTCGTCGGCATCCCGGCGCCGCCGAAAGCTTGGAACACTCGTCCGTTCGGATCCTCCGCAAGCCGGTAGGTGACCCCGGTCCGATGCGCGAGATCCTCGGCCGGCTCGCGCGCGTCGCTCTGATTGACGCCGAGGAATGCGACCTCTCCGTCGGTGGCCTGAAAGACCTTCTCGAAGTCGGGCATCTCCGCGACGCAATTCGGGCACCATGACGCCCAGAAGTTGAGTACGAGGGGCCGACCTTCGTAGTCCGCCAACGAGAACCGCGTGCCGTCGAAATCCGTCATCTCGATGTCGGGGGCCGGGGCTCCGATCGCCGCGCTGCCGCCGACCGAGGGGCCGCCGCCCGACGACCGAACGGCGACGACGCCGACGAGTGCGATCACGACGACGGCGAGGGTGGCCCACAGCGCTCTCTGCACAACTGCGACCCGGCGTGCACGAGCCCTAGCGCGCGCTTTCACAGCTCTGGCGCTGCGGGCGGCGTCCCGATCCTTGGCCATGCAACACCGTCCTTCACGGGCTGCGCCCTACCCGGGGCGGACGGGGCGGTTTCGTCCTTTAGGACGTACATGTCCTGCGGCTGATTGCCGTCCCGCGCGTGAACGCTCCGGGCGCGGACGCAAGTTCCAACCACTCAGGGCGCCTGCGTCCTCCGAGATTGTCAGGGATGGCACAGACGTGCAGCCGGGCGCCGTAACCCCGACGGTGAGTTGTGCTCGTCCGAGGAACTGTGTCAGTGAAGTGTGCGCAGGCCCATGAGGGCAACCCAGATCGTGATCACACCGGCAACGAACCACACAAGATCCGTCCGCCGCCGCCGTATCAACCTAACCAGCACGATCGGCACCACGATCGCGGTCATCACGGCCTGGGCGACGACCGCGGTATCACTTCTAGGAAACAGGAACTCAATCACGACGAGCGCCGTCCCGAAGCGAGGACACGATCGACAGGTAGCCACCGACGTGTCTCGCGCTCTTCTGGAACGCCGAGTAGGTCTTGAAATCCCGCATCGCACGCGGGTCCCGATACCCAGGATCTGGTCGCGCGACCAGATCGGCATGATGCTGCGGTCCTCGAAGAGGCTGAACGAGGTCATCGACGGCACCGCCTTGGCCACCGCCTGCAGGAATACGATCCCCGCCTCCCGCGAACCATCGACCCGTCGCTGGATGACGGCTGCGTAGTCGCCGCCGGTGCCCGACGGCAGATCGTCCCACCACACGACGCTCGCTGCGACGCCGCCACGACCGGCGAACTGCACGTCGATGTCAACGTGGGGGTAATGCACCCGCAGCTGACGTCGAGCCGAGTCGACGCGTTCTGCGATCGTTGCTCCGGTGGCGATGATCGCGGGGATTGGGCTCGACGTCGCGGTCGTGCCGACGGCGCGGTCGCCGAGCCATGTCGTCGCTGCATACAGCGCTCCGTAGGTCGCGATAGCTGTGACCAGGACGATGGCCACGAATCTTGAGCCGGCGAGCGGGATGGTCGAGCATCTTCGCTGGCGCCGCGCCACGATGGCGATCGCCGCCGCTGCGGTCAGCGCTCCGGCCCCCCTGAACGCCCAGCTCCACTCACGATAGAGATCGTTCGCGAGATCCACGGCGACGGCTGCCGATGTGATGCCCACCAGCGCCGCTACGCTGGGGCCGACGCAGCAGAACAGACCGACGACGCCGGCGAGGATCCCGGCACCGATGCCCGTTCTGGACCGCGCCGTGTGCTCCGGCGCGGTCATTTCAGCCCCAACTCCTGAGCAGCCAGCTCGACCTCCGGCGCGTCGTCTCCCACGACTAGAGACGGGATCGGTTTGTCGGAACAGAAGACATGCATGCCATCGATGGTCGCGGTCCATGTCGCCTCGGTTGGGTCGTGGCTCGCGCCGGCCGCGACGGGAAATTCGTCGTCCGCCTGGTAGACCACCACCACGTGCCCCGCTGCGTCGGTGTAGCGGTGGGCAACCACCTCGAGAGAACCGACGCGGCCCACATCTGCCCCGCGCAGACGCAGATCACCGAGGCGCTTGGGCAACGATGGTTCGCTGCGCGTGAAGGCTCGTTCGCCCTCGAAGTTCGAGAGCAACGTACGAAGCTCCCGCGGCTGCCCGGGGGTCGTCAGGGATGACGTGATGCCAACCGCTGCGACGGTGCCCGTCAGCAGGGTCGCGGCGGCGGCGAGCGCCCACCGGCGACCGCGCCGAGGCACCGGTGTTGCCGCCACCGAGGCACGCACCAACTCTCGAAGCGACTGGGGCGCGAGCTCTCGTGCAGACTCCCCTATCGCGCGACCGGTGCGACCGGCGGCGACTTCTCGCCAACAGTCTTCGCACTCGAGGATGTGTTGCTCGAACGCGACCCGTCGACGGGTCGACATCTCGCCTCCAAGATAAGACGCTGCCTGTTTCTCCGAATCATGTGTCACGGACGACCACCTGGCTTCCCAGCAACTCGGCGAGCTTCTTGCGCCCGCGATGCACGCGAGAAAGAACGGTGCCACGCGGGGTACGCGTCATGGTCGCGACCTCGGACGCGGTGAAACCGTTCAGGTCCATCAGAACGATCGCGATCCGTTGTTGTTCCGATAGCGACCAGAGCGCGTCGTGGACAACGCCGGCCTGCAAGGCTCGCATCGCTTCCTCGGCGACATCGAGATCCGCTTCAACCGTTGGGTCCGGCGCGGTCACGACCTCGCGCTGGTTCGATGCTCGCCTCCACAAGCTTCGACCCACGTTGAGGCAGATCGTGGTGATCCACGGGTCGACCTTGCGCGGTCGCCGACCGTCGATCCATGCCTCGAACGCTTTCACGTATGTCTCCTGCACGATGTCCTGGACCTGATCGACGTCGCGACTCAAGCGGCGGGCGAGGTTGTAGACATGATCGAGAGCGGGAAGTGTCGCAGCAAGGAAATCCTCGTGTTGACCCGACATCAGCGCTTAAGAGGACGCCGGTGATCCGACGGTGATTGCCATATCTGATGAAACGCCATCTCACGGGGACGATCCGGCGCTGTGTCAGCACGACGACAATGTCGGTCGTGGAGTGCGCCGAAGCAGTCGAGATGGAAAGCCTGTTCGCTATCTCATCTGGGCCAGTCGGCGCTCAGTCGATAGGAGCGTGGCTCCTTCAACCCTTGCGGCCACTGCTCTTCGAGCTCGACACCGAGCCCGTCCGCGACTCGATTCACATAGTTGAAATAGGAGGCGACCTGGTTCGCATCCACGATCGCACGATCGTCGAACCTCGCCCTGCGGAGACCGTCGACATCCTTCTCGCGCATCGCGTGCGGGGTCCGGGTCAGCTTGATCGCATATGTGCACAGTGCCGCCATTCGAACGGAGAGCTCGTCCCATCGTCCCGAGACGACCGTCTCGGGAAGCGAGGGATCGCCCGATTCGCGGGCGAGCGCCTCGCCGTGCTGAACCACTCAGTAATGGCAGTCGTTGGCGGCGGAGACGGCAACTGCGATCGCTTCACGTTCGCTACGACTGAGAGGCGACGGACCGAACATGATCGTTCGATATAGCGTCAGATGCGCCTCGAGCGCCTCCGGATGGATCGAATGGCTGGCAAGGATGTGCGGCATGTCTTCCGCGCCCGGCGCAATCTCAACCCACATAGATCAACCTCCCGGACGTTCGACGCGTTCAAGGTGTCAGCGTGCTGACAGTGCTGGTAATGGCATCACTCCACCCTCGTTCGTATCAGTCAGTCTTGCATCAATGGGCACACACGATGACGTACTAGGAGGACCGACGTAGTGGCGATCCGATTGCGCACCCAGCACGTCGAGATCCACGCTCCCCGCGAGCTCTGTTTCGAAGTCGTCGCCTCCGCAGGTCGGATCATCGAGAAACGAAGCGAAACTCAACATGTGGTCGAGTTCGTCACGGAGACAGGTGGCAAGACCGTTCGCACCGTCGAACTGGTCGAGCTGAATCGCCCGTACAAGATCGGATACCGCTGGCTCGAGGGCCCGCTGAAGTCGGTGCAGGAAGAGATCGTATTCGAGGAGATAGAGCGCGACCGGACGCGGCTCGCGTATGACGGCAGTTTCGCCGGACGCGGCTCACGCCACTGGCTCGTCGATCGGCTGTGGATCAAGCCGTTGTTCGACCGTGAGGTTCGGAGACATCTCGAGAACGCCAAGCAGATCGCGGAGAAGCGTGCCGCGCGGAGTCGCGTGTACCCGTCGACATAGTGAGGAGAAACATCGTGACAGAACACGACGTGATCGTCATCGGTATGGGAGTCGGCGGCGAGGAAGTCGCCGGCAGGGTGGCAGAGGCGGGACTGGACGTGCTCGCCATCGAGCGCAAGCTGGTGGGTGGCGAGTGTCCCTACTGGGGATGCATCCCATCGAAGATCATGGTGCGGGCCGGTAACAGTCTTGCGGAAGCGGCCCGCGCCACGGGCCTTGCAGGACACGGCCAGATCGATCCGGAGTGGATACCGGTTACGCGCAAGGTCCGCGACGCCACCGCGGACTGGAACGACGAGATCGCGGTGGAAAGACACGAAGGCAAGGGCGAGACCTTCGTGCGCGGCGATGCCAAGCTCGTCGGGCCGAAACGGGTCGAAGTGAATGGGCAGATCTTCGCCGCGCGGCGAGGCATCGTCATCGCTACCGGGACGGAGCCGGCCGTGCCTCCGATAGAAGGACTGGACCGCATCGACTTCTGGACCAACCGAGAGGCGATCGAGGCCAAAGAGGTCCCTTCATCGATCGTCATCCTGGGGGC
>JBOGWY010000269.1:0-3153 GCA_050694015.1 Actinomycetota bacterium | reverse complement strand
CTCCAGTACCGGGATCGACTCGAAGCGCAGCTCCGCCGACAGCCGATCCTTCAACATCTCGAGCAGGTGCCCGATCAAACCGAAACCGGTGACGTCGGTGGCGGCGGAGACGCCCACCTCGAGCATCGCCTCCGATGCGCCGCGGTTGAGCTGCGACATGACCTCGATCGCTTCTCGCGCCGTCGCCTCGCTCGTCTTCTCCTCCTTCACACCGCTGGAGATGATCCCCATGCCGAGCGGCTTGGTCAGAACGAGCTCGCATCCGGGGGCCGCGCCCGTGTTACGCACCATCCGCTGGGGATGGACGAGACCGGTCACCGCCAAACCGAACTTCGGCTCGGGATCGTCGATCGAATGTCCGCCGATCACCGCGGTTTCCGCCTCGATGCAAGTCGCGCTTGCGCCGTCGATCACGCGGCCGAGCAATTCGAAGTCCAACGAGCGCGGCCACCCGACCAGATTCAACGCGGTGATGGGCCGGGCGCCCATCGCGTACACATCCGAGAGTGCGTTCGCCGCCGCGATGCGTCCCCACGCGTATGCGTCGTCCACGATCGGAGTGAAGAAGTCGACCGTCTGTACGAGCGCGACATCGGGCGTGACGGCATACACGCCGGCATCGTCGGGGGTCGACAGACCGACCAGCAGAGCGGGATCGGTGGAGGTCGTTTTCACGTGACGCAAGACCTGCGCAAGCTCGGTGGCTCCGAGCTTGCAGGCTCAGCCGCCGCCGTGCGAGTACGTCGTGAGGCGCACCTCGTCGCGCATCGTCACCCCCTCCCGGTTCCGGTCCACAACAATTAGTTCCAGTCGATGCCGTCGACGCCGGGGATGCCGGCCACCCGCTCCGCCACGGCTTCGGGAGGGTTCGATCCGACAGCTAGATAGGCGACCAGGTGCCGTTCACCCTCCTCGTCGGTCACGAACTTCATCGTGTGCACACGCACGCCGGCGTCTTCCAGGCTCTCGGCGAGTTGCGCGAGCGAGAGTTCCGGCCCCATCTCGATGTGGAAGCGGAAAAAGCCCCGCTTGAGGCGGGGGAACACGGCGCGCTCGAGACGTTTGAGACCGTAGAGGGATGCCACGGTCACGATCGTCACCGCGACCGCTCCTTCCCAGTAGCCGAGCCCGGCCGCCGTTCCGATCGCCGCGGTCACCCACAGCGCGGCCGCGGTCGTCAGGCCCTTGACGTTGACGCCCTGGCGCAGGATGGCTCCGGCCCCCAGGAATCCGATCCCGGTGACGACCTGAGCCGCAACGCGGGTGGGATCGAGCCTCAACGGAGCCCCTTCGTCGCTGAAGAACTCGGCGGCCCCGTAGGCGCCCACGAGGGTGAACAGCGCGGCGCCGAGCGACACGAGGATGTGGGTGCGGAAACCAGCCGCCTGGTCGGAGAACTCGCGCTCGAACCCGACGAGACCACCGAGGAAGGCGGCGGCGAGAACCCGCAGCACCAGTTCCCCGGTGGAGAGGTGCGGGAAGGATTCCATCAGTCGATTCTTACCGTACCCCGCATCCCGTAGTCGTAGTGGCCGGGCAGGTGACAGCCGAAGATGAGCGTGCCGCTCTCGGTGAACTCGTAGGTCGTCGTTTCGGTCTCCCCCGATGCGATCGAGACCTCACCGGGCTTGGCCCCGTGGTGTGCTTCGGTCCCCTTCTCGTGCCGGTCCTGAACCGCCTCGTCGCCGAGGATGAACTCGTGCGCGATCGGATCGGTGTTCTCGATCACGAACACGACGACGGTGCCGCGTTGAACGTCGATCGTCTGGGGTTGGAAGGCACTGTGCTCGATCTCGATCGTGATCGTGCGGGTCGCAGCCGCCGGCGCTGGTGCGCACGCACCGAGCGTCGACAGTGCGGCCACCGCTAACAGCGCGAGACGTGCATTACGCAAAGTAGTTGTTACCCCCACGCGAGCCGGTCTTGCGGCCGAAGGCGAAGATTCCCCACATCGCGATCAACGCCGCGAGCCAGGCCCATGCGGCGTGGCTCTTCTCCGGTAGCGCGTACTCGACGGGGTTGAGCGGATCCACGAGCCCCGCCGCCACCGGCGACGGCGAGCCGTACCCGGTCGCGTCGAGCGCGAGGTCGTGCGTGAGCTCGGCCGCGGGGACGTCGATCTTCAGGTAGCTGAACCACATGTCGTCCTTCGGCAGCCACTTCATGCCCTTGTCGCTCCGGAGGTCGGCGAGCAGGAGATCGTTCGCCGGCTCGTTGCGGGAGAGAACGAACCCCTTGCCCTTGCCGACGACCGGCTCGGGGAGCATGTCCGGCGGGTTCTCGGTCAGTAGGAAAACGTCTGCCTTCACGATCGCGTCCTCCGGTTGCCCGAGCGCCAAGATGCGCAGCGGAACCCACGGGTTCGGCGTCGGGATCGTGAGGTGGATCGGCGTGCCGTCACCGGTAGCCTGACCAAGCTCCTTGGCTTTGTTCGCATCGAAGCGGGCCGCCATGAAGATCGGACTGCGATCGGCGTAGAAGTCGAGGACCTCGGGCGCGTCGGGCGTGAGTTCGAAGCCGTTGTCGGCGGCCCACTGTCCGACCTGGTCGCCGCCGCCCTTGAGGATCGTGATGTCGAGGGCATCGATGGTGGTCTCGAGAAGGACCTCAGCGCCCGACCCCGCCGCGTCCGCTGAGGAAAAGAGCACTGCTCGCTCCGCGACCGGCGGTTGAACCTCCTGGACGAGACGCTGCAGGGTCCAATCACCGGCCCGGCTCACCTTCGAGGGGATCCCGGGCAGCGGCACGATCGAGCCGAACTTCCCGCCGCCTCCGGCGAACTCGAATGACGTGATGTAGTGCTCCACGCCGTCGGTGTAGGCGGCGAGCGTCGTCGTCCGCAGCAGGCTCACGGTGCCGTTCGGATTCACCAGACCACCACAGGCCAGTGCCGGAGACGCCACGCCTCCCACCAGAACCATCGTGATCACGAACACCAACAGGCGACGCACCATCGGCTCCCCCTTTGATTTGCCGAGACCGTTGGTGCTTAGACGGGAGCCGGGCCTAGAGTGTTCCCATGGATGTGTTCCAGTGTCCGCAGTGCTCTCTGAAGTTCCGCTACTCGAGCGAGCTAGAGCAACACCTCAAGCTCGACCACCCCGATTTCGAGGTCGAAGAAGACGAGCTGGAGCGGACCGCCAGGAAGGCCGC
>JBOGWY010000268.1:0-7594 GCA_050694015.1 Actinomycetota bacterium | reverse complement strand
AATGCGAGGCGATCTGCTTCGTGACGCCGCCCACGATCTCGGAGTTGGCGTCCAGCAGATCCATGCGGCTCATTCCCGGCTTCCTAGGCAACCCGGCCGTGATGACGACAACGTCGGAACCCGCAGTGTCCGCGTAGTCGTTCGTGCCGGTGACCCGGGATGTGAACCGCTCGGTCGGCGACGACTGATTGATGTCGAGAGCCAGCCCCTGCGGGAGCCCCTCGACGATGTCGATCATCACGACCTCGTCGGCCAGATTCTTCTCCGCGACGCGCCGCGCCGCGTTCGAGCCGACGTTACCGGCGCCGACCACCGTCACCTTTGACATTGCAGCAACCCCCTAAACGAGATCCGCTTCCAACTTCTCGATGATTCCGTCCGCGACCTGCGACGTTCCGACCGCGGTGGGATCGTCACGGCTCGGCTTCATGTCGTAGGTGACGTTCTTGCCCTCCGAGATGACTCCGGCGATCGCCTTCTCGAGACGATCGGCCGCACCGACCTCGCCGAGGTGACGGAGCATCAAGACGCCCGACAGCATCATCGCCATCGGGTTGACCTTGTTCTGGCCCGCGTACTTCGGCGCCGAACCGTGCGTCGGCTCGAACACTGCGGCGTCGTCTCCGATGTTGCCCCCCGGCGCGAGGCCGAGGCCCCCGATGAGACCGGCGCCCAGGTCGGACACGATGTCGCCGTAGAGGTTGGGTAGCACCAGAACGTCGTAGAGCTCTGGCTTCTGCACGAGCTGCATGCACATGTTGTCGACGATGCGGTCCTCGAACTCGACGCCCGAATCGGCGTACTCCTCCTCGGCCACCTCGCGCGCCGCGTGCAGGAAGAGACCGTCGGAGAACTTCATGATGTTCGCCTTGTGCACGGCGGTGACCTTCTTGCGCCCGTTCTTGACCGCATAGTCGAACGCACCCCGCACGATCCGCTTCGTCCCCGTGACGGAGATCGGCTTTATAGAGATGCCGGAGTCCTCACGGATTCGGCGGGCCCCCAGCTCGGCGAGGAAGTCGATCAGCTTGCGGGCTTCCGGCGAACCCTGCTCGAACTCGATCCCGGCATAGAGATCCTCGTGGTTCTCGCGCACGACGACGAGATCGATGTTCTCGTAGCGCGAACGCACACCCGGGTACGACCGGCACGGACGCAGACACATGTAGAGGTCAAGCTCCTTGCGCAGCGCGACATTGACGCTGCGGAACCCCGTCCCCACCGGCGTCGTGATCGGGCCCTTGATGGCTACCTTGTTGGCGCGGATCGAGTCCAGGACCTGGTCCGGGAGCGGCGTGCCGTACTCGTCCATGACATCGACACCCGCATGTTGCACGTCCCAGTCGAAGGCGACGCCGGTCGCCTCGAGCACGCGTTTCGTGGCCTCCGCGATCTCGGGACCGGTGCCGTCGCCGGGGATGAAAGTGACGCGGTGAACGTTCTGAGACATCTAAGAGAACTCCCAACTTGGTCGGCTTGGATGGACGGAAAGCCCGGGTAAACCTACCTGATAGCCTCTGACGCAGACATTTGAGGCACGTCGAAAGGACAGCCCACGGCTTATGGCAGCGCCCGGTAAAGGCCTCGAAGGCGTCGTCGCGGCGGAGACCGCGATCTCGGACATCGACGGCAAGAAAGGCATCCTGTCCTACGTCGGTTACGACATCCACGACCTCGCCACCAACGCCACATTCGAAGAGACGATCTATCTCCTCCACCACCTCGAACTCCCGAACGCGAAGCAACTCGACGAGCTGAAAGATCAGATCGGTCGCGAGCGCGAGCCGAACGACCTAGCGCGGGCGCTCCTTGATCACCTCGCCGAGCACAGCGCCCCGATGTCGATGCTGCGGACGGACGTCTCGGTCTCGTCGGCTCACGATCCCGACGGCTGGGACACGTCCGAGGAGGCGAACTATCGCAAGGCGGTACGGCTGTGCGCGGTGCTCCCGACGATGGTGGCTTACTACGACCGCCTGAGGAAGGGCGAGCAGTTGATCCCGCCGGACGAGAGCCTTTCGCAGGCCGCGAACTTCCTCTACATGCTCAAAGGCGATAAGGCCGACGATGAGTCGGCGCGCATCTTCGACATCTGCCTCACATTGCACGCCGACCACACGATGAACGCGTCGACGTTCGCGGCCCGTGTCTGTGCCGCGACCCTGTCCGACATCCACTCGGCGATCACGGCCGCGATCGCGGCCCTCAAGGGGCCGCTGCACGGCGGGGCCAACGAGCAGGTGATGCGCATGATCAAGGAGATCCGCGCCGAGGGCGGCAAGGACAAGGCGCGCGACTACACGATCAACAAGTTGCGCAACAAGGAGAAGGTCATGGGCTTCGGGCACCGCGTCTACCGGACCGAAGACCCCCGCGCCACGCACCTTCGCCGTATGGCGAAGGAGCTGGCGGAGAAGACCGGCGACGGCTCCAACTACGAGATCTCGGCCGAGATCGAGAGGGCCGTCATGGACGAAAAGGGCATCTATCCCAACGTGGACTTCTTCGCCGCGTCGGTGTACGGCTACCTACAGATCCCGACCGATCTCTTCACGCCCGTGTTCGCGTGCAGCCGCGTGTCGGGATGGACGGCTCACGCTCGGGAGCAGTACGCCGACAACCGCCTGATCCGCCCCGACCACGCCTACGTCGGGCCGCCCGCACGCGAGTGGATCCCCCTCTCCAAACGCTGACTCACCTTCGAGCCCACTAAGAGTTAGCGGCTAGCCGCTCCCGGAGTTCGAGCCGGAGCGATCTTCGTCGTCTTCGTCGTCTTCGTCGTCGTCATCATCATCGTCGTCATCATCGTCGTCGTCGCGATCCTCGCCCTGATCGTCGTCATCGGCGTTACCGGGTCCGCTGTTGTCGCTCGGGCCTGAGTTCGCGCTCGGACCGCTGTTCGATCCGTGACGGTCCTCGTCACCGTCGTCGTCGGCCTCGTCATCGTCGTCGGCCTCGTCATCGTCGTCGCGGCCGTCGTGACGATCCTCGACCTCGTCGCCGTCGTCGCGATCGTCGTCTTCTGCAGTGCCCGTGGGGGAAGGCGTAGGGGTGGCCGTCGCGGAGACTTCGACGTCATCATCATCGGAGTCGCCGCTGCCGGGGCTCGCCACGGCCGCGGCGAGCCCTGCCAGAGCGAAGACCACAACGAAACAAGCGAGGAACACGTTCCGTAGGCGGAGACCGGATCTCTCTGAACTGCTCATGATGTAGCTCCCTCCTCGTGGCACCTTGGCTACCAGGCATCGATGGTTCCAACGGGCTTGCGGTCGCCGCGTTACGCGGCGATGGTCGGAGACACTTTCCGTGGTTGCCGCGTAACGCGGCGTAGGTGCCCCCGTTAGAAGGGTGAGATGTGGCGATCGAGGATCTTAGGCAAGAGGTGCGCCGTGCGGCGCGAGGGGACGAGAACTCCGCTGCCCTTCTCTTCGATCACTACTACCCCCGGGTGTACCGGTACGCCTTCGGCAAACTCCGGAGTCATCAGGACGCCGAGGACATCGCTTCCGAGACATTCGCCCGGGCTCTCAGCAGGCTGGATCGATTCAAATGGAAAGGAGCGGGCTTCGAGGCATGGCTGTTCCGCATCGCCTCGAACCTCGTGGTCGATCTCTATAGGAGCTCGGGAAGGGAAGAGGTGACCGACGAGATGACGACTCGGGACCTGCTCGCGGAAGAACTGACCCCGGAAGACCTCGTCATCACGGGAGACAACGCGGCCGCGATCATCGATCTGATCGATGCCCTGCCCGAGGACCAGCGCGAGGTCGTCCTGCTCCGCTTCGCCGGGGGCCTGGACACCCAGGCGGTCGCACGCGTTACTAAGCGGAACGCGAACGCGGTCCGTCAGCTGCAGTTCCGTGCCCTGAGGAACCTGAGGAACAGGATCAAGAAGGACGTAGATGAAGACTGACGACACCGTCACCAGGCGACAAGCTCGAGCGCTCGATCGCGCGCTCGCCGGCGAGACCGGCCACGGGGAACCCGACGGCCTCCTCGCGACGGCGTCCGAGCTCCGCGGCGCGTTCGACTTCGACATCCCCAGCGCGAGCCGCGAGCGCGCGATGTTCGTGTCGGGGGTGGGAACGCGTCATCACCGCCTGAATCCGCTGCGCCTTTTCGTGCCGGCGGTGGCCTTCCTCGCGCTGGTCCTACTCGCGTACCTGGGTGGACGCACCGCTCTGCCGGGCGACAGCCTGTATCCGGTCCGCAAGGCACTCGGCAGCGTCGGGCTCGCTCAATCCGCGCTCGAGGAGATCGACGCGCGCATCGGTGAAGCCACAAGCCTCGTAAGCGAGGCCGAGCAGTCCCTCGTGGAGAGCCCCGGCACCTCCCTGCGGCTCGCGGTCCGGGCGCTCGAGGAGCTCGGCCCCGCGATAGATCTCCTCGACGAGCTCACCGGGACCGAGCTCGCAACGCGAGAGGGCGAGATAGAGGGTCTGGAATCCCGCGCCGTCGACGTGATCGGTTTGGTTGCGCAGCCCGGCAACGACCGGGGTGAGGGCGACGACAACTCCGGCCCGGGATCGTCGGGCGGTGACGACGACCGCAGCGGGAGCAACTCCGGCAGTGGCAGCGGAGGCGACGACGATGACAATTCCGGCCCCGGTGACGGTGACGACGACAACTCGGGGCCGGGTTCGGGTGACGGAGATGCCGACGATGACAATTCCGGGCCGGGCGGCGGCGATGACGACGACCGCAGCGGAAGCAACTCGGGGCCGGGTTCGGGTGACGGGGTCGCCGAGGACAACTCCGGTCCCGGCGGTGGAGGCGACGATGATGACGACCTGCCCGACGTCGACGAAGGCCGCGATGGAGGTGGGGGCGACAACTCGGGCCCCGGCGGTGGCGATGACGACGATGACGGCGTCGACCTTGACGATCTCGGCGACGACGAGCGCGACGATGATAATGAGGTCGACGAGCTGCTGATCTAGTCGAGCAACCTGCGCGCGCCGCGAGAGCCTCCGGCCACCGCGATCCGCGCGTAGCGCGCGGCTGCACGATCCCGACTGTTCGCGTGAAGCATCCATGCCAACGCGTTCGCCGCCGCGGCCGTGGGCCGATCCGCGAACACAGCATGGGCCTCCTCGAGGCCTTTGCGCAACCGGTAACCGCGATGCGCATAGAAGAGGATGAAGTCGACGTCCGGCAGCACCCCGTTGCGGCGGTAGTGCGCCAGTCGCACCGCGGCACGGTCGTAAACCGTGCGAGCAAGTCTGTCGCGGCCGAGCTTGCGGTACGCGTTGCCCAGCGTGACGAGGTATTCGACGGCCGGTAGTTCTTCGACGGCACGTTCCATGATCGGAACCGCCTCCTCGAGACGGCCGAGCTTGATCAGCGCCTCGGCCGCACCGACGGTCGGCGGTATGTAGCCGGGAGCGAGCCGCTGCCCGATCCTGTTCTCACGTAGCGCGCGCCCGTAGCGGCCGAGGGTGGCGTAGATGTCGCCTCGCTGATGGCGTAACCACGCGGCCTGCTCGCCGAGAGGCGGTGCCGCCTGGATCGCCAGGCTCATCGCTCGCAGAGCTGCGCCCCACCGACGGTGCGATTGCGCCGAGTAAGACGCGCGGACGTAGGACGCGACGTCGGGGCGACGGTCGATCATCTTCT
This sequence comes from Actinomycetota bacterium, assembly GCA_050694015.1. Classification (GTDB taxonomy): domain Bacteria; phylum Actinomycetota; class CADDZG01; order CADDZG01; family WHSQ01; genus JBOGWY01. The sequence continues at coordinate 1,978 of JBOGWY010000268.1, read as the reverse complement.
GGTACGCGACATCTGAGCGCCGCGTCCTTCCGAGCTCGAAGAGCGCGTCGCCGAGGAGGCCGTAGGGCGACGCGTTGTAGGGATTGACTCGTATCGCCCGCCGTGCCCACGTAACCGACGACGAGAAGTCGTGCGACGCGTTCGACAATGACGCCATGCCGACGAACGCTGCGAAATTGTCTTCCGGTTGAAGAATCAGGGACCGCTCGAGACGCCGACGTGCGACCGGCAGGTAGGACGGCTCGGCTTCGTCCCGCGACAACTGGATCAATCCCAGCGCGTCGACCGCCAGCGACTGCGCTCTCCTCTCGGCCCGCTTGAGAGGACGGCGCGTGTCACTCGCACCGAACGGCGCTACGGCGCCGGCGACCAACGAGGCGGCGACGATGGCCGTGACAAGAGTGACGAAGCGGAGCTTCACGATCGATCCTTTCGATGGATGAAGGGCCCCGCTCTCGGAGAGCGGGGCCCTTCGCTACATCGCTAGTGCGGCTGCGGGTCGGACCCGCGGCTCGGCAGCGCGACGTACGGGAACGAGGCAGAGAAACCTGCTTCGTCGGCGTCGACACCGTCACCCAGGTCGTTCGCATTGCCGAGGAGCTCGCCCTCGACGACCTGTAGCGAGATGTCGATGATGTCGTCGGCCAGACGCCGGCCGTTGGGGAACCCGGCGAGGTCGCCGCCGATGACACCGAGACGTGAGTGTGTCGGACAGTCCGCCTCGCACGGCGGGATGCTCATATTCAGACGCAGCATCTCCGCAGGCTCGACACCGGTCGGTTGGTTGAGACCTTCGACACCGGTGAGGAACACCTGGATCAGATCGGCGCGCTGGATGCCGGGATCGGTCGCGCTCGAGTCGGGGGCCGGGATGCCGTAGACGGCTTCCATCAGGTGTGGCAGCTCGGGATCCTGAACCGCACCGAGGAACTGCTCGTCCTTCTTCGGCTTGGAGGAGTTGAAGTAATCCTTCAGACCGACGGGAACGACAACCTCGTTAACGAGCGGCATGCCGAGACGGGACAGCTGCACCCAACGCCCCTCGAAGCGCTGGCTCCCATCCGCCATCTGGATGCGCGTGCTGCGCCGGGATGCGGTGTTCCAGATACCCACGATCGGGTTCGTCGTGGCATCGCGGCCCTTGGCCAATTCGTTCTTCGGTACCTGCAACACCATCGTGTTCGTGTTGAAACCGGCCAGCGTGTCGTCGCCGACCTCCGAGAGATCGGTCCCGTACAGCAGATCGAAGACGCGCAGGTCGAGGAAGAACGGATCGTTCGTCTGGCCTGCGAAAGACGTGGCTCCCTCACCGGCGGGGACGATGGCCTCGTCGCGCAATGCCGCGTAGTCGGGCATCGACACGGCGCCGACGTCACTCGGAGCGACGATGGCATCGTTGACGATCGTGCGACTGGAGCGACCGACGACGACCCGAGTGAGATCGTAGGTCTGGTAGAAGTTCAGATCCGGATCGTCGAGCGACGTGACCTGGCCGGTGTTGTAGAGGAACGTGTTCGGGTTCCGGTAATGGTTACGGAACACCCACCGGTAGATCAGCTCGGGGCCCGCGTCGGCATCGTTTGAGATGTTGATGTCGTAGCGGACGCCGGGAGCGAATGGATAGAAGTTCGGGCCGCCCGCAGGCTCCTCGAACGGGATCCAGTTGCTGACGAACGTGACCGTCGACGGATCGTCGGGGCTCACGAACGCGTAGAGGTCCGTCTGATCCACCTGCGGGTCTGCCGCCGTGAGCGGCGCCTCGCGGTGACTCGATGCTTTTCCCTGCTGTGGTGCGAACAGCGTCATCGACATCGCGATGACGAGCCCGATCGCGAGCGCGATCGTCGCGATCGATGCTCTCCGTATCGTTGCGAGACCTTCCATCGACTCCTCCTTCGTCACACGAAGAGCGACTTGCTCTTCGCGCACACTTCGACGAAGGAGATGGAGCCGGATTGCGCGACGCGAGATCTATCGC
>JBOGWY010000267.1:0-5681 GCA_050694015.1 Actinomycetota bacterium | reverse complement strand
GTCGTGGCCGGCGGTCGCGGCATCAAGGCGCGGCGGTACGCGCTCGCGGGGGCCGCGAGCATCGTGGTCATCGCGCTGCTCGCGTGGGGCTCCACGGGCGGACGGGTGTTGGACCGTGGGAACGGCGAGGTCGCGGACCCCGGCCCGACCGCGACCGAGGAGAACCGGGTCGTGGCGGCGTGCGGGCAGGTTCCGTTCCGGCCCGGCTACCTACCCGACGGGTGGGACTACGTCCTCGAAGAGGGCTCCGGCGGTCAGCGTGGCATCCCGCTCGACGAACAGTCGCCGCAGGCGCTCGGCCACTGGGCAGGCGGCGCTGCCGACTCCGGAACATTCATAGATGTCTACGAGTACGACAGCGCGCCGTACCCGAACGTCAAGAACCCGGAAGCGATCAGGGTGCTCGACGTCGATGCGGTCATCGGCGATATCCACGAAGGCTTCGGGGCCACCTTCACCTACGAAGGGTGCCGCTGGGTGCTGAACGCGTTCGGTCCGCCCAGGAACGAGCTCCGCAAGGTCGCCGAGAACTTGGAGCCCCGGGACGAGTGCGCGGGCTATTTCCCACCGGACGCCGCCTCGCTCCCGGACGGACGCCACTTCGGCGTGGTCGAAGCCGCGGGTGCAACGGGACTCGCCTTCAACGAGCAACGGCTGCTGACCGGGGACGAGGCGACCCAAGCCGCCCGCGAGGACGGGATGATCGGACCGGGGGAGACGGTTCCGAACGACTACTACATCGACGACGACAACGCGGCGGTCCGCGGGATGTCGGTATTGAGGGACGTCGAGGTATTCCTCGAGACGTCGCCTCGCGACGGCATGGTGAACCTGGCCGAGTGGGACTACGCGGACTTCGTGTGCATGTTCGAGAGCGGTGATCCCGTGGACCGCGCGAACGTCCAGTTCCCATTCTGGATCACGGTCGAACGAGGCATAGTGACGAAGCTGGAGCAGCAGTTCCTACCCTGAATCAGGCGGCCCGCAGGGAGCGCGCGGATAGCAGCGCGACCAGCGACAGCACCACGGCCCCCGCTATCCACGGCCCCCGCAGCCCGAACGCGTCGGCGAGCAGGCCCCCGGCGAACGCGCCCAGAGGCATCGAGACCCACTGGAAGAAGCGGTACGCGCTGTTGACGCGCCCGAACAGGTGATCCGGAACGATCGTCTGGCGTAGCGACACCGCGGTCACGTCCCACAGCGCCGCGAGGTATCCCACGAGCGCCAGCGCGAGTGCGAGAACAACGACGTGCAGCGCGAGCCCGAACGCGAGCTCGAGCGCGACCTCGGACACGACGGCCGCGAGCAGCACGTCGCCGCGCCGGAAGCGGGGGAGCACGCGCTCGGCCCCGAAACTTCCCGCGATGTATCCGATGCCGGAGGTCGCGACGAGCAGACCGAAGCCCACGCCGCCGATGCCGAGGACCTCGAGCGCGTACAGCGCGAGCGTCGCGAAGCCTGCCATCCACACTGCGTTGAGCGCAGCCCCCACGACGACGAGTGTCACGAGCACGCGGTTGCCGAGCAACCACCGGATCCCTTCGCCGATGTCGGTGCGGACCTTCGTTGGCACGTCGGAGCGCGGCGCGATATAGGTGCCTGGGATCGCGGCGATAACGACTCCCGCAACCACGAACGAGGCTGCGTCGAAGAACACCGGCAGCGCCGCAGCAACGCCGAACAGCAGACCTCCGAGCGGAGGACCGGCGAACTGATTGGCGACGATCTCGGCTCCGAACAGCCGCCCGTTCGCCCGCTCGAGGTGGGCGGTATCCACGAGATGAGGCACGAGGACTTGGTGCGCGATGTCGACGACCACTTCGCCGACGCCGAGCAGGAACGCGACTCCGTACAACAACCAGATCGAAGCCCACCCCCCGATCACCGTGACCACGAGCGCGGCGACGAGCACTCCGCGCGCAACCTGCGTCGCCGCGATCAAACGCTTGCGGTCGACGCGATCGATCAGCACGCCGGCGTGAAGCGGGAACAGCAACCACGGCAGGCGCCCGGCGACGAGCACCCCGGCGAACAACGATGGGTCCCGGGTCAGGGTCGCCGCGAGGAGGGGGAGTGCCGTCGCGTCGACCCCGTCGCCCAGGTTCGAGACCGCGGTCGCGGCCCACAGCTTGCGGTAGCGGGAGCCAAGACGGGCACGAACCGCTTGCTCGGTCTGCATAACCGGTCATAGTCTTGAGCAGTGACGCCCCAACCGTCAAGATGGAACGCATGAGCGCGATCAATCCGTTCGCGGCCCCCGACGAGCTGGAGGTCGTCCGCCGGTTCATCAACACCCTCGACATCGAGAGCGGCATCGACGGTTTCGCCACCCTCGACGGCACGCGGGTGTGGCTCGAGAGCTGGGGCCTGGCCGAGCCGGGCGATCCGACGAGCGAGCGTGACCGAACCGACATCGTGGCCCTCCGGGAGGCCCTCCGTGAGGCGGCGGAAGCGAACCACGGCTCCACCCGCGTCTCGGATGAAGCAGCTCACGTTCTCACCGACGCCGCCCGGTACGCCGAGATCCGCTTCGGCCCCACAGGGCCTGCCTTCCAAGCGACCGGGACAGGGGTCGATCACGCCCTGGGCACGCTCGCCTCGCTCGTGATCAAGGCTCACGCCGACGGGACGTGGGCCCGGCTCAAGGTATGCGGCAACGACGCCTGCCGCTGGGCCTTCTACGACCACGCGCGCAACAGAACGAGCAGGTGGTGTTCGATGAGCACCTGCGGCAACCGCATGAAGGCGAGGGCGTACCGGGCCCGGCTCACCCCCGCCCGATAGGCGTGTGACCTGCTAAAGTGGCGCCCGGCCTGCAGAAATGTCCGGCGGGCCCACCAGCCTCACCAGGAAGGAACCTCTTACTACGCGCATGGCTTTGCTCAAAGAAGAAAAGGCGCAGATCATCTCGGATAACGCCACCAAAGAGGGCGATACAGGTTCGCCCGAGGTCCAGGTGGCGGTTCTGACGCGCCGCATCTCCGAGCTCACCGAACACCTCAAGACCCATCCGAAGGACCACCACTCCCGTCGTGGCCTTCTGCGCATGGTCGGGCGCCGGCGTCGCCTCCTCGAGTACCTCAGACGCGAGGACATCGAGCGTTACCGAGCCTTGATCGGCAAGCTGGGACTCCGTAGGTAACGAAGGAGGTTGGCCCCGAGACTCAACCCACTGAAGTAGTCAGGTAGGAGAGGGCCGCCGCTCGGTCGGTTATCAGTAGCAAGCCCATCCACCGATTTGTTCTGCAGATAGCCGCCTGAAAACGCGGCTATGTGATCACAAAACGGTTAGGTGGGTTTACCACTGAGAACTGGCCCGGCCTCGGCTCCTCTCCTGTGAAAACCGAGGCGCGCTCAACAGGGAGTCGCGCCCGATAGGACAGGGAGGTATCCCTTATGGCTCCAGAGCCGAAGTCGGTCGAGAGAAAGATCGGCGACAAGGTTTTCAGATTCGAAACCGGTCGCGTCGCGGCCCAAGCCGGAGGCGCGGTCATCGCGTCGGCCGGAGAAACCACCGTTCTGGCAACCGCAACATCCAGCGATCCACGCGGGGACGCGGACTTCTTCCCGCTGACGGTCGATGTCGAAGAGCGTATGTACGCGGCGGGCAAGATCCCCGGCGGGTTCTTCCGTCGAGAGGGCCGCGCCGGCGAGAAGGCGATCCTGACGGCTCGTCTCATCGACCGTCCGCTCCGCCCGAGCTTCCCCGACGGGTTCCGTCACGAGGTTCACGTCGTCGTCACGATCCTCTCGGTCGACGATCAGAACCCGACGGACATCCTCGCGGTCAACGCCGCGAGCGCGGCGCTGGCACTCTCCGACATCCCCTTCGAGGGCCCGGTCGGATGCGTGCGCGTCAGCCACATCGACGGCGAGTGGGTCGCGAACCCCACGTATCAAGAGCAAGACGAAGAGACGATGGGCCTCGAGGTCGCCGGGCGCGTCAACGCGAACGGCGAGGTCGACATCATGATGATCGAGGCCGGTGCTGCGGACGACGTCTTCGAGAAGATCGAGACCGGCGCGCAGGCCCCCGACGAGGAACTGCTCGCCGACGGCATCGAGTTCTGCAAGCAGTACATCGCCGAGTCGATAGCGGTGCAGCAGGAGCTCGCCAACGTGGCCGGTAAGGAGAAGGGGACATTCGGCGGCGCCGACACCGACTACCCGTTGTTCGTCGACTACACCGACGACCTCTACGACGCGGTCAAGAACCTCGCCGAGAACGGATTGCGCGAGGCGATCCAGCTCACCGTCAAGAAGGAGCGGCGCGCGAGCATCTCTGATGTGGAGAAGAGCATCGGTGAGAGCCTCGCCGAGCAATTTCCGGAGCGCGAGAAGGAGATCAAGGCGGCGCTGCGGAGCCTCACCAAGAAGCTCGTGCGCGAGCGCATCGTGAACGAGAACGTCCGTCTCGACGGCCGCAGGACCGACGAGGTCCGTCCGATCTGGACCCAGGTCGGCATCCTGCCGCGCGTGCACGGCTCCGGCCTCTTCACCCGTGGCGAGACCCAGGCGTTATCGATCGCGACGCTCGGCATGCAGCGCATGGAGCAGATGGTCGACGACCTCTCGCTGGACGAATCCAAGCGCTACATGCACCACTACAACTTCCCGCCTTACTCCACCGGTGAGGCCGGGTTCATGCGGGGGCCGAAGCGTCGCGAGATCGGTCACGGTGCGCTCTCCGAGAAGGCGATCCTTCCGGTGATCCCGTCGAAGGAGGAGTTCCCCTACGCGATCCGTGTCGTCTCCGAGATCCTGAGCTCCAACGGCTCGACCTCGATGGCGAGCGTCTGCGGTTCGTCGCTGGCTCTGATGGATGCGGGTCTCCCGATCCGCGGGGGTAAGCACGTCGGGGGGGTCGCGATGGGCCTGATCGCCGAGGACGGCAAGTTTCTCCCGCTCACCGACATCCTCGGCGACGAGGATGCGTTCGGCGACATGGACTTCAAGGTCGCCGGGACCGAAGAGGTCGTCACCGCTCTTCAGCTCGACACCAAGATCTCCGGCGTTCCCGCCGAGGTCCTGCGCGACGCTCTGCGCGCGGCACGTGAGGCTCGCCTCCACATCATCGGCGAGATGAACAAGTCGCTCGACAGCCCGCGTCCGGAGCTCGCCGCGTCGGCTCCGCGCGTTCTCGCGATGCAGGTGCCCGTCGACAAGATCGGCGAGGTCATCGGGCCGAAGGGCAAGAACATCAACATGATCACCGCGACGACCGGTGTCGAGATCGACATCGACGACGACGGCACGATCCGTATCGGTTCGATCGATCAGGAGTCGGCGGAGCGGGCACGCGACCTGATCGAGCAGGTCGCCAACCCGAAGATGCCCGAGATCGGCGAGCGTTTCACCGGCATCGTCGTAAAGACGACGACGTTCGGTGCGTTCGTGAACATTGCGCCGGGACGCGACGGCCTCGTGCACATCTCGAAGCTCGGCGAGGGCCGGATCGAGCGCGTCGAGGACGCGGTGAACGCCGGCGACCAGGTCGAGGTCGAGGTCACCGACGTCGACCGTCAGGGCAAGGTATCCCTGACGCCACTCGCGTGGCTCGAACGCCAGGTCGCGGGCGGCAAGACGATCGAAGAGGCGCGCGAGATGGCCAAGAGCGGCGGCGGACGCGGCGGCGGTGACCGCGGTGGGCGCGACCGGGACCGCGGCGGCCGCGGTGGTCG
>JBOGWY010000266.1:0-3867 GCA_050694015.1 Actinomycetota bacterium | reverse complement strand
GGCCCGGCCGCGTCGTAGGCCTTACGCGCGGCGCGATCGACCTCGTCGAGCAGTTCGCCGAGCGGCCGACCGCGCTCCGGCGGCGGCTTGCGCAGCGAGGCCGCGACCTCGTAGGCCCCGTCGACGTCGACCGCGGGCGCGGTCCAGCGGTCTTCGAGGAAACCGATCACATACTCGAGCGAGGCGCGCCCGATCGTCTCCATCTCGGAGCGATCGGGTTGCAGCGGTAGCGCGCGCTCGTCCGGCATCCGGTCGATGCTACGACCGGGCCGAGCCTTTCAGTTCGTCGAGTGCTGTCGTAGCCGCTCCACACCGTCGAGGAGCATCCAGATGGCTTCGGCTCCCGCAGCCGCGCCGGCCTCGGCTTCCTCGAGCGATCCGTCGGAGGTCAGCGCGATCGCTTCGGCGAGCTCGCGCGAGTGATGGACGTCGATGTTGCCGTGCAGCTCGAAGTAATCGGTGGCGGGACCGTCGATGCCGTAGTGGTCCCGGAGCCCCGCAACCTTCGTCTGCGCGACGGCGGGCGTCTGCGATTCGTAGCCGTAGACCATCCCGAGCGCGTAGCTCGACGAGCGCGACGTGGCGGTCTCGAACGCGTGGACGCATCGTCGCGTCTCTGCGGTAGGCGGTGTGGTCGTTACCTTGAGCTCGTCGCTGCCGACACCCGCCGCGAACTTGAGCCACAGGCCCGCGTGGTCGCCGTCGACCTCGTCGCGCAGGTTGCTCTCGACGATCTTGCGCGCGGTGCCGTGCGGGAGGCTCTCGGCGAGGTTCGTGAGATACGTCGGGAATGCCTCCACCTGGCGCCAGTACTGCGCCGAGTAGCTCCCGAGGTCATCGAGCGTTAACGAGCCCGCCGCCCATGCCTCGTAGAACGGGTGCTCGAGGATCCGTCGCTTCGCCGTCGCTTCGTCGAGGCGTCGTGCCACCTCGGTTGCCGAGATCATGGGGCCTCCCATCGATGATTGCGTACCTCGCCGCGCGCAAATGTATCCCAACCTCATTGACGGAGCCGATCGCAGCACCCATCGTTATTTCAAGCCGCGAAAAATGGACAAAGGGGGACCCATGCCTGCCGCATCTCGCCGCTTCTCCGCGCTCTGTGCGTTCGCACTCGTGCTGTCGACGTCGGTGTTCTTGGCCGCACCGGCGTCCGCCACGCATCCCGCGAACTCGTGCATCGACGTCGACCCCGAGGCCGACACGAACCCCGTCGGTACGAGTCACACACTCACCGCGACGCTGCGCACGATCGCGAACAACGCCTGCACCGGCGCACCGATCGAACCTGCCGGTGGTGGCGTGACGATGAACTTCGAGATCTCTGGAGCCAACGCACGGACGGGATCGCCGGACCTAACATGTCGCGTTCGCAACAACCAGACGAGTTGCACGGTCAGCTACACGGGGACCAACGCCGGGCAGGACGCGATCCAGGGCTGGCTCGATCACGATGAAGACGGCGTGCTCGACCAGGGCGAGCCTACGGTCACCGTCGCCAAGACGTGGACGCCGGCTGCTAACACGCTCGACTGCGATGACGCAACGGGCCCGGACACCGAACGCGAGTCCAACCCCAGCGCGAGCGGAACGAGCAGTAGCGAGGCCTATACGTGCACGGCGACCGTTGCAGGCGGTGTCGCTGCGCCCGCGGGGACCGTCATCAATGCGGAGGTCGAGAACGGGATCAACGATCCCGACGCGACCGATGGCACTTCCTACGTCAACCCCGACTACACCTGCGCGGTCGCGACCAACGGCAGCTGCCAGATCACCGTCACCCAGAACGAGACGGAAACCGGCACCGCCGAGATCTGCTTCTGGATCGGTTCGGCCACCGAGGCCGCGACCCTTTGCGGGACGGAGCCTACGGACGAGAACCAGGTCGCCGGAGGTGCCGACAGCGGCAACGACTTCGCCGATCAGACCGAGTTGACATGGACATCGGCGGCGCAGCGGCTCGATTGCGATCCCGAAGGCACCGACAACCAGGTGGGCGCGGCGCACACGATCACGTGCATCGCGACCGATACCGCGGGAGCGAACCTCGCCGGCGTCGCGATCGACGTCGAGATCGCCGGCGCGAACGATCCCGACGTAGCCGATTCGCCCGCGTCGCCCGACATGACATGTACGACCGCTCAGAACGGGCGCTGCAGCGTCACGCATGGAACCGGCGGCACCGGCACGACGACCGCGACCGGCGTCACGACCTACCGGGCGTGGGTGGATGCCGACGGCACCAACTCGACCGTCGAGGCCGACGTGACCGAAGGCAACAACGAGCAGACGACACCGGGGGCCGACGCCGAGCCCGACGACACCGACGTGGTCATCGTGTCGTGGTCCGCCCAGCCTCCGCCGCCGCTGACGTGCCCAGGCTTCGAGACCGATGCGCGCACCCAGGTGGTTGGTGACGTCGGGGACAACATCCTGCAGGGTACCGAGGGGCCTGACATCGTGTGCGGACTCGGCGGCGACGACATCCTCGAGGGCTTGGGGGCCGGTGACCTACTACTGGGCGGCGGCGGTAGCGACATCGCGAAAGGCGGGGCGGGGACCGATGCCGTGCGCGGTGATGTGGGCGACGACATCCTCAAGGGTGGCGGCAGCAACGATCAACTGCGCGGCGGCCGGGGCAACGACATCATGGATGGCGGCCGCGGCACCGACGCGTGCCGCGGCGGGCCCGGACGCAACGTCCGGAGGCGCTGCGAGCTGTAGCCGTTAGGTCCTGGGTGGCGGAGTCCGCGAGGGCGTGGGCTTCGTCACCATCGGGAACCAGATCGGACGATCTCTCTGCTGGCTACCCTGTCGGGCGTGAGGAGTGCCGCGGCGCGCGTGCTACTGGCCGCGGTGGCGGCCGTACTGGTCGCGATCGCGACCGATCCCTACCCCGGTGTCACGATCGACTCGGGCGAATACCTCGCGGTCGCACAAGGGGTGACCGAGGGCCACGGATACACGATGCCGTATCTCAGCTACGACGAGCCCTATCGGGTCCTCGAGCCCTCCGAACGCGTAACGATGACGGTGTTCCCGCCGCTGTACCCGTCGCTGCTCGCGGCGGTGTCGGTCGCGGCCGACGTCTCGGTCGTTACGGCGGCCGGTGTCGTCGGGATCGGGGTGTTCTTCTGCGTCGTGTTTCTCGTCCAGGTACTCGTCTGGAAGGACACCCGCCGCTGGTGGTCCGCCGCGCTGGCGGGTTCGTTGTTGTTCGCGGCCGACCTCGTGACTGTCCACGCGATGGCGTGGTCGGAGGCCGTCATGATCCTGGCGATGCTGGGAGCGCTGTATTTCCTCCGGCATCACCTGGAGACGGGCCGCGGAGCGGACCTCGTACTCGCCGGACTGTGCGCGAGCGCGGCCGGGCTCACCCGATTCGCGGGGATACCCATCGCGTTCGCTGTGGGGGCGGTGCTGGTTACGAGGGGGACCCCGCAGAGGAAACGGCTCGTTACGGCCGCGATCTTCTGTGGGTTGTCCGTGGCACCGATCGCGGCGTGGTTCGTCCGCAACGGCGTGGTGACCGGGTACGCGTCGGAGAAGGAGGTCGGCTGGCATCCGCCGTCGTTCGCGTCGTTGGTCCAGACGGCAGAAACGCTCGGAAGCTGGGTCCTCCCTCTGAGCCCCGCCGCGCGCGGGCTGGGCTTCGTCATCCTCGTCGGTGGCGTGGTGCTGTTGGTCCGGGGCGCGCCGAGCCTGTGGCAGAAGCCGGCGGCGTCGCTGCCCCGACTCTGCCTGATCTTCGGCGTTTCGTATGTGGCATTCGTAGTGGCGGCACGGACCCTGCTCGATCAGAACATCCCGTTCGATACGCGCATGCTCGCACCGTTGCAGGTGCTCGTACTCATCTGGCTCGCGTCG
>JBOGWY010000265.1:0-2881 GCA_050694015.1 Actinomycetota bacterium | reverse complement strand
GTTCCTGGGAGGCGTGGGGGAGATCGGCCGCAACATGCTCGCGGTCGAAGCGGAAGGCCGCATCCTCGTGATCGACGCGGGTCTGTCGTTTCCGACCGAAGAGATGCTCGGCGTCGACCTCGTGTTGCCCGACTTCAGCTACATCAGCGACCGGCGCGATCGGTGCGAGGCCGTTGTGCTCACCCACGGCCACGAGGATCATGTCGGTGCGCTGAGCTGGTTCCTGCGCGACATCGACGTCCCGGTCTACGGGACGCCGTTGACGCTCGGCATGGCGCGCAAACGTCTCGACGAGTTCGGCGTCGAGGCCGAGTTCGTCGACGTGAACCCCACCGGCATCGAGAAGATCGGCCCCTTCCAGGTGCGCTTCATCCCCGTGAGCCATTCGATTCCCGACGCGGTGGCCGTCGCGATCGATACCGCGCACGGACGGATCCTCTACACGGGCGACTTCAAGCTCGACGTCGCGCCGATCGACGGGCGCATGACCGATCTGGACGCGTTCGCGGAGCTCGGCCGCGAGGGCGTGGACCTGATGCTGTCGGATTCGACCAACGCGGAGGAGGCCGGCCGCACCCGCTCCGAGAAGATCGTCGGCGAACGGCTCCGGGAGCTGTTCGGCCGGGCCGACCGCCGCATCGTCGTCGCGTGCTTCGCGTCCAACCTCCATCGCATCCAGCAGATCTGCGAAGCCGCCGTCGCGAACGAACGCTTGGTCACGTTCGTCGGCCGCAGCATGGTCGCGAACGTAGAGGTCGGCCGCGAGCTCGGCCATCTGCGCGTGCCGCCCGATCTCTTCATCGGTATCGAGGACATCGATCGTTATCCCGTCGACAAGGTGGTGATCGTCTGTACCGGCTCTCAAGGGGAACCGCTGTCGGCGCTGTCGCTGATCGCGGCGGGGGAGCACAAGTTCGTGCACGTCGACCGCGGTGACACCGTGATCCTCTCGGCGAGCGCGATCCCCGGCAACGAGTCGGCCGTACATCGCGTGATCAACAGCCTGTACAAGGTCGGTGCCGACGTCTATCACTCCGAGGCCGACGATGTGCACGTGTCGGGGCACGCGTCGGCCGACGAACTCGCGGAACTCGCCGCGACGGTGAAGCCACGCCACTTCGTGCCCGTGCACGGCGAGTACCGGCAGCTCGTGTTGCACTCGCGGATCGCCGAACGTGCCGGCATCCCGTCCGACCGGATCACGATCGTCGAGGACGGGGACGTCCTGGAGCTCTATGACGGGAAGGTCACGCGCGCCGAGCGTATCGAGCTGGGCATGGTCTTCGTCGACGGCCTTGGTGTCGGTGACGTGGGTCCGGTGGTGCTGCGCGACCGGCGCGTGCTCGCCGAGGACGGGTTCGTGCTCTGCGTCGTCACGATCGATGCGCACAACGGCGACATCCTCGCCGGGCCCGACCTCATCACCCGGGGCTTCGTCTTCGAGCAGGAGTCTCGGGAACTCCTCGACGACGCCGCCGACCGTGTCGCCCAGGCGCTCGAGCGCCTCGAAGGGGAAGAGGTCAGGGACTGGGCCGTGCTCAAGAAGACGTGCCGCCGGGCTCTCGGCGAATACGTCTGGACTAACACCCGCCGGCGTCCGATGATCGTCCCCGTGATCATGGAAGTCTGAACCCCACCCCCGTTTTGTTCTAACTCAGGGGGTCTACAGCGCGCTCTGACGGGAACAAAAGGCGTACCGAGGAGGTCCAAGCCCCGATGATCAGGAGACTCGCTCTACTCGTGCTGGTCGCGGCCCTCGCCGCGAGCGGTGCACCCGTCGCCGCGCACGACCACGAGCCGCCGCGCACGAGGCTCACCGCCGGTCGCACCGAACAACGCGGCATGCAGTGGAGCTACTGCTGGACCAAGAAGGGGCCGGAGCCGGGGATCTACGAGCAGCTCTGCGTCGACATGGTCCCCGACTGGCCCGATGCCAAGCGAGCGCGAGCCGGCCGGGCCGCTCGCATCCGTATCTTCAAGAGAGCGGCGCCGCGCGACGTAGCGCTCTCATACTGGCGCGACGTGGACGACCGCAACATCCCGCAGGGCGAGCAGCGCGAGCTCTCGTTCTCCGTCGAACCCGCGACGGTCGACGGGCGCAGGGTGCACGACGTCATCTTCCGGCTCCCGCGGCGCACCCGACACGCCTACATCGAGTTGTTCGCGACGTGGCCCGACGAGCAGGGCTCGGACACCATCCAGGATTCGTTCTTCCGGTTCCACCTCCGTCTCCGCCGCTAGAGCAGAGGCGCGGCGCGGCTTAGCGCGTCGGGAGTGGCGTCGAGTCGGTCGTACCTTCGTAGAACGACGTCAGCCTCGTGTCGAGACGCAGCGCACCCTGGGTCCACACCTGCGACCGGGGGATGACCGATTCGACACACCGGCTGTTGAGCCGATCCACCTTCACGCGCAGCCCGAGGCGGGGCTTCACCTTCCCGTCGAGGTAAGGGATCAGCCACCCTCGCAGGCGGAGCCCGCGGAACGTGGTGGTGACCACGTAACCGTCACGATTCGTGATCCGCAGGTCGGCCGTCAGGTGGTTCCCGCCGGCCAGATCGTCGTCGTAGAAGGGCCGGTGCATGCACTGCTTGAGGTACAGGACGCCGCCACCCTTCGAGACCTGGTAGCTGCGGATATCGAGCTTCCCGCCGGCATCCCGGGCATCGGAGATGAACACGCTGTCGGCTCCCGCCGGCGCGACCATCACCACGATCATCGCCGCGATCGCGCTCACCAGCACTTTGTTGAGCATCGTTGACTCCCATTGCTGCGCTCCCGGGCGCCGCGGCCCGGAAGTCCTACGTCGTCACTACGTAGGAAACGCCCGCTCCGTCCACGCCGCACGCGATGGGGGGCGTAGGGGAGCTACGTCGGAAGCATT
>JBOGWY010000264.1:0-7094 GCA_050694015.1 Actinomycetota bacterium | reverse complement strand
GTTTCCGTCTGTGAGTTGTTGGAGAGATCAGGATCCGGGGTCGCGGAGGCAATGTGGAAGTCGAGCTGATAGTCGCCGACCGCGGTAGGCGTCACCCCGATAGTCACGATCCCGGCTGCATTCGCCCCCCAGGACGAAAACCGGCACGTGACTGCGCCGGCGTTCTCGGAGCATCGCGAGTCTGATCTGATCGCGTTGTAGTTCAGACCGTCCGGGAGGTGGGTTGTGAGCACCACGTCCTGGGCGGAGTTCGGGCCGAAGTTCAGGACCGAGACGTCGTAGCGGTACTCATCGAAGTAGTAGGCGGGATCGGGGCTGTCCGTCACGTCGATCGCGAGATCGGCCTCTTCGGTCGTCTGAGCCGAGGCCCCCGGCAGCGGCACGACGAACATGGCCGCGATGAGAACAACAAGAGACACCGTCTTTGCCCGCATGGAAAACCCGCCTTTCCGGACCGACGATGTCGGATCCGCCCCAGTCGCCCCTACTGACTGGAAAGGTAGATTGCGAGGTTTACGTAGCCAATAGCGGTGGTTAGTGGTTTTCGTCCTAGTTCGTACTAACTAGTCACCGCCCCGCCTCGATCTCGAAGCGGTTGTCGCGGTACGGGTGACGTCTTCGAAGCAGCGCTCGCACGCTCTCGAGGAGATAGAGCGGGATGAATATCGGCCCCCAGCGTTCGTACTGCCGCACGTGCACGAGCTCGTGATCGAACGTCGCCGGATCGAGCTCGTCGACGCACAGCACGACGTGGCCGAACGTGATCGCGCGGTAGCGCCACCCGAGCCGGCGGGGCCACGACGCTCCCTCGGCGACTATCACGCCGCGCGAGACGTAGCGACGACGGAACGACATGGACAACAGCAGCCCGACGAGCGACCACGGGGACGCCCAGAGGATGCGTTCCCAGCGGCGCCGTTGTGGGGATGATTCAGGCATGAAGTGCCCTAGCTGCGGGGCGACGGTCGCCGAAGATGCCCGGTGGTGCCCTCAGTGCTACACGCGCTTCGACGAGACACCGGTCGAAGACGTCGAGGGCAGGGGGACGGAGAACCCGTTCGCACATCCCGAAGCCTACCGACGCCCGCCACCGGCGACGTGGTCGCGCTGGAAAGCGAGTGCGACGGCCTTCGGCCCGGTCGGTCGCGTCCTGGCGAGCCTGGCACTGCTGCTCCCGTTCTACTTCTTCTTCACCGCGGGAGTCCTCGGTCTCGTCGGCATGGCGATGTGGTTGTTCGTCGTGATGCCGATGGCGTTGCGCTCCATCTGGAAACGAACACGGATCGTTCCTCCGGACGAGTAACTAGAGCGGGACGTGTGAGAGGACCAGGATCTTCTCTTCGGTCATCTCCTCCATCGCCCACTTGAGACCCTCGCGTCCGACACCGGAGTCCTTGGTCCCGCCGTACGGCATCTGATCGGCACGGAACGCGGACACGTCGTTGACGATGACGCCCCCGACCTCGATGTCGCGGTGCGCCTGAAAGATGCGATTCACGTCGTTGGTGAACACACCCGCCTGCAACCCGTAGCTCGTCTCGTTCGCGAGCTCGATCGCCTGGTCGAAGTCGTCGTAGGTCTCCAGCGTCACCACCGGCCCGAAGATCTCCTCCTGGCGGACCTTCATGTCGCGCTCTGTCTTGCGCAGGACCGTCGGCAGGTAGAACGGGTCCTCGCGCTTGCCGCCGATCAGGATCTCCGCTCCTCGCTGAACCGCTTCATCCACGAGCGACGACACCTTCTCGAGCGCGCTGTGGTCGACCAAGGGGCCGACGTCGGTTTCGGGGTCCAGTGGGTCGCCGGTCTTCAGCTTCTCGACCTCGGCGAGCAACTTGTCCTGGAAAGTGTCCGCGACGCGGCGCTGGACGAACACGCGTTGCACCGAGATACACGACTGACCGGCTTGGTAGAAGCCGCCGTAGGCGATCCGCTGCGCGGCGAGATCGAGATCGCCGTCGTCGTGAACGATCACGCCCGCGTTGCCGCCGAGTTCGAGCGTCACGGTCTTTTTGGGATCGGCCCCCTTGAGATCCCACCCGACCTGAGAGGAACCGGTGAACGAGATCTTGCGGAAGCGCTGGTCTTTGGCGAGCTCACCGGCTTCCGAGCCGCCGATCGGAAGCACGTGGAGCATGTTCGCGGGCAGGTCGGTTTCCATGAACAGCTCGCCGAGTAGCAACGCACCGAGCGGGGTCTTGGTCGCCGGCTTGATCACGATCGGCGCGCCGACCGCGAGGGCCGGGGCCATCTTGTGCGCGACGAGGTTCACCGGGAAGTTGAACGGAGAGATCGCCAGAACGGGGCCGATCGGGAACCGACGAACGACGGCAGCGCGGGATCCGAGCGATTCGTCGGCGTCGAAGCGCATGAACTCACCGCCGATGCGGCGACACTCCTCCGCCGCCCAGCGGAAGGTCGAGATCGCACGAGCGGCTTCGACCTTTGCCCACTTGAGCGGCTTGCCGCCCTCCCTCGCGATCAGCTCGGCGACCTCGGCGGCACGCTCGGCGAGCCGCGCGGAGATATGGGCCAGGGCCTCCGCTCGCACGTGCACGGGGAGCTTGCGGGTCTCGGCGAAGGCCTCTGCGCATGCCGTCACCGCGGTCTCGACGTCCTGCTCCGTCGGTGTGCCGACGGTCGCGATGACCGAATCGTCGTAAGGGCTCGTCACCTCGAAACTCTCGGACCCGGTCTTCCACTGTCCTGCGACGAGGTAAGGCTTGGTGTCAGTCATGCTTCCTCCGTTTTGTTACAGCCAGAGCGCGCTGTAGACCCCTCCAGTTAGTAGTCGTGACGGGCCAAGCCCGCCACGCGTGCTGAGGCTCGGTCGGCACGCCGCCCGAGCAACAGTACAAAAGGGTTAGGACAAGGATGACATCACGTGCTTGATGCGCGTGTAGTCCTCGAAGCCGTACATCGAGAGGTCCTTGCCGTAGCCCGAATGCTTGAAGCCTCCGTGCGGCATCTCGGCCACGAGCGGGATGTGCGTGTTGATCCACACGCACCCGAAGTCGAGACGCTTGGCCATGCGCATCGCCCGGCCATGGTCCTTCGTCCACACGCTCGACGCCAAGCCGTACTCGACGCCGTTGGCCCACGCCAGGGCCTTCTCCTCCTCGTCGAATCGCTGCACGGTGATGACGGGGCCGAAGATCTCGTTCTGGATCATCTCGTCGTCCTGCTTTAGCGCGGACACGACGGTCGGCTCGTAGAAGTAGCCGCCGCCGTTGTCGATCTTGTTCCCCCCTGCATTGACCTGCGCGTGCTCCGGCGTGCGCTCGAAGAATCCGGCGACACGCTCGAGCTGGTTCGCGTTATTGAGGGGGCCGTACAGGATGTCTTCGTCGTCGGGCTTGCCGGTGCGCGTGTTCTTCGCCTGCTGGGTGAGCTCGTGCACGAAGTCGTCGTGCACGTGACCGGATGCGAGCACACGTGTCGCCGCGGTGCAGTCCTGGCCCGCGTTGAAGTAGCCCGCCACCGCGATCGCCTCCGCGGCCGCAGCGAGGTCGGCGTCGTCGAACACGATCACCGGCGCCTTGCCGCCGAGCTCGAGGTGGACGCGTTTCAGATCGGCGGACGCGGCACGCGCGACATCCATGCCCGCGCGCACGCTTCCGGTGAGCGAGGCCATGTCCGGTTCGGGATGCGAGATCAGGGCGGCGCCGGTGTCGCGATCGCCGCAGATCACGTTGAACACGCCCGGCGGGAGGAACTCGGCCATGATCTCGGCCATCATCACCGTCGTGACCGGGGTCGTGTCCGACGGTTTCAAGACGACGGTGTTGCCCGCGGCGATCGCCGGGGCCCACTTCCAGACCGCCATCATCATCGGGTAGTTCCACGGGGTGACCTGCGCGCACACTCCGACCGGTTCCCTGCGGATGAACGACGTGTGCCCGGCCATGTACTCGCCCGCCGCACGGCCCTCCAGGACGCGCGCCGCGCCGGCCATGAATCGGATCTGGTCGACCATCGGAGGGAGCTCTTCCTCCATCGTCATCTGGAACGGCTTGCCGGTGTTCTCGCACTCGAGACGTACGAGCTCCTCGCCCCGGGCCTCGATGGCGTCGGCGATCTTGAGGATCGCGAGGCTGCGCTCGGACGGGGTCGTGTCCCGCCACGACTCGAAGGCACGGCGGGCGGCCCGGCATGCGGCATCGATGTCGGGAGCGGTGGAAACGGGGGCCTGGGCGAAGGTCTGCCCCGTCGATGGATCGATCAGCGGGGCGGTCTTGCCCTCGACGGCATCCACGTAGCTGCCGTCGATGAAGTTCTGAAGCGTCCGACTTGCCAAGATGTAGCCCTCCTCGTTGAAGGTCAGCGGCCCCAGTCAACGCCACGCTACGCCCCAGCGTCAACGGGGACGAAGCGCTCGCGAAACAGGACGAATCGCCGAAACGTGTGGCACAACTTCCCGGGAGGCGTTTGGATAGCACAACGAAACAAGCCCATGAAGGAGCCAGATGTCTGATAAAGCGCGGGATACCTCGGCCGGAGTACCCGGCCCCCGCTCCCAGGAACTGTCCGCCCGCCGCGACGCCGCGGTCCCCCGAGCCGTCTTCAATACGGCGCCCATCTTCGTCGCCGGCGGAGACGGCGCTAGCGTGCTGGATGTCGACGGCAACCGGTTCATCGACTTCGCCGGTGGGCTCGGCGTTCTCAATATCGGCCGCGGCAACGAGCGGGTCCTGCGCGCGATCACCGAACAGGCGGAGCGCTTCATCCACGAGTGCTTCCATGTGTCGATGTACGAGGGCTACATCGAACTCGCCGAGACACTCAACCGGATCACTCCGGGTAACCACGACAAGAAGACGATGCTCGCGAACTCGGGGGCCGAAGCCGTCGAGAACGCGATCAAGATCGCGCGCTACTCGACCGAGCGCGATGCGGTGGTCGCGTTCACGAACGCGTTCCACGGCCGCACCCTGATGGCCATGACGCTCACCGCGAAGGACATGCCGTACCGGAAGGGCTTCGGCCCCTACGCGCCCGAGGTCTACCGCGCTCCGTTCCCCTATTGCTATCGCTGCCCCCTCGGCCTCGAGCACCCGTCGTGCGGGATCGCGTGCGCCGAGTTCACCGCCGACATGATCGATTCGCAACTCGGTGCGGCAGCAGTCGCGTGCATGATCGTCGAGCCCGTCCAGGGCGAGGGCGGCTTCGTCGTCGCCCCCGACGATTACATCCCCGCGTTGCGCGCGATCTGCTCGGACCGCGACATCCTTCTGATCGACGACGAGGTGCAGTCGGGCATGGGCCGTACCGGCAAGATGTTCGCCTTCGAGCATTACGGCGTCGTGCCCGACATCGTCACCACGGCGAAGTCCCTCGGTGCCGGCCTTCCGATCGCCGGCGTCACCGGTCCTGCCGACGTGATGGAGGCGCCGCACGTCGGGGGGCTCGGAGGTACCTACGGAGGCAATCCCGTCGCCTGCGCCGCCGCCCTGGCCGTCATCGCCGAGCTCGAAGAGACCGACCTGCTCGCGCGCGCCGAGACCCAAGGCAAGATCATCCGCGAACGCCTCGACCCACTGCAGGATGCGCTCGGTATCGTTGGGGAGGTGAGGGGGTTGGGACCGATGGTCGGCATCGAACTCGTCGTCGACGAACGCACGCGGGAACCCAACAAGCTAGCGGCCGCGGCGGTCGTGAAGCGGTGTCATTCCAACGGCGTGTTGATCCTGAAAGCCGGCACTTACGACAACGTCGTGCGCCTGCTCGCGCCGCTGGTCATCTCCGAGGAAGACCTGCACGAGGGCCTCGACGTCCTGACCGAAGCCCTGGAGTGGGCCAACGCGGGAATGTCTGAGTAATTGCTGATATCCGGTAGCGCCGTCACCGGCGACGGCACCACGATAGAAGTCGTCAATCCCGCGACCGAAGAGGTCATCGATGCGGTCGCGTCGGCGAGCGACGCTCAGGTCGACGCTGCAGTCGCGGCCGCGCGCGGCGCGTTCAAACAGTGGAAGCGAACGCCGGCGGCCGAACGCGGCGAGATGCTGCACGCGCTGTCGTCGTGGATCACCGAGCACACCGACGACCTGGCGATCACATTGACCGCAGAAGGCGGCAAGCCGCTCGTCGAGAACCGCGATGAGATGGGATGGAGCGCGGCGTGCTGCGATTTCTACGCCGAACTCGGCCGTACGGAACGAGGCCGCGTCGTCCCCTCAGGCGAAGTCGGGCAGCTGAACCTCGTCCTCAAGGAACCGCTCGGCGCGGTCGTTGCGATCGTGCCGTGGAACTACCCGATCCTGCTGCTGGCCTGGAAGCTGGCGCCCGCACTCGCCGCGGGCAACACAGTCGTCGTCAAGCCGTCCCCTTACACACCGTTGTCCACGTTGAAGCTGGCGGAGGGGTTCGCGGAGATCTTCCCGGCGGGGGTCGTCAACGTCGTCACCGGCGAGGCCGACGTCGGCGCGGCGCTGGTGTCGCACCGGGACATCTCGATGGTCGCGTTCACCGGCTCGGTCGAGACCGGGAAGAAGGTGATGCACGCGGCCGCCGACCAGATGAAGAAGGTGCACCTCGAGCTCGGTGGTAAGGACGCGTTTATCGTGTGCGAAGACGTCGACCTCGAGGTCGCCGCGAAGGGCGCCGTGTGGGCCGCATACCTGAACACCGGCCAGGTGTGCACCTCGGCCGAGCGTTTCTACGTCGTCCCCCAGGTCTACGACGACTTCCTCGACGCGTTCGTGTCCGAGACGCGCAAGCTCGTGGTCGGCGACCCCATGAAGGACGACACCGACATCGGCCCGCTCGTACGCGGCGTGCAACGGGACAAGGTCGAGGCGCAACTGGCCGCGGCGCGGAGCTCGGGTGCGCGGATACTCCACGGCGGCGAGCGAGGGTCGTTCGAGCGCGGCTTCTTCCTCGAACCGGCTGTGGTGGTGGACGTCGACGAATCGATGGACGTGATGCGCACGGAGACGTTCGGTCCGGTCGCGCCGATCGCCAAGGTGTCGTCGCTCGACGAAGCGATCGCGCGCACGAACGCGAGCGAGTTCGGTCTCGGCGCCAACGTCTATACGCTGCGACTCGACTACATGATGAAAGCGATGGAGGAGATCGAGGCCGGTACGGTGTGGTTC
>JBOGWY010000263.1:0-2895 GCA_050694015.1 Actinomycetota bacterium | reverse complement strand
CGACCTCCTCCATCGCGCTCGGTGTCGGTGACGTGCTCGAGGCGGCGTCTACGCCCGAGCAGCCCTTCTCGCCGGATCATCCGCGCAACGGCGCCCTCGGGCTCTTCGCCGGAGCCATCCTCGGTATCGGTGTCGCGTTCATCCGCGAGCGACTTGACGACCGTTTCCGTGGTCGCCCCGATGTCGAACGCGTCTTGGAGGCTCCGGTTCTCGCGACGGTTCCACGGTTCGCTCACGGAAAGCGTTTCGAGAACTCGTTGCCCGTCCTCAGCGAACCGAAAGGGCCTGCCAGCGAGGCCTACCGGAACCTGAGAACCGGATTCCAGTTCCTCGCGTCGCAACGCGGGTACCAGACCTTGCTGGTGACGAGTCCGTCGGCGCACGAGGGCAAGACCTCAACGGTCGCGAACCTCGGGGTGGCTCTGTCGCAAGCGGGGCGCCGCGTGGTGATCGTGTCGGCCGATCTCAGGAGACCGAACCTCGAGCGCACCTTCGGCGCGCAGAACGAGCTCGGGCTGAGCTCGTGGCTGCTGGGTGAAGAAGACGATCTTCGGAAGCTCGTCCTGGAACATCCCGACATCCCCAACCTGAGCTTGATGACCGCCGGTCGCGTACCTTCGAATCCGGCGGAGCTGTTGACTTCGCCTCGTCTACGCGAACTCATCGACCGGCTCACTCAGTACTTCGACCTCGTCCTCTTCGACTCACCCCCGGTTCTGCCGGTGGCCGACGCGGTGATCCTTGCTTCTCACCTCGATTCCGTCATCCTCATCTTCGATGCCGCCTCGACGGGAAGGAATGCCGCCCTTCACGCCAAGGAGCAGATCGAGCGGGTGGGGGGCACCATCATCGGATGCGTGCTTAATGCGTTCGATCCGTCTAACACCCCCTATTACTACGAGCCTCATTACTACTCGGCGTACTACGGCCCCCACGAAGACGAAAGCGGATCCGGAGACGGCGAGACGGCGTCCAACTTCGGCGTCGAGGATGAAGAGGACATGCTCGACGCGCGGCGCCGCCGGCAGAAGTAGGAACGGTGGCCGGGGTGAGTGACCCCGATCGTCGAGGGGCGAGAACCGTGATCGACCGGGGACGAAGAGACCCGGGGCGAAGAACGTTCGCGAACATCTACCTCCGTCGTCCGGGGATGAGCGGGCGACAGGTGTCCATCGTTCTGACGATCCTCGTGCTCGCGGTACTGCTCGTAGCAGACGCCGTCTACGTGACGGGACGGCTCCGGACCGACCTGGAGAACGGTGCCACCGAGATCGAGGCCGGGATCGAGTCGTTGGAGGCCGGAGCTTTCGAATCGGCGCGCGACAGTTTCATGAGCGCGCGCTCTTCGGCCGAAGCAGCCCGGGGAACCGCGGCGCATCCGAGCCTGATCCTCGCCTCCTTCTTCCCGGTCCTGGCAGACGACGCCGATGTCGCGCGGGCGCTGCCGGAGATCTTGACGCTGACTTCCGAGGCAGGTCTTACCGCCGTGCAGGCCGGGACCGAGCTGGGAGGAGCGACGGGCGAGGATCTGGCCCGTGCGATCTACAGGGACGGCCGCGTTCAGCTCGAGACGATCCAGCGCGCGGAACCGTACGTCACCAACGTGCACCTGCTCCTCCAACGAGCGCTCGAGACCGCCACCGATGCACCCGTTCCGTCCCTGTTACCCCTGAAGGATGCGCTGGTCGACGTCACGACGAGGCTGACGGAAGTCACCGACGTGGCCGCCCGCGGGTCGGTGCTCCTGAAGACCCTGCCCCCGCTGCTCGGAGCCGACGAGCGCAAGCGTTATCTCCTCCTTTTCCAGTCGCCTTCCGAAGCACGAGGTACCGGTGGATTGATCGGCCTCTACGGGATCCTCGAGTTCGACGATGGCGCCGTCAGCCTGACCCATGTGGCGCCGTTCGCCGAGCTGTTCACTCGATTCTCTGCAACCGATGCCCGGCGACTCGACGTCGATCCGAACTTCCTCGAGCGGTATGCAGAGACCCTGACGTCGTCGGGGGACGCGAACAGATCGCCCGATTTCGAAGCGGTTGCGGGCGCGCTCCTACAGATCTACCGGCAGGAGAACGACGATCGGTTGGACGGGGTGTTCGCGACCGATCCCGTTGCCCTCCAGGAGCTGACCCGTGCTACCGGCCCCCTTCCCGCCGATCAACTGGGAACCGAACTGGGCCCTCACAACACGGCCGATGTTCTCTTGCACGACTCGTACATCGCTTTCGCCGGCCGGCCGAAACAGCACAACTTCTTCCTGGCCAGGATCATCCGGGAGTACTACGCCGCGCTCGGAGGTGGTGGTGTCAACGGACCGCAACTGGTCCAGAGCTTCGCCGCGGCCGCGTCGTCGCAACACATCAAGATCTATTCGCGACTTCCCCAACTACAGCGCGGTCTCGCGCAACTCGGCGCGGCCGGAGTGTTCGACGCGCCGAACGCTCAGATGATCTTCCATAACAACCTCGCATTCAACAAGATCGATTACTTCTTAGAGCGCGATCTCGATATCACCCTGGAGTTCGATGCAGACGGCACCGCCCACGTGACCACGCGCATCGATATCACCAACGAAGCTCCCGAGGCTCCGAATGCACTGACGCTTTCCTATGCCGAAGACATCCCGCCGGGACTGAACTGGATGGAGTTGAGCGCGCTCCTACCGGGCGGCGCTCACGAAGTCACCCTGAGGATGTCGGACGACGATGCCGACGTGGAACGGTGGCAGGAGACCGGGTTACCGACCGTGGGAACCGACGTCCGTCTCCGACCCGGTGAGTCGGCGGAAGGAGTCGTGACCTACGAGATCCCGAACGCCACGGACGTCCTCACCGGTGGCTACTTCGCCATCACGCTGTATCCCCACGCCACGGTGCGGCCCGATGACTACACGAT
>JBOGWY010000262.1:0-7275 GCA_050694015.1 Actinomycetota bacterium | reverse complement strand
TCGTTCATGGGGCAGACCTCGATGTTCTCTTCATCCACTTGAACGATCTCCGGTATCGCGGCTCCTTCTTTCCCTGGAACCTGTACTCCGAGACGAAGTTCCGCAGCGACTTCCAGCAGGACGGGTTCTGGGGGAAGGACGAGGGCATGCTGCTGATGATCGATCGCGATGACGCGATCGTCGGGGAGATCGAGTTCTTCCCGATCACCAACTACCTCGTGGGATACGAGCTCTCCTACCTGATCTTCGGTGACCAGCACACCGGCAAGGGCTATACGACCGAGGCCGTGCAGCTGCTGACCCGGTATCTCTTCGCCGCGAAACGGACCAACCGTCTGCAGCTCAACATCCATCCCGACAACGAGCCGTCGCGGCGGGTCGCAAAGAAGGCCGGTTACACCTTCGAGGGCGTGATGCGTGGCTGCTGGTTCCACGACGGCACGTACCACGATCTCGAGATCTGGTCGATCCTGCGCGATGAGGTGAAGCCCTAGCCGACCTCCACCACGAGGCGCCCGTTCTCCGTCGAAACCCGGGAGCCGAACGCATCACAGACGCTGCGGAACCGATGTTCTATCCATGCGGCATCCGCGCCGGTAGCGACGCGCGTGAAGCAGTAATCGAGTACGAGCGGGACCGCCTCGATACGCGCGACTCGACGCGACTCGACGATGACGAACCACAACAAACCGAGATCGTTCCGCAGGACCGGGTCGGTCGCGTAGTCGTCGATGAAGTCCCCGAGGTCGAACAGGATCGAGCCATCCACTCCGTGAAAGACGTGGGCGGAATGACCGGCGATCAGCGTTGCTCCCGCGCCTGTGAGATCGGAGGCCGCACGACTCACGTGAGCGACGGGCTCGCCGACCATGTTCGGGCCCCAATGCGGCGTCACGACCACGACGTCGGCGGTGCTCGCGCGTACCGCTTCGAGTACCCATCCGGGGACCTCGGCGCGGAGATCCGCGTACGCGATGCCGGGCACGTCGTCCGTCGCCGCGTAGGAGGCGGGGTGATCGGCGATCGCGATCGTCTCGATGCTCACGTCGCCCACGGAGAGAACACGGGACCGTCTCGCGGCTGCAGAGTCCGGACCTGCGCCGATCCACGCGATGCCGGCCTCGTCGAGATAGCCAAACGTATCGAGCAGCGCGTCGTACCCGAAATCGAGCGCGTGGTTGTTGGCCAGCGTGACGCAGTCGACGCCGAGGTCGTTCAGGACATCGGTCGCGCTGGGAGGAGCGCGGAAGAAGAACGGTTTTCCGGGTTCACCCCACGGCTCTCCGCGCGTGGAGATGCAGCATTCGAGGTTGACGAGGAACAGATCGGCGTCGGAAGCGAGATCGCAGATCTCATCGGAGACGACGGGTCCGCCGCCGGATCGGAGGACCTCGGCGACGCCGCGTCCGAGCATCGTGTCGCCGGCGAGACAGACGGTCACGGGCATCTCCGCCAAGTATCACGCGGCGTACGACGAGTGCCCTCAGAGGCGCGATGCTGGGGAATGAGCCAGGACCTATTCCTGGGAGGAGAGCGTGATGTTGACACGCCGACGAACCAAGCCGAGGCTCGAGCGACCCGACCCCACACCGTCGCCGGGGCCGTTCCCGCCCGATCCGTTCCCCGGCCCCCAGCCACCGGAACCGTACCCGCCGCAGCCCATGCCGCCCGATCCGTTCCCGGAGCCGATCCCCCAGCCGCCGCCGCAGCCGATCCCGCCGCCTCAACCGGAGCCGCTGCCGTAGTGATCGACCAGTACGACTTCGGGCACATCGTGATCGACGGCGTCGAGCACACCAAGGACGTCATCGTGCTGCCGGAACGTGTCGTACCCGAGTGGTGGCGGAAGGAAGGCCACTCGCTCGACATGGACGATCTCGCCGACGTGATCGACGAGCTTCCCGAGCGACTGATCATCGGCCGCGGCGCCTACGGTCGGATGACGCCCAACGAAGGTGCTTTGCGCGACCTCGAGGCGCGCGGGATCTCTATCGAGGTGCTCGACACGGGCGACGCGGTCACTCGCTACAACGAGCTGGACCCGCGGCAGACTGCGGCCGCGTTACATCTCACTTGCTAGACACGTAACGCAGAAAGGGCACCCGCCTATATAACGGGTGCCCTTTGTTGTTACGAGGAGTCGCTAGCCGCCGGAACTACCGATCGTTCCGTCGAAGCTGGCGGTCTCGACTCCGCCCTTCTGGTTGCATTCCTCGGGGTTGGCTTGGAACACGAGCGAACCACGACCCGAGTCGCCCTTCGCTGCAGCGGGCTCGTTACTTTCGGTAACGGCCGTCTCGACGTCGACCATCGCGCCGATGTCGGTCGTCGAGAACTCGACGGCGGTCATGTTGTCGTTGTTCCAGTGCACCTTCGCCGTGCCCTTACTGGTCCCGTACTCACAGCTCAGTTCTCCGGAACCCGTTGCCACGACGTGGCCCGACTTGAGCGAGTCGTCTGACGATTCACAATCGTCGAGCATCCCCGTGAACTTGTAGTTCACCATCTTTGGTTCGTCGGTGAGGCCCTTCGAGAAGGTTGCCTTCCCCGACAATGAACACGTCACCCCATGCGGCTCGGCGTCGTTCGCCGAAACCGTTCCGCCCAGTGGACCCAGAAGGAGAGCGCTCACGCAGGCGGACATGATGATGAGCCGTTTCATCCAGTCCTCCTTTCGTCCGTGCGGACTCCATCTCGCGTGTGATACCCGGATAGCCGATCGCATTAAACGAGTGGCATGAGTGATGCGATGCAGGCAGGGACATATCGCGTCGGGCTACGCGCGTCGCGTTAGTGCAGGTCGCGCATCACGACTTCCGCCGGTTAGCTTTACGGAAGCGAGGCGACACGATAGGCGTCGTTCTCTAGCACCACTCGTATCCCCGCACCTTTCGCGAGCGGGTCGACGATCTCGCCGGTCGATCCGTAAACGGCCGCCTCTTGCATCGGTGAGTGGCCGACTATCAGCGCACGGCCTCCGTCCGGGAGGGCGGCGAACACACCCGCCAGCGCGTCGCCCAGCGCCGACGACTCGTTTTTGACGAGGTCGGGGTCGGCACGTTCGAACGACGCGATGTCGCCGGCTCCGGCCACCTGGTACGCGGCCTTCCACCGGTCCTCGACGTCGCTGCGGAAGCGCGTATCCACGACGACGCCACCGTTCACTCGCATGCCCGACCCCGCGAGAAGGCACGCGAGCGTCTGTGTTGCCCGTTGCGCTCCCGACGAGATGAACAGGTCGTAATCGCCGTCTAGTCGCGCGCCGATATCGAGTGCCGCGCGGACACCGTCGGCCGTGAGGACGTCGCCGTCGGCGGCGGTGTGACGCCGCAGATCGATCGTCTTCATGCCGCCTCCATTTTGACGGGACCTCGCGAAGCGTTATCCACCGCGTCCCAGGGTCTCGGACACGAGGGCGTCGAGCCGCGGCGACAGCGCGACCTCGAAGGGCGTCCGGCGCTCCAGCGACTTCAGGTCCTCCGGCAGATGGTTGAGGCCGTCGAGGCACCGCTCCCGGATGAGTTCGAGCGGATCGTGTTCGACGATAAGACGCCCTTCTTTCATAACGAGCTGCAAAAGTGGACGGCCGTCGACTTCCTCGTCGTCGAGCGCGATGACGTCACGCTCGTAGACGCCACCGCGCGACGTCCGGAAGACCTGCTTGATGCCCGGAAGCGTGACCTTGCCCGTCGACAGCTTCATCTTCGGCCGCCCGTTCTCCGCGACGAGCTTGTAGACGCCACCGAGCGAGGGAGCGTCTCCACTCGTGCCGAGCTGGGTGCCGACGCCGAAGGAGTCGATCGGCGCGCCGGCGGCGACGAGTTCGTCGACGCGGTACTCGTCGAGATCGCCGGACGCAACGATCTTCACGTCGCGTAACCCGGCGTCGTCGAGGATCGTTCGGACCGAGCGAGACAGCGCGTCCAGGTCGCCGGAATCGAGTCTCACGCCCATCAGCTCGCACCCCTCGTCCTTCAGTTCCTGCGCAACCTGGACCGCGCGGCGCGCGCCGGCCTCGGTATCGAACGTGTCGACCAGGAGCACACTGTGATGGGGGAAGTCGCGGGCGAACGCACGGAACGCGTCGATCTCCGTGGGGAAGGCCATGATGTACGAGTGCGCCATCGTTCCGGTGACGGGGATCCCGTACGCGTCCCCGGCGAGCACGTTGGAGGTCGCGGCCGCGCCCGCGACGTAAGACGCTCGAGCCGCCTTCAATGCCGCATCGGCACCGTGTGTCCGTCGGGCCCCGAAATCGACGAACTGCCGCGTCCCGCTCGCGAGCGCGACGCGCGCCGCTTTCGACGCGACCATCGTCTGGAACGTTATGCAGTTGAGCAGGAACGTCTCGACGATCTGGGCCTCGATCAACGGGGCCGTCACGCGCAGCAGCGGCTCGCCCGCGAACGCGATCTCTCCCTCCGCGATCGCACAGACGTCGCCCGTGAACGACAGCGTCCGCAGGTGTTCCAAGAATCCGTCAGAGAACATCTCCAGTGATCGCAGATAGTCGATGCCCTCGTCGTCGAACGTGAGGTTCTCGAGGTACCCGAGTGCCTCTTCGAGGCCGCACGCGACGAGGAAGTTGCGCTTCGACGGCAGGTTACGAACGAAGAGGTCGAACGTCGCCATCTGCCGCATCCCGCGCCGGTAGTAGCTATCGGCCATGGTGAGCTCGTAGAGATCGGTCAGGAGTGCCGCGTTACCCGGCGTGACGCAGATCATCTAAGCGCGGCGCCGGCCGCTTCCAACTCGCGCAGTGCCGCGTCCCCGTCGCCGGGCTCCCGGTCGACCGCCCGCACCGCGTCGCGCATGACGGTGACGTCGAGATCGCGCCCGAGCGCGTCTAGTGCCGTCGCTTTCACGCAGTAATCGGTGGCGAGCCCGACCACGACGACGCGTTCGATCCTTCTGTCGCGCAGCATCTGCTCGAGCGGGGTCGGTTTCTCCGCTCCGGTCACGGGGTCCCGCTCCGTGAAGCCGGAGTAGCCGTCTTCACCTCGTGATCCCTTGCGGACGATCTCGCCCGTGACGGCGAGGTCGGGATGGAGCGCCGCGCCCCACGTGTCCATCACGCAATGCACCGGCCAGATGCCGCCGTCCTTCTCGAAGTGTGGGGTCGACGCCGGGTGCCAGTCCTGTGTGTAGAAGACGGCGGCTCCGGAGGAGAGCGCGCGCTCGATCTCGTCGTTGATCGTCGGGACGACCTTGTCTCCGTCGCTCACGTAGAGGCTCCCGTTGGGATCGGCGAAGTCGTTCTGAACGTCGACGACGATAAGCGCCGTCGTTTCGTCATAGGAGATCACGGCAGCACCTCCGGCGTCGGGGGTTGCGGACATACCCAGCATCGCGCCGCGCGAAGGAGTCCTCGGACGCGGGACGGCCGTAGGTATCGCGTCGGACCTAAGGAGCGTTCTTGTCGTTCCCCGCCCGGTAGGACTGGGCGTGACGGTGTCGGTGCGCCGCGCTCAGCAGCTCATCCTCTTCGCTCTTGGATCGCACGTCGAAGTTCGGGTGGTCGAGCGTGATGTGGTTGAGCAACTCGTTCGCAAGCGCGAAGCGCAGCTTGCATCCCGGGCACTGATAGACGTCCATCCTCAGGAAACGGGGGCCGGGGCCGGTTCGGCGATCACCACGGTCACCGGCACGTCGAAGCGGCGCCGGACGCGATCGGGGAGGTCCCCTTTGAGCCACCGAGACACGCCGGCCGGAAGGGTCGACAGGAGGATCTCGTCGTAGGAATCGATCAGTAACGCGTCGGCGATCGCCAGAACCGGCGACGCGTCTCCGACGCGTCCGGTGATCTCGACACCTTCCTTGCGCAACGCGGCGAGTGCGTTCTCGAGGCGTCGTCCTGCCAGCGAGACGGCTTCTTCATCCGTGAACACGAGATGTTCCCGAGGCGGAGTCGCCGGGACGATAAGCGTGAAGACGTGAGGTTCCTCCTTCACCCGGCCGAGGATCTCCGAGCGCAACTCGGAGCCCCCCGAGGTTTGGTTAGCGACGACAAGGACCCTTCTTGGCTCCACGTCCACCACCTCCGGCACCCTGGGTGGTCGGGCAACGATCCGGTGTGGCCGCCCCCGATCATCACGTCCTCACAGGCTACTCCTGTGGACGAGCTACTCCGGGCTTGCCGCCACAACGCCGTATCTTTGGCCCGCGAGCGTAGGAGCGTGGGGGGGACCATGGGCAGGCTGTCCACCGATAGCTTCGAGCGGCCGGCGGATCTGGGTGATGTCGACGATCCCCGGGTGCTGTATGCCCGTTCTTACTTGCTGATCCGACTGGTGGTCGGATTCATCGGCGTGCTACTTCCAACGCTTCTGTTCGCGCTCGACGGGTTCTTCCTCAGGGGCGGGTGGTTGGTGCGCGGCTCGCTCAGTGCGTACTACCACTCGGGTGCCCGCGATCTCTTCGTGGGCGCATTGTGCGTGACCGGCTTTCTGCTGATCACCTACATGGCCGGTCAGCGGGCGACGTGGGATTTCGTCCTCAGTTCGACGGCGGGGATCGCGGCCCTCGGCGTTGCGTTCCTGCCCACGACGCGTCCCAACCTGGCCGATGATGCACCACTCTGCGGCAGCGATCCGATCCCTGCGGGCTGCACGCAGTTGCAGCAAGCGTTCGGGGAGATGGCCGTGGCAACGATCCACTACATCTCCGCCGCGATCTTCATCCTGAGCCTCGCCGCGATCTGTTTCGTCTTCGCCACGCGCGAACAGAAGCACGTCGGTAGCCGCAAGCAGGCTCGGTTCCATCGCACCTGCGGGGTCCTCATCCTCGCGGCGGTCGCGTGGGTCGCACTCGGCAGGCTCGTATCGGTCGAACCGTTCGGCCTCACGCCCCTATACGTGGGTGAGGTCGTTTCGGTCTACGCGTTCGGAGCGTCGTGGATCTCGAAAGGCCGCGATCTTCTCAAGCGGATACTCGGGGTCTTCCTGCCGCTACCACGGACGACGAGCAGCTGAACCCCTTACTCCTTACTCCTTGCGGACCTTCCAGATCATCTCGGCCGGCCAGCGGCGCGCCCATTTGAGCGGGCGACCCGGGAACGTCGTACGTGCTCCCTTGGGCGGCTGGATCTCGATCAGGTCCTCGATCGCGAGATGGTTCGCACGGAACAGACGTATCCACTCGCCGTAGGGCAACTGGAAGTCGACGGTGTCGTCCGGCGACCACACCGCTCGGTGCAATCCGAAATAGGGCGCGTGGAGCGTCGTCGTCACCTCGTCTTCCGTGTCGGGCCAGCAGATCGACAACAAAGGAGTCGTC
>JBOGWY010000261.1:0-25217 GCA_050694015.1 Actinomycetota bacterium | reverse complement strand
GCAACAGCTCGTTGTCGCGCAGGAAGTTGAGCAAGAAGCGTTGCCCCGCGAGTGCCAGCGCCCCTTCGATAAGGATGTGATACAGGACGACACCCTCGACGAGAGCCGAATGATCGCCGTCGTCCTGCGCCCGGATCCGCTCCGCGACCGCCGGCAACTCCTCCAGAAGGAGACGCCGGAGACCGCCGTCGAGCCGTGGCTCCTGCGCCCGGAGACGATCACCCATCCCGTCGCCGGAGTCGCCTACGACCTCGTCGACGAAACGATCCAAGAACACGGTATGTCGGGCCTCGTCGACGAGTTGGGTGGTAAGGAAGACCCCTTGTTCCTCCGTCGGAGCCGCATCGACGAACGACACGAGTGAGTTCGTGACCTGCTCCTCCCCGACGTAGAACGGAGCGATCCACCACAACAACGAACGGCGCATGGACGCGTCCAGTGAACGCCACTGCTCACGGTCGGCCGCGAAGTCGATCGCGCCGGCCTCCCACTGTTGACGTTCCCACCGGTAGTAAAGCTGCCGGTAATCGGCGACCGGCGCGTCGAGCGTCGCGAGGACGTCATCCACCGGGGTGTTCGCGAGGGTGTCCAGAGATGCGTACTGGACACCCGCATCAAGATCGACCATGGGGCTACAGGACATGCGACAAGAACGACCGGAAGCGTTCGTCCCGTGGGTTGGTCATGATCTGCCGCGGATCGCCGTCTTCGACGATCCGCCCCTCGTCCATGAAGAGCAAGCGGCTTCCGACCTCTCGGGCGAAGCCCATCTCATGCGTGACGACCACCATCGTCATGCCCTCTTCCGCCAGAGCCTTCATGGTGTCGAGCACCTCTTTCACGAGCTCCGGATCGAGGGCCGACGTGATCTCGTCGAACAGCATCAGCTTCGGGCGCATCGCGAGGGCACGCGCGATCGCCACGCGCTGTTGCTGGCCACCGGACAGCTGGGAGGGGAAGGCGTCGGCCTTCTGGTGCAGACCGACGTGCTTCAGCTCCTGCATCGCGCGTTCTCGTGCCTCGGATTCATCCAGGTCTAGCACCTTCTCGAGAGACATTGTGATGTTCCCGAGTGCGGTCTTGTGCGGGAACAGGTTGAAGGCCTGGAACACGATGCCGATGTTCGTCCGCACCTTGTTCAGATCGACGCGTACATCGGTCAGGTCGGTCCCTTCGAACACCACTCTGCCGCGCGTCGGTTCCTCGAGCATGTTGATGCAGCGCAACAGCGTCGATTTCCCCGACCCCGACGGCCCGACGACGACGACCACCTGGCCTCGTTCGACCGCCATGTCGATCCCCCTGAGGACGTGCAGGTCTCCGAACCATTTGTGGATGCCCTCGAGACGGACGAGCGTGCCGTCGGAGACGGTGGGGGTGGTCGCCATCCCCTACGCGCCGACCCCCACGAGACCGCTGCGGAGCCTGCGCTCGAGGATGTTCACGAGCCTGATCGACGGCAAACTGATCGCGAGATAGCCCAGAGCAACCATGATCAGGAACGTGTGGTTGAAGGTGTTCTCGATGCCGCTGTCACCCCACATCATGATGTCTCGCTGACCCTTCGTCAGACCGAGGACGATGATCAAGGAAGTGTCCTTGATAAGGATCACGAACTCGTTCATCAACGGCGGTACGACCCGACGGATCGCTTGAGGCAGGATCGAGTAACGCATCGCCTGCATGTAGGACATCCCCAGTCCGCGCGCGGCTTCGAGCTGTCCACGCTCGATCGACTGGATCCCGGCCCTGAATACTTCGGCCGTATAGGCGCCTGCGTTCAGGCTGAGAGCGAAGATCATCGCCGTGTAGGGGCCGATGTCGAGCGCGAAGGCGAGCGGGATACCGCTTCCGATCATGATGATCTGCCACACGAGCGGCGTGCCGCGGAAGAAGTTGATGTAGGCGCGGGCGGGCGCCCGCACGACGGCACGTTTAGAGATCGCGAACACGGCCAGGATCACCCCGAGGACGATCCCGAAGAACTCGCCCGAGACCGCCATGATCACCGTGTTCTTGATCCCGACGAAGAAGCCGGGCGAGAATCGGCCGACGAACCTGTGGTCGAAGTTGAAGAAATTGATCGCGAAGATGTCCACGTTGCCTTCGCTGAAATAGATGAGGAGCCCACCGAGGAACGTCGCCTGGATCCCGAGCACCGCGCCCGCGACCGCTTGCTCCCGAGATACTTTGGTGGGCATCCTGCGATATGTCCCCCAGCCCCCCGCCATCGCGAGGACACCCAGCGAGATCGTCGTGACGCCGATGCCGGTGACGTCGTTCGATCGGAATCCACGGATCAGATTCTCGACCGGCACGAACCCGTTCAGCGCCAGCACAACGAGGACACCGACGGTGACCAGCGCCAGCCCCGCTACCCCCAGTGCCATCACAGCCAAGGACAGTGGGTTGCTCTGACCTAGAACCCACGACACGTCGCGGGTCGGCCTCGGATCTACGACTGCCGACATCTCTCCTCCTTATGAAACGAAAAGAAGCCCGCGCGTTGAGCACGGGCTTCTCGTTGGCTCTGGTGCGTTACTCGGACGCGTAATCCGGCAAGTCTTGATCCGGGAAATACTTCTTGAAGATCTCCGCATACGTCCCATCGTCGAACAGCTCCTGGAGTGCCTGGTCGATGGCGTCCTTGAGGGCCGGGTTGTCCTTGTTCACAGCCATCGCATATTCCTCGCCGGTCTCGACCTGCTCGACCACCTCGAGGTTGTCTTGCCCCTTAACCGCCTCGATCGAGACCGGGAGGTCGTTGAAGACCCCTTCCACTTGTCCCGCCAGGAGAGCCTGGTACATCGGCGACGCCTTCGGAAACTCGACGAGCTCAGCACTAGTGAGGGTTTCCTGCGCGTAGAAGGCACCGGTCGTCGCGCTCTGCACCGCGATCCGAGCGCCGTCCGGCAGAGCGTCCACTCCCGTGATGTCCGGCGTCTTGTCCGTGTTCACGGTCAAGGATTGCAGCGAGGGGTAGTACGGCAGCGTGAAGTCCACGAGCTCCCTGCGATCCGCGACGGTCTGGGACGCCGGCGAGCCCTCGGGGGCATACGCCGTAACAGCCGCGACCACGATGTCGAAGCGCGTTCCTCGCTGTAGTTGCAGGAAGATCGTGTCGAAGTTCAATGAGAGCCAGTCATCGTCGGTGTTCTCGAGGCCCAGTTTCTCGGAGACGGCGCGTACGAGCTCAACGTCGAAGCCGGTGTAGGCGCCGGTGTCGTCTTCGAACTCGAAGGGCGCGTACGGGATGTCCGACCCCACCGTCAGGTGGCCTTCGGTCGCCAGCGTGAAGTCTCCCGCGGCCGCACCGTTCTCTCCGTCGCCGCCGCCGGTCTCCGACGCGGGCGGCTCGTCTTCGCCGCACGCGGCGAACACGATGAGCGCGACCGCTGCTAGCGATATCAGTCGTAGCAAGAGCCTGTTATGTCCCATCGATCTCTCCTTCTCTGATGGAAGTGACTACTACTCCTCGCCGAGGTAAGCCTTCCGGACCTGGTCGTTGCCCAGCAACTTCTTGGCGTCGTCGTCGAGGACGATCTCGCCGGTCTCGATAACGTAGCCGCGGTTCGCTGCCTGCAGGGCCATCTGAGCATTCTGCTCGATCAACAGGATAGGGGTGCCTTGACTGTTGATCTCGGCGATGACGTTGAAGACCGTCTCCACCACCTGCGGCGCGAGCCCCATCGAGGGCTCGTCGAGCATGAGGAGCTTGGGCTTCGCCATCATCGCTCGACCGATGGCGAGCATCTGCTGCTCACCACCGGAGAGCGTTCCGCCCGCTTGGCGGCGACGCTCCTTGAGGACGGGGAAGAGGTCGAAGACGCGGTCGGCTATCTCCTGGAACTCGGCGCGCGACCCCTTCGTGTTGAACGCACCCATCTCGAGGTTCTCCGTGACGGACATGTTCGGGAAGATGTGACGGCCTTCCGGGACCTGAACGATGCCGCGGGCAACGATGTCATGGCTCTTGAAGCGCGTCACATCATCGCCCCCGAAGTTGATCTCGCCGTGAGAAGGTCCGTGCACCATCGAGATCGCACGCAGAGTCGTGGTCTTGCCGGCACCGTTGCCGCCGATCAGCGCGACGATCTCGCCCTCGTTGACCGTTAGGCTGATGCCCTTGACGGCCTCGATCACGCCGTAGCGGACGTGGACGTCCGTGAGCTCGAGGAGTGCCTTACCGGCCACCGTCGCCTCCTTGACCGGGGCCTTGCCCGGCGGCCTCGGCGGCCTCGTCTGCCGGGGTGTCGGCGACGTCTGCCTGTCCCCCGGCTCCCGACCCGAGATACGCCTCGACCACGCGCGGGTCCTTCTGGACATGCTCCGGGATACCCTCCGCGATCTTCTCGCCGTGGTCGAGGACCGCGACACGGTCCGACAGGCCCATGACGACCTTCATGTCGTGCTCGATCAAAAGAACGGTGATGCCTTCGTCGCGGATCTTCCGCACGAGCTCTCGGAGGCCGTTCTTCTCCACCGGGTTCATGCCCGCCGCGGGCTCGTCGAGGAGCAACAGCTTCGGACGCGTCCCGAGGGCGCGCGCGATCTCGAGGCGGCGTTGGTCGCCGTACGAGAGGTTCTTGGCGAGGTCGTTGGCGTACTTGCGGAGTCCGCAGTATTCGAGCAGCTGGTTCGCGCGGTCCTCACCGTCGCGCTCCTCCTGGTGGTGCCGGGGGCCACGGAACATAGCGCCGAAGACGCTCGTCTTGTGGCGAGCGTCGACGCCGATAAAGACGTTCTCCAGGGCCGTCATGTTCGGGAACAGCCGGATCTGCTGGAACGTGCGGCACACGCCCATCTGAACGATCTGGTCGGGACGTTTCCCGGTGATGGTGTCGCCTGCGAACGAGACGGTGCCGGACGTCGGTGAGTAGACGCCGGTGACGCAGTTGAACAAAGTGGTCTTGCCGGCACCGTTGGGCCCGATCAGCCCGAAGATCTCGCCCTCGGCGATCGAGATGTTGACGTCCGAAAGCGCACGCAGACCACCGAACTCCATCGTGACGTTCTGGATCGTCATGAAACCGTTGCCGGCCATCAGCCTTCTTTCTCTGCGTCTTGCCGCGTGACGTTCGCGGTCGTGACCGACTCACTCGATTCGGCCTCGTCGTCGTACTCGATCTCGGCGACGTCTGCTTCGGACAGCTCGGTGCGCCGTCGCCGCGCCGCGAGAAGGCCACCCGGTCTATAGATCATCACGATGACCAGGAGGAGGCCGAACACGGCGATGCGTCCGGTCTCGACGTCGAAGCCGAAGATCGCCTCTTCACCGGACAGCTCACGAACGACCTCGGGAAGCGCGGCGACGATGATGGCCCCGAGGACCGCGCCGGAGATGCTGCCCAGCCCGCCGATCACGACCGCGCACAGGACGAGGATCGAGAGCAGCAACGGGAAACTGTTAGGGGCGATGTAGCTGATCTTGACGGAGTAGATCCACCCCGCCACGCCGCTGACCGACGCTCCGATCACGAACGCGAGGACCTTCAATTTCACCACCGGGACACCCATGGCAGCGGCGGCAACCTCGTCCTCTCGGATCGCCGCCCAGTAGCGGCCCACCCGCGAGTTGTCCAGGTGCCGGATCATGATCGTCGCCAGGATGATGGCGGGGATCAGCAGGTAATACCAGTACTTCTCTACGTCCAGCCCGAAATCGGTGCCTCCGACCTCGGGATGCGGGATGGCGGCGATCCCTCGCGACCCATTCAGGATCGCCAGGTTCGCGACCGATTGGCGGACGATCTCGTGGAACCCGAGCGTCACGATCGCGAGATAGTCGCCTCGCAGACGGAGGGTGGGGATGCCGAGGGCGAGACCCGCGAGCATCGACACGAACACCGCGAACGGCAGCGACGCCCACGTGGGCCACTCGACGATGTGGTACTGATCCGGGCTCCCCGAGGCGGTCATCATCGCGGTCGTGTACGAACCGATCATGAAGAAGGCCGCGTAGCCGAGGTCGAGCAGACCTGCCATGCCGACGACGACGCTCAGTCCGAGTGTCAAGAGGATCCAGTAGCCGGTGAGGAACAA
Organism: Actinomycetota bacterium; assembly: GCA_050694015.1. Taxonomy (GTDB): domain Bacteria; phylum Actinomycetota; class CADDZG01; order CADDZG01; family WHSQ01; genus JBOGWY01. Next base: position 19,175 of record JBOGWY010000261.1, on the reverse strand, counting down.
GACCTGGACCCCGAAACCACCCTGGAGCACGGGGAAGAGATCGTTCTCCATCAAGTACGGGATGCTCGCCATGAGGGCCGCGGCGATCACGTAGTTGATGTAGTAGCGACTGATCGTCTTCCACCCCTGGTAGGGAACGTTGAGGGTGTCGATGGCGCCGTCGGGAAGGACGTTTGCGAGACGCGGCGTCGTTCGCTGCAGGTACTCGCGCAGATGTTCAGACCTCTTGACCGCGATCGCCACTACCCACCGATCCTTTCACCGAGGATGCCGGTCGGACGGAAGATCAGGACGAGCGGAAGGAGCGTGAACGCGATCACGTTCTTCCACTCGGAACCGATGCACACCGTGCTGAGGTTCTCGATCAGGCCGAGCAAGACGCCACCGAGCATCGCACCGCGGATGTTGCCGATACCGCCGAGGACGGCCGCGGTGAACGCTTTGATGCCGGGGATGAAGCCCATGTTCCACGCGACGTTGCCGAACTGCACCGCGTAGAGGGACCCGGCGATCCCGCCGAAGAATCCACCGATCACGAACGTAGTCACGATGACGCGGTCGACGTTCACACCCATGAGCTGTGCCGCGACCGAGTCTTCGGAGAGCGCCCGGATGCTGCGACCCGTGCGGGTCTGATTGATCAAACGGTCCAGAAGGATGAGCGAGACGATCGCTGCGACAACCACCAGCATCTTCGGGCTGGTCACGCGGGAGCTGAAGATCGTCAGGGTGAACGCTTCCCGTCCCGTATCGAGGATCGTCGGCATCGTCCGCTTCGCGGGGCCGAGGATGAAGTCCTGCTGGAACAGGTAGGTGGCGAAGAACGACGCACCGATCGCGCTGATCAGGAACGAGAGCCTCGCGGCGTTACGTCGCCGTAGCGGCCGGTAGGCGGTTCGTTCCAGTACCACTGCGGCCACCGCCGATGCGATCCCTCCCACGAGGAGGACCCCGATGATGATCATCCACAGCTTCGGCCCCGTGAACGGACCCTGCAGGTCGAGGATCTGCCCGAAGACGATGAAGGCCGCAACGCCCCCGATCATGAAGATCGCGTCGTGAGCGAAGTTGATGAGCCTCAGGACGCCGTAGACCATCGTGTAACCCAGGGCGATCAATGCGTAGAGGAATCCCAGGATCACACCCGTGATGAACTGGGCCCCCAGTACCCCGAAATTGCAGTCCAACGCTCCCCCAAACGATCTGCTGCGTGATTGCAGGGTGGTTTTTATCAGAAATGCTGAGAGGGGGACCGTTTTCGGTCCCCCTCTCGTCGTTACTCACACGTTACGGAGCGTTGCTCCCCTAGCCTCCCAGGAGCTCCGCTGCCGGGCCGAGTGACGTGAAGTTCTCGACCTTCGCGTTCCACTCGTAGATCCAGACGTCCTCGGGGCCACCCTCGAACTCACCCGTGTCGTCCCACGTATAAGCCTTGGCGACGCCCTGGATGCCCTCGGCGGCATCGAAGAACTCGACCACGTGCTGGCGCACGGCGTCGATGTCCTCAACGTCACCGTCGTACTCCTCGAGCGCATCGAACGTGATGTTCACGACGTCGTACATGTCCGCCGCGAACGTGCCCGGTGCGTTCTTGCCGTACTCGGCCTGCATGTCCTCGACGAACGCAGTTGCCGTGTCGATCTGGAGTGGGTCGACACACGGACAGCTGGCCAGTGCGTTCTCCGCGCCGGCGCCGGCGAGACCGCCGAACGTCGGGTCCTTCGAACCATCGTCGGTCATGAACGGACCGTTGTAGCCCCCCTCTGCGAGCTGCTTCGCCAGCGGACCGGCCTGCGGCGTGTAACCACCGTAGAAGACCGCGTCCGGGGCCGCGTCGACGACCTCTCCGACAACCGCCGAGTAGTCGGTCTCGTCGGGGTTGATCACGAACGGCTTGCCACCGACGACCTCCGCCTGGAGGTTCTCGGCGACACCGTCGGCCAGACCCTTCGAGTAGTCCTGGTTGTCGTGGATCACGGCGACGGTGCTCGCACCGATCGACTCGTCCAGGTACTGCGCGGCAACCTCGGCCTGGATGTTGTCCGGCGCTACCGCACGGAACCAGGTCTCGTAATTCTGCTCGTCGATCGTCTCGTTCGTACCGGTACCCGAGATCGCCAGACCTGCGTCGCTGAAGATGGAACCCGTGGCAAGCGTCTCACCGGAGAAGTACGGACACGCGCAGAACACGACCGTGTCGTCGCCGATGATCTTCTCGGCCAGTTGCGGGGCCTGGTTCGGGTCGCCCTGGCTGTCTTCCTCGGTGTAAGCGATCTCACACTGCAGGTCGCGGTCCTGGTTGGCCTCGTCCACTGCGAACTGGATACCGTCGGCGATCGGACGACCGACCGATGCGAAGTCACCGGACAGAGCGCCCATCGTGGCGATGGTCCAGGTGCAGTCGCCGCCCGCGACTTCTCCGTCACCGTCACCACCGTCACCACCACACGCTGCCGCGATGAGCGAGAACGCTCCCAGAAGGGCTACCAGATAGAGCCACTTCGTCTTCCTCATCCATTCCCCCTTGCTATGCCTACCCAACTCCGTTCGAGAAGGGCTCCCAGCTGAACCACAAGCGTTCGCAGAGCTGGGGGCCCTACGAAGCGCCCGTTAGTTTACTCAGCCGTTCCCCCCTGTCCACTACTGCCGTCGTACCCGGAGTACCAGGACGAACCGGACAGCAACACCGAAATCTACTACATGTGTCGTAGGGTTCAAGCGTGGTCGCCGGACCCTGATCCTTGGCTGCTGCGGCGCCGGTGGGGCTCCTAGCGGAGGATGAATCCCTCGGGGAGGGGGTCGTCCGGCTCCAGGACGAACTGGTGGTAGCCGGCCAGCTGGGCGGAGCCCTCCACCTCCGTGATCACCCCGGCGATGTCGGCGACCCTCGCCTCTCCGATGACGGATCCGACGAATTCAGTCCCCACGATGCTGCCGTGGCGAAGCTTCTTGCCCCGAGGGAGTTCGCTACGGGCATCGAGCACCGCAAGGCGGGCCGAGGTCCCGCTTCCGCATGGAGACCGGTCCACCTCGCCGTCGGCGAAGATCGTGACGTTCCGCTGGTGTAGCGGCTCCCCGTCCGCCAGATGCTCGAAGAAGATCACGCCGTAGACATCCCGTAGCTCCGGCTCGAGCGGGTGCACCACCTTGTGGGCCCCTTCGATCGCGTGCTTGATCTCGCGCCCGAGGGCTATGAGGCGGTCGAGGTTCTGTGGTTCGACGGTGAGGCCGAGAGCCCGTGCATCGACGCTCGCGTAGAACGCTCCCCCGAACGCGACGTCGGCAGTCATCTCCCCCGCGCTTGTGGTCACCGCGACCTCTCGCTGGAGGACGAAGGACGGCACGTTGCGGAACTTGACCTTCGTCACGTTGCCGTTTTCGACCTTCGCCACGGTCGGCAGACGACCCGACGGGACGTCCACGATCACATGCGTCTCGCCCTGCTCGGCCGGAACCACTCCGCTCTCGATAGCCCATGTGACGAGCGCGATCGTTCCGTGCCCGCATGCAGTGCTGTAGCCCTCGTTGTGGAAGAACACCACACCGATGTCGGCACCGTCGTCTTCCGGTTGCGTAACGAAGCACCCATACATGTCGGCGTGGCCGCGCGGCTCGAATACGAGAAGCTTCCGGATGTGATCGAGGTTTGCGGCCGCGTAACGCCTCTTGTCCAGAATCGTCTTGCCTAGAAGAGGTGCCGCGCCGCTCGTCACGATGCGGAACGGCTCGCCCGCGGTGTGGTAGTCGACCGCACTGACTACAACTTTCCGAGCTTGCGCCACTACGACAGTATTTCCTGCGCGATCTCTTTCATCGAACGGCGCTCGTTCATCGCGCGTTTCTGGATCTGGCGGAACGCGTCGGCCTCGGTGATGCCGTGCTCGTCCATCAACTTGCCCTTGGCGCGGTCCACGAACTTGCGCGTCTCGAGTTGCTCGCCCTTGTCGGCAGACTCCTGCTTAACCGCCTTGAGCTCGGCGTGACGGGCGATCGCGATCTCGATGGCAGGCATCAGATCGGACTTCTGGAACGGTTTGACGAGATAGCCCATCGCCCCGGCCTCCGCCGCGCGCTGAACGAGGTCCTTCTGCGAGAACGCGGTGAGGATCAGAACCGCGCCGAGGTCCTCTTCCATGACCTTCTCGGCGGCGGTGAGCCCGTCCATGCCCGGCATCTTGATGTCCATGATCACGAGGTCGGGTTTCGCGTCGCGTGCGATGCGCAGGGCGCCCTCGCCGTCGGACGCCTCGCCGACCACCTCGATGCCCTCTTCCTCGAGCATCTCTTTCAGGTCGAGCCGGATGATGGCTTCGTCTTCGGCGATGAGGACCTTGTGCTTGCGCTCCCCCATCACGCGCTGGAGCCGAGCATGAGATCGAGGAGCCGGTCCTGCTCGCGCTTCAGCTCCGCGATCTCGGCGGTTACTCGTTCGCGCTCCTTCTCGAGCCGGTTCAGGTCCTCGCGGGCGATCCGGTAGTCACGGTCCGCTATCGGGGTCTCCGCAACGACCATGCGCGTGTTGGTCTCCTCGACGACGTCCATCTGGAACAGGACCTGCTCCTCCACGATCTTCAGGTCGGCCCGCGCCTTGTTCAGGCGGTCTCCTACTTCCTGGAGGCTCTTCTGGATATCCATGGGGTCGAAAAGTATAGGAGGGCCGGGCCTCTGGGGGCCGTTTCTTGTCATACCTCGTCGCTATAGATGGGTCATGGCGTGGGCGCGGTGGCGGCTGTGACGCGGCCGATCGAAGAATTCGAAGAAGCGATGCGGCTGGTCCGCTGGGGCATGAACGACTGTCAGATCTCGAGACTGACGGGAGTGCCACGCGGAACGATTAAAGACTGGCGGCACAGATCACTACGGCAGTCCGACCGGGCGCCGCGCGGGCCGTGTCGATTGACGCGGGCTTGGGACTGCCCGATTTGTGGCCGCGGCGAAATCGTCGACGAGGCCCGGTACGCCTACTTGTTGGGCATGTACCTGGGTGACGGCTGCATCAGCTTCATGCCAAGCGGAGTATTCCGACTTCGAATCACCCTCGACGAGAAGTACCCATTGATCATCGCCGAATGCGCGGATGCCATCACAGCCGTGCGACCGGAGACGGAAATGAAAGTTGCCTTCGTTCAGCGCACCGGGTGCATTGAGGTAAGTGCCTACTGGAAGCATTGGCCGTGTGTTTTTCCCCAGTACGGCAAAGGGCCTAAGCACCTACGGAAGATTGCGCTTGCGGGATGGCAATTGAGCCTCGTCGAACGCCATCCCCGACCTCTCATCCGAGGACTGATTCAGTCCGACGGCAGTCGGTTCATGAATCCGGTCAAGCGTCAGTGGAAAGCGGACGGCCCGACCAGACTGTACGCGTATCCGCGCTACATGTTCACCAATGCGTCGGACGATATTCGGAGGATCTTCTGTGATGCCTGCGACGCGGTCGGGATTGACTGGAGGCAAAGCAACTCACGGACGATCTCTATCGCACGCCGCGAGTCTGTTGCTCGGATGGATGAGTTCGTGGGTCCGAAGTGTTGAAGACCTAGAATTGATGGCCTTGCCGGGGTGATGGAATCAGGCAGTCATGATCGATTCAAAATCGATTGTCCGAAAGGGCGTGCGGGTTCGAATCCCGCCCCCGGCACTAGCTCCTTTTTGACAGATGAGCACGCAGGCCCGGCCCCCGCGCATCCAAGTGACTCTCCAAGTCCCCGCGTGCCATCGCACGGAACACCGACGCGCCCGGCGACTGATCCAACTCCTCCACCGTCTCCGGCAACGGGATCTCGGCTTCCATCACGCCGGCTTCCCATCTACCCGCCACCACGCCCAGATCCTTGAGCATCTCCGACACGGCCTTGTTGTCGCCCAGGGCGTTGACGCGGATCGCGCGGATGCCGTTCTCGATCGCAGATCGTCCCGCGAGGAACATCAGTGCCGTCCCTATCCCGATGTGTTGGTATGCGTCGACCACGGTCACCGCCGCCTCGGCCGCAGTTGGGTCGTCGTGCGCGCGGATCCACCGTGCAACGCCGATGCCGGGGCACTCCTCATCGGAGGGATCCAGCGCGACCCACGCGTAGTGGTCCTTGAAGTCGACCTCGGTCAGGTACGCGAGCTGCTTGTCGGAGAGATGATCGATCGCACGGAAGAAGCGACGATAGCGAGACTGCGGTGAGAGCCTCTCGAAGCCGCACCGCAGCAGATCCTTGTCCTCGGGACGGATCGGGCGAAACACGACGTGAAGACCGTCACCGAACACCGCATGGCGTTCGGTGAGAACCGACGTGCTGCCGTCCTCCATCGCGGCTCCCTATTGTTCCGGCTGGATCTTCAAGATGACACGTTGCTCGTCGGCCTGGTGCCACGGGTACACGTCCTTGCCGATGTACTTCTTCGTCAGCTTGTCGATGTGTTCCTTGGCCCCGTCTGTGGTGATCTCGACGACGCGGCCCTTGGTCCAGAAAACATCCTCGTAGGGGCTCGACGCGTCGAAGATCGAGAGCGCGACGCGGGGGTCGCGCCCTACGTTGCGGTGCTTCACGCGGCCCTCAGCGGTGTTCACCAGGATGAGTCCGTCCTCGTAGTCGATCCACACGGGGGTCACCTGGGGCGAGCCGTCGGGCATGAGCGTCGCGAGATCGGCGATGTTCGGCTCGGTCAGCAATGTGATCTCACTATCGGACAGTCTCTTGGTAGCGGTAGACGCCATGGGATCACTCCTCTAGATAGCCGCAGCCAGGAACCACTCTGTCGAGTACAACACCTCGGCCCCACCCATCTCTTCCACGAGCTCTTCGGGCCGGAAGTACTTCTTGTAGATCGTGTGCACGGTCCCGTCGAGCAACGGCCGCTCCTCGAGACCTTCGTTCGGCTTTCCCTCCTGCGCCGGGTTGTCGACGATCACGAGACTGCGGGCGACGCGCTTCGTCTCGGCGACGAAGCGCGCGCGCTCCTCTTTCTGGAGGCGCCCGAAGAAGTGACTCGAGAACACGCGCTCGAACGCTCCATCGGGAAAAGGGAGTCGCAGGGCGTCGCCCTGGACCAGCGGGCACGACAGTCGCTTAGAACGCGCTACGGTCAACATCGAGTGGCTGAAGTCCAGACCGATCACATCGCCCTGCAGATGCTCGGTGAGGAAACCGGTCCCGCACGCGACGTCGAGGGTGGTCACGGGAGCCAGCGACGCGACCCATGCCGTGAGAAGCGGAACGCCTTCCCTGAGCTCCGGCGCGGTGCCGGCCCACACACCCTGGTCGAGGTACGCGTCGTCGTACTCGGGCGCGCGGATGTCGTAGTAGCGCTGCATGGGGTTGCGCGAGCCGGTCATCGGCCCGAGCGCCGAGGCGAGGTGGTGCCGGTTAGCGGGGCCTGCGGCCCTTCTGTATCCGGATCTGCCTCATCGTGCCCCTCCCTAGTTCCGGCACTCCCTCCGAGCGCCTTCACTGTTTCATGTGTCGGTAGGGATTGGCGGATTTGTAGCTCAGTCCTGTAGTCCCTTTGAACTATCTTCCGCATAGCTGACCAAGCTAAACCTGACTAAACGCCCAAAGCAGTGCGAACTTCTGCCAGGAACTGTGATGCGGCGGCGGGTCCCTCCTCGGAGATGCGCGCGACGACGGCCGATCCGATGACCACGCCGTCGGCGGACGTGGCCGCTTCCACCGCTTGCACCGGGCTCGACACGCCGATCCCGACGAGCACGGGCAGGTCGGTGGCGGCGCGACAACGTTCGACGACTGCGGCGGCGCGTTCGGACAGTGAACCTCGCACTCCGGTAACACCCAACGTCGAGACCGCGTAGACGAAGCCGGTGCACGTGGCGACGATCTTCTCGACACGTTCCGGCGGCGACGTCGGTGCGACGAGAGGCACCCACGCCAATCCCTCTTCGGCGACCGCCGCGCGCAGCGACTCCGACTCTTCGACGGGGATGTCGGGAACGATCAATCCCGCGATACCGCTCTTGACGGCCCGGCGACAGAACTCGGCCTCGCCGATGCGATGGATCGGGTTGTAGTAGGTCATCGCGAGCCGGAACGTCTCGCCCGGTACCTCGGCGATGAGGTCGAGCGCGTCCAGCGGACCGATGCCCGCGGCGATAGCGCGCGCCCCCGCCGCCGCGATGACGGGCCCGTCCATCAGCGGATCCGAGTAAGGGAGCCCTACCTCGATCGCGTCGGCGTGCCGTGCGACCGCTTCGAGCGCGGCACCGAAGCCCTGGCGGTCCGGCTCGCCGGCCATCACGTAAGGAACGAGCAGTTTCCGTCCCTCGTCACGCACCGACGAGAGGTGTTCGAGCAATCGCGTCACGCCATCGTCTCCGCGATCGACGCGACGTCCTTGTCCCCCCTGCCGGACAGCCCGACGAGCACGGTGCCTTCGCGTGGGCCGCTCGCGGACAGGACGTAGGCGAGCGCGTGCGACGGTTCGAGCGCGGGGAGGATGCCCTCGGTCTCGGCCAGCGCCTTGAAGGCGGCCAGCGCATCGCCGTCGGTCGCCGCGACGTAACGGGCGCGTCCCGACGATGCGAGCCACGAGTGCTCCGGTCCGACGCCGGGGTAGTCCAGGCCTGCCGAGATCGAGTGCGCGTGCGACACGAGACCTTCGTCGTCCTGCAGGAGCAGGCTGCGCGCTCCGTGCAGCACGCCGGGCACTCCTTTAGTGATGGACGCACCATGACGGCCCTCGAGGCCCTCACCCGCGGCCTCGACGCCGACCAGACGCACATCGTCGTCGTAAAAGGCGCGGAAGAGGCCGACCGAGTTCGAACCGCCGCCGACGCACGCCACCACCTCGACCGGAAGGTCTCCGGTCAGCTCCACGATCTGGGCTCTCGCCTCGATGCCGATGACCGACTGGAGCGACGCGACCAGCTCAGGGTAGGGATGGGGACCGACCACCGAACCGATCACGTAGTGCGTGGTCTCGACGTTGGTGACCCAGTCGCGGAGTGCCTCGTTGATCGCATCCTTCAGCGTGGCGGAGCCGGCCGCGACGCCGACGACCTCGGCCCCCAGCATCTCCATGCGCACGACGTTGAGGTGTTGTCGACGCATGTCCGTTGCGCCCATGAAGACGATGCACGGGAGACCGAAGAAGGCCGCGGCGGTTGCGGTCGCGACGCCGTGCTGTCCGGCCCCCGTTTCCGCGATGATCCGTGTTTTGCCCATCCGTTTAGCGAGCAGCACCTGGCCCATCGTGTTGTTGATCTTGTGAGCTCCCGTGTGCGCGAGGTCCTCACGTTTCAGGAAGATGCGTACGCCGGCGCGTTCCGAGAAGCGTTCGGCCTCGTACAGAGGCGTCGGGCGTCCCACGACGTCACGCATCAAGGCGGCGAACTCGTCGGTGAACGATGCATCGCCGCGTGCGGCCTTCCACGCGCCCTCCAACTCGTCGAGCGCGGCCATCAACGCTTCGGGGACGTAACGCCCGCCGAACTCGCCGAATCGACCACGCTCGTCGACGACGCTCGTGAGATTCATCGGCCGAGCAGTTCCCGCAGCTTGGCCTCCGGATCGGGGGCCGTAACCAGTGACTCTCCGACGAGCACGCTGTGCGCACCGGCCGCTCCCAGCTCCTCCATCTCGGCCCGTGTGGCCACGCCGGAGAGCGCCACGATCGTCACGTCGTCCGGTATGCGGGGCGCGAGCTTGGCGGTGCGCTCCGCGTCGACCTCGAAGGTCTCCAGATCGCGATGGTTGATCCCGATGACCCTGGCTCCGGCCTCGAGCGCCCCATCGAGGTCCCGTTCGCCGAAGACCTCGACGAGCGGCTGCATGCCCAGCGCGACGCTCGTTCGGACGAGCTCCGTCAGATCCGTCCCCACCGTCCTGACGATGATGAGAACGGAGTCGGCTCCGGACGCGCGCGCCTCGAGGATCTGGAACGGGTCGAGAACGAAGTCCTTGCGCAGTACCGGGAGACCGACGCGCGCCGCGGCCTGCAGGTCCTCCAGGGATCCCTTGAAGAAGTCGGGTTCCGTCAACACCGAGATGGCGACGGCACCGCCTCGCTCGTAGCTCTCGGCGAGCGCGGTCGCATCGAGGTCGAGGTTCAAGGGACCTTTGCTCGGCGTCGCCCGCTTGATCTCCGCGATCACCGTGGTCGCCGGACCTCGCAACGCGTCCGCGAACGGGCGCGGGGGCGAGATCGACGCGACCCTCTGCTCGAGCACGTCGTCGGTGACCTTCTCCTTCGCTTCGGCCACGCGCGCTCGGGTCGATGTCAACAGCTCGTCCAGGAACGACATGTCCAAAGACCCTAACGGGACGCGTCGACGAGATAGTCGAGCAGCCGCGGCCCCAGATCGTCGTCACCGGCGTCCACAACGCGCGTATCGAACCCCGCCTTCTCGAACGTCGTTTCGCCGGCGGTCGCGACGATGTGCACGATCTCGGGTTCCGCCTCAGCCTCCTGCAACAGCCGGATCAAGCGACGCGATCCGAGGGAGCCACCGTCGAGGGCGGTGTGCTCCGCACCGAGAGCGACGAACTGGACCGGATGCTCCGGTACCGCGACGCGGAGGGCACGAGCGAGTTCCAGGAACGTGCCGATCGCGCGCCCGATCCTTTCGGTCTTCGGCGTCGTGTCGTAACCGAGGGCGACCACGATCTGCGGAGGAGGACCCGACGGCGGCAACGCCACCACGTTCGACGAGCGCACGAGATCCTCGACCGGCACCGCGTCGAGTTCCACGAGGTATCCCGCGCTCTGAAGGTGCGCGGTGATGTAACTGGCCGCGGCGAACTCGTGTTGCGACCCCGCCGGTCGCTGCGGAAGATCGTCGTCGAACTGCTCGGCGTGACGCGCGACCGCCGCCGGTTCGATCGACGGCGGACCCGTCGGCTCCGACAGCGGTTGGCCCTCACCCGACGAGGAACACGCGACCAACCCAAGCAGCAGGAAGACGATCGGGAGCCGCGTCACACACTTAGTATCGAGCCGATGACGACCGAACCGATCTCTTATCTGGCCCTCCCGAAGGGCGCGCGCATCGTTTCGAGCGACGGTGAAGAGGTCGGGCGCGTCTCCGAAGTGATCTCCGACGACGAGAAGGACATCTTCTCCGGGATCACGTTCAGACATGGCGTGCGCGGGCAGGAGCACTTCATCCCCGCGGAGCTGGTTACCCGGATGACCGCCGAGGAGGTCACGCTCGGCGTCACTTCGGCCGTCGCGATGGAAAAGATCGAGCCCTACGAGGACTGAACGAAACGGGAGGCCGCGGCGACGGCCTCGAGCAGAGCCTCCGCCTTGTTAGTCGTCTCCACCGCTTCACTCGTCGGGTCCGAATCCGCCACGACACCGGCTCCTGCCTGCACGTACGCCCGCCCCCCGGTCGCGACCACCGTGCGGATCGTGATGCACGTATCGAGGTTCCCCGAGAAGTCGAAGTACCCGACTACTCCCGCATAAGGACCGCGCCGCGTCTTCTCGAGCGAATCGATGATCTCCATCGCGCGCACCTTCGGCGCTCCCGAGACGGTGCCGGCCGGGAAACACGCGGTGAGGGCGTCGAACGCCGAGAGCCCCTCTTCGAGCACGCCGGTGACGTTGGACACGATGTGCATCACGTGCGAGTAGCGCTCGATGATCATCAGTTCGTCCACCGTCACACTTCCGAACTGCGATACGCGCCCCACGTCGTTGCGCGCAAGGTCCACGAGCATCACGTGCTCGGCGCGTTCCTTCTCGTCGGCGAGAAGGTCCTTGGCGATACGTTCGTCCTCGGCCTCGTCCACGCCTCGCCTGCGGGTCCCGGCGATGGGGCGGGACACGATCTTGCGGTCGGTAACGCGCACGAGCGGCTCCGGGGACGACCCGGCGATCTCGAACGCGGGATGGTCGGTGTCCCCCGCGAAGCGCAAGTAGTACATGTACGGGCTCGGGTTCATCGTCCGGAGCGCGCGGTACACATCGAAGCCCGTCCCGTGGAGCTCCGCTTCGAACCGCCGCGACGGAACAACCTGGAAGATGTCGCCGGCATAGATGTGTTCCTTCGCCTCCTCGACCCAGCGCGCGTACTCGTCGTCGGCGACGTCCGAGGTCACCGTCCAACCCAACGCTTCGAAGTCGGTCGCGAGGGAAGTCGTGTCCAACGGCGCCGAGAGGCGAGCGACGACGTCGTCGATGCGTTCGACCGCGTCGTCGTAGGCCCCGTCGAGCCCGTCCGTGCCGCCCACCGGCACGTTGCAGAAGATCGTGAGCTTCTGTCCGAGGTGGTCGAACACGACGAACGTCCGTGTCAGGAGAAGGGCGAGATCGGGCAGGCCCAGGTCGTCCGGGGGAGCATCCGGCAATCGCTCCAGCTCGCGCACGCAGTCGTACCCGATGAACCCCACAGCCCCCCCATGGAGTGGCGGCAGGCCCGCGATCGTGGGCGCGTCGAACGACTCGAGCAGTCGCCGCACGTACCGCAGCGGCGCCTCGCCCGCTTCGGGCACGATCGGGACGTTTCCCTCGACGACGACGCGGCCCCCGATCGACTTCACGACGCCGAAGGCATCACCGCCGAGGAACGAGTAACGCGCCCAGCGCTCCCCGCCCTCGACGCTCTCCAGGAGGAACCCGTTCGGTCGAGGATCGAGCCGCATGAACGCGGCTACGGGGGTTTGCAGGTCCGCGAGGACGTGCCGCCACACCGGAACGACGGAATGGTTCCGCGCCATCTTTTCGAAGCCGGCGCGATCCAGTTGGTCGACCATCAGGGGTTCACTGGTTCTCCGACATCGACCTATAGAAGCACGTGTACTCGCCGGTGTGACAGGCCGGCCCGGCCGCCTCCACGAGCATGAGGAGGGCATCCGCATCGCAGTCGTAGCGAACATCGACGACCGTCTGCGTGTTACCCGAGGTCGCTCCCTTGTTCCAGTACTCCTTGCGCGAGCGACTCCAGAACCACGTCGTCTTCGTATCGAGCGTCCGGCGCACGGCCTCCGCGTCCACCCATGCCAGCATCAGGACGGCGCTCGTCGACACGTCCTGAACGATCGCCGGCAGCAAACCTCGCTCGTCGTAGACGAGCTCGTCCGGAGTCACCGGAGCGGGTCGAAGTCGTACGACATCGGCTCGGTGAAGTGTTCGACGCCGTTGTCCGTCACGAGCACCGTGTCCTCGAGGCGCACTCCTCCGACACCGGCGAAGTAGAGCCCCGGTTCGACCGCGACGACATCCCCGGCCTGAAGCGCGTCGGCGCGGCGACCCATGTACGGGCGTTCGTGGACCTGCAACCCGACGCCGTGCCCGAGCGCGTGCGAGAACCCTTCGCGCAGCGGAGCCGGACCTTCGTGCGTGAGCTGCGTGGGGAATCCCTCCGACGCGAAGTACTCGGCCACGTTCTGGAACGGATCGCTCGCGCCCGGCCTGATCGCGGCGAACGCGATGTCGAGGGCCTTGCGACAGACGGAATGGAGCCGCGTGAGGTCCCCCGACGGCGTGCCGGGGACGAACGTGCGCGTCATGTCGGTATAGGCACCGGTCTTCCGGTCGCGCGGGAAGCAATCGATGATGCAGGACTGATCGACCAGGATCGGGCCGCTCCCGAGGTCGTGTCCCTTGAGGCACGCGTCGCCGGAGTGGATCAGGATCTCGCTGGACTCGGCCCCCTGGGAGAGCAACTCGGCTTCCATCGCGACGCGGATCAACTCGGCGGTCAGCATCTCGCCCTCGAAGCGCAGTTCTCCCCCCAGCTCCCCCCCGCCCGTGGGCTCGGACTCGTAGAGCATGCGCGCCGCGGTCAACATCGCCGTCTCCGCGGCCCGCTGGGCCCGCTCGATCCCCTCGATCTCCCAGGGCGTCTTACGGCGCCGGCGGTCGATCCACGTGGCGTCGTCCACCGTGACCTGGATCTCCTTGTCGCGGAGGTAGTCGCTCACGAGGGTCTGGAAGGTCGGCGGCACGTTCACCTCGAACACGCCGAGCTTCTCGAGCGCCCGGGTCGCGATCTCGGGCAGCATCAGCTCGCGCGCCAGGGTGCCTTGTTTGATGAGGTCCTCCATGCCGAGGTCGTGAACGTTCCAGAACTCGTCGACGACGTCCTCGCGATCCTCGAAACTAGCCGCCTCGAGATCGCTGGCGACGACGATGCGCTTGCCGTCGTGCTCGATGAAGATGATCGGATCCATGATCATCTCGCCGATCTCGTGACGCAGTTCGTAGCTTCTCAGTGAGTCGTCGAGCAACAAGTAAGTGGTCATCGAGTACCTCCTGGCGGAGCCGGGGCGGGCATCCTAACGGGGAGGCCCCGCCTTTCGAGCGCCTCTTTGGCATCCATCACCGAGAACGTCGCGAAGTGGAACACCGACGCGGCCAGGGCTGCCTCCGCGTTGCCTTTGTCGGGGTCGACCGCGTCGGCCAGGTGATCGGGAGTACCGGCTCCCCCACTCGCGATCACGGGAACCGGGACCTGCGTCGAGACTGCACGCGTCAGCTCGAGGTCGTAGCCGTCGGTGGTTCCGTCCTTGTCCATCGACGTGAGCAGGATCTCGCCCGCACCCATCTCGCATGCCATGCGCGCCCATCGCACCGCGTCGAGGGTCGTGGGGACGCGGCCCCCGCGCACGAATACTTCCCACATCGAGTCGCCGCACGCGATCTCGCGCCGGCGCGCGTCGATCGCTACGACGATCGCCTGACTCCCGAACTCATCGGCCGCGTCGCGGATCAGTTTCGGGTCGTCCACCGCGGCGGTGTTGATCGCGACCTTGTCCGCACCCGCGTTCAACAAGCGACGGACGTCCGCGACGCTGCGTACCCCTCCACCGATCGTCAACGGGATGAAGACCGATTCCGCACACCGCGACGCGACGTCGAGGATCAGGTCGCGGTCTTCATGCGATGCGGTGATGTCGAGGAAGACGATCTCGTCGGCGCCCTGCTCGTCGTAACGCGCGGCGAGCTCGACCGGATCGCCGGCGTCGCGCAGTTCGACGAAGCGGACCCCTTTGACCACGCGACCCGCGTCGACGTCGAGACAGGGAACGATGCGCTTCGCGAGCATGAGACGAAGCTTCGCGCGGTTACTGCTCTACGAGTGGTGCTTCGTCTCGACCGGCGGCCGCCTCATCGGCGACGAAATTCGCCTCGGCGATGCCGAACTTGTGCTCGTACAGGGCCCGGCCGACGATCGCTCCCGATACCCCCCACGGCCTCAGCCTCGCCACCACCCGGAGGTCGTCTAGGGAGGAGATGCCGCCCGAGGTCACCACCGGGAGGTTCGTGGACTCCGTCAGGCGACCCAGAGCCTCCACGTTGGGGCCGCTCATGGTCCCGTCCCGGGATACGTCGGTGTAGACGAACGAGGACACCCCGGCGTCCTCGAACGCCTTCACGGCGTCCAGGACGGGCACCCCCGTTCCCACGGTCCAGCCGTGCGAGGCAAGCTGGTCACCCTTGGCATCCAAGGACACCGTGATCCGGGGGCCGAAGCGAGCGCATGCCTTCGCCATGGCATCGGGATCTTCGAGCGCGACCGTCCCGAGAACGACGCGGTTCGCGCCCGCCGCGAGCAACTCTTCGACGTCGTCGAGCGTGCGCACTCCGCCACCGGCTTGCACAGGACACGACGCGCGCTTCACAACTTCGACGACGAGCTCGCGGTTCGCCGCGACGCCGGTCTTCGCGCCGTCGAGATCGACGATGTGCAACCAGCGCGCGCCGGCGGATGAGAACCCGAGCGCGATCTTCACGGGGTCGTCCGAGTAAACGGTCTCGGTCCCGAACCGTCCTTGCAACAACCGAACGCAACGACCTTCGGAGATATCGACCGCAGGGAACACGGTGAAGCTCACGGGTTGCCCACCCAACCTTTCAGAAGTCCTATCCCGGCAGTCCCGCTCTTCTCGGGATGGAATTGGACGCCAAGGATAGAGCCACTTCGGATAAGTGCCGCGAACGCCTCTCCATGCTCGCACCAGCCCTCCACGAGCGACTCGTCCTCGGGGTGCGCCGCGTAGGCGTGGTCGAAGTAGAAATATTCGTCCCCGACGGTGTTCCAGCCGATGTGAGGGACGGGCACGGTCGCCGGCAATCGCGTCACGCCGCCCGACAAGATGCCCAAGCCGGGAAGGTCTGCGTTCTCTTCGCTCGCGTCGAAAAGGATCTGCAACCCGAGGCAGATACCCAGGAACGGACGCTCGTTCGCGATCCACTCTCTGATCAGATCGTCGAAGCCGTCGCGTTCCAAGCGCGCGATGCAACGACCGAATATCCCCTGCCCCGGAACGCACAACGCGTCACGCGTCGCGATCTCGTCGACCTTCGATGTAACGACGACGTCCGCGCCGGTGGCTTCGAGTGCTTTCGCGACACTGCGGAGGTTTCCCATGCCGTGGTCCAGGACCGCGACCTTCGTCACAACTTCCCTTTCGTCGACGGCACCGAGTCGTCGCCGCGCGGGTCTATCGAGACCGCGTCCGAAAGCGCGCGCGCGAGCGCCTTGAAGATCGCTTCGGTGGCGTGGTGGGCATTGCGGCCCGCCAGCAACCGCACGTGGAGGGTGAGACCGGCCGCCCGCACGAGGGCCTGGAGGAACTCCTCGGTCAGGGCGGTCTCGTACTGCCCGATGACCTCGGCGGGCATATCGGCGTCGTAGACCAGCAGGGGCCGCCCAGAGATATCCAGCGCCACCTGCGCCAGCGATTCCTCCATCGGGACCAGGGCGTCCCCGTAGCGCCGGATGCCCCGCTTCTCGCCCAACGCCTCGGTAAGCGCCTCGCCGAACGCGATCCCGGTGTCCTCGATGGTGTGGTGGGCGTCGATCTCGAGATCGCCGTCGGCCTCGATCGTGAGGCCGAGCCGGCCGTGCTTGGCCACCTGCTCGAGCATGTGATCGAAGAACGGAACGCCGGTGGATATCTGGGTCCGTCCCCCGTCGAGTCCGAGGGTCACGACGATCTTCGTCTCGGATGTCTCGCGCGCGACGCGCGCGATCCGGTCAGCCATCGATCGACTCCTTCAACGCGGCGATGAACGCATCGGTTTCCTCCGGGAGCCCCGCGGTGACGCGCAAGCAGCGCTCCAGTCCCGGCACACCGGAGTACCTGCGGACGAGCACGTCTCGTTCGAGTAAGCGCGACCACACCCCTTTAGCATCGTCGACCTCGAAGAGAACGAAGTTCGCGTCGGATGAGTACGCACGCAGCCCCAACTCCGCGAGAGCAGCACCGATCCGATCGCGCTCCGTAGTGATCGACTGCACCATCTCCAGCGTCTCGAGCGCGTGACGGATCGCGGCGACGCCGACGATCTGTGTGATCGCGGACAGATGATACGGCAGACGAACACGCGCCAGCTGACCGATCAATGAGGGGGACGCCATCATGTAGCCGATCCGAACTCCCGCGAGACGCCACGCTTTCGAGAACGTCTTGACCAGCACGAGGTTGCGATGACGCTCGAGTAACGGCCTCACGCTCTTCTCGCTTCCGGCGAACTCGCCGTACGCCTCGTCCACGATGACGATGCCGGGGGTGGCAATGAGCAGGCGTTCGATCGTCTTTCTCGGTTCGCACATGCCCGTCGGGTTGTTCGGCGAGCACACGATGACGATCTCGGGCGATTCGGCTTTGATCAGATCGATAGCGCGGTCGCCGCCGATGGTGAAGTCTTCGGCGCGTTGCTGCTGCAGCACCCTGGTCGACGCGATCTTCGGGATCAGCGAATGAAGCGTGTAGGTCGGCTCGAACAACAGGCAACTACGACCCGCTCCCCCGAAGCCGAGGAAGAGGTGCATGAAGATCTCGTTCGAACCGTTCGCGATCCAGAGCCCATCGGTCGGCCACTCGACGTGTTCCGCGATCGCGGCGGAGAGGTTGGCGGCGTCCCGGTCGGGATACCGGTTGAGGGCGACCTTTCGGATCTCCTCCGCGACCTCGTCCACCAGCGCTTCCGGCGGCGGGTACGGCGTCTCGTTCGTGTTCATCCGGTACTTCGCCGGCTGCTGCGGAGACACGTACGCCTCGACCTCGGCGAGATCGGCCCGGACGGTGAGCGGCAGATCCATGGCTATCGCTCCAGGTCGCGGGCTTCGAGCCGCAGCTCTACCGCGCGGGAATGGGCCCGCAGGCCTTCGGCCTCCGCGAGAGCGTGGACGTGCGGGGCGAGACGCTCGAGCGCCGAAGCTTCGAGGCCCGAGACGTAGATGCGCTTGGTGAAGTCGCGTACCGACAGCCCCGACGCCCAGCGCGCCGTGCCGCCGCTGGGGAGCACGTGGTTGGTTCCCGCGACGTAATCGCCCACGGGAACCGGCGAGTACGGCCCGACGAAGATCGCTCCGGCGTTCCGCACCTCGTCGAGCATCCCCGCGGAGTTGTCGCACACGATCTGGAGATGCTCGGGAGCAAGAGCGTTCGCGGTCGCGAGCGCGTGGTCGCGGTCGCGCACGAGCACGGCGCGGCCCCCCTCGATCAGAGCGTTCTCAACATCGTCCCCGCGTTCATGACGTGCAACCTCGAGCTCGAGCACGGTACCCACCCGGTCGATCAGGTCGGGGACCCATGTGATCAAGGCGTGGGTGCCGAGGGGGCCGTGCTCGGCCTGCGCGACGAGGTCTGCCGCGACCACGCGCGCGTCGGCGGTCTCGTCGGCGATCACCGCGATCTCGGTCGGTCCCGCCTCGGCGTCGATGCCCACCCAGCCCTGCACGATCCGCTTCGCGAGCGTGACGTAGATGTTGCCGGGGCCCACGATCTTCTCGACGGGACGGACCGTCGCGGTGCCGTACGCGAACGCGGCGATCGCTTGCGCCCCACCCATCCGGTACACCTCGGTGATGCCGGCGACCGCGCACGCGGCGAGCACGGGCTCGGCGATCTCACCGCGGGGGCCGGGCGGCGAGCACACCGCGATGCCTTCGACGCCGGCCTCGAGCGCGGGGACGGCCGTCATCATCACCGTCGACGGATACGCGGCCCGGCCCCCCGGCACGTAGAGGCCGACACGACGCAGCGGGCGCACGAGTTCTCCGACCAGCTCATCCGCCGAACGCTCGAGCCACGTCTCCTGCTTCTGGTGCTCGCACGTGCGCCGCAGCCGCTCGCGCATCACCTCTAGTGCGTCGAGGAGCTCGGGCCGCACGAGGTTCTTCGCCTGCGCGATCACATCGGGGTCCACGCGCAGCGAGTTCGCGTCGAGGCGCGCACCATCGAAACGGGCGGTGTACGTCAACAGTGCGCTATCGC
>JBOGWY010000260.1:0-14051 GCA_050694015.1 Actinomycetota bacterium | reverse complement strand
ACGCCGACGCGGTTGCCGGCCGGATCCGACAACTGCTTCAAGATGCCGCTCTTCGACGCCAGATGGGCGCTGCCGGTCGTGACGATGTAGAACGGCGCTACGGCGGCAACCGCCTCGTGTCCGACATCAAAGCCCTCTACCGAGAACTGCTGGGGTAGATGAAATGATGCGCGGGTCTGGCGGCACCGATCAACCGGAGAGCGATTGGCAACGACGTTTAGTTCGAGAAGCACGGAGATAAGGCGACGTATCCTGCTCGTCCTCGTGGCGGGCGTGCCGTTGCTGTTCCTTCGGAGCGCGCTTGATCCCATCAACGTCCCGAAGCTCGCGCTACTGATGGCCGGTCTTTCGGTCGTGGTCGCGCTGCGCATCGCGGAGGTTCTACAAGGCGAACCCACCGACGGTCTGAGGAGACTGGTGATCCCCGCGGCCGCAATCGTCACTCCGTTGATCCTGGCGTGGCTGTTCTCCTCCTATAAAGGATGGTCGCTGTTCGGCCAGTACCCGAGGTTCACGGGGCTTGTTCCGTATCTGGTCGTGGTCCTGTTCGGCGTCATGCTGGCCGACGCATTCGGAGGGCGCGCGCTTCAGATTGCGTGGGCATTGCTGATCGCCGGAGCCATCGCGGGCGCATATGCCCTGATCCAGTTCGTCCGGCTCGACCCCCTCGACTGGACGGTAAGAGGGGCGGAAACCGATGTCGTGGCGTCGACGCTCGGGAACTCGAACTTTGTCGGCGCGTTCCTTGGCATGGTGGTTGTCGTAGGGGCCGCGGTCGTGGTGGCGGATCCGGGTAATCGCCGCTGGAGCATCGCGTTCCTCGCGCTAACCGGGATCGGATGGGTCGTCGCGCGCAGTGAAGGTGGCTGGGCCGGCGCGTTCGCGGGGGGAGCCGTCGCCGCGGGCATGTATCTGTCCACGCGCTGGAAAAGGGCCAGGATCGTTGGGTTCATCGTCGGCGGGGCGGTCCTCGTTGCAGTGATCGGTTCCGTACTGGTCGCGATCGCGCAGGGACCGGATAGTTCGCTGCCCGACACGGCGAGGCGCCGCGCGGACTGGTGGCAGGGCGCCGTTGCGATGACGGCCGATTCGCCGATCGTAGGAATGGGGCCCAGCACTTTCGCCCTGGAGCACGCACGATATCGGACGCTCAACGACGCGCTCCAGGTCGGTAACGACGTCACCGACGACCCCCACTCGATCTTCCTTTCGTTCCTGAGTGGTGCGGGCATCGTTGGAGCCGTCGGTTTGGTGGTCGCGATCGCATGGATCGTTCGTGAGGGGGCGCGGGTCGACCCGGACAACGTCATCGGCGCTGGCTTCTTCGGTGCATTCGTCGCGTATCTCGTCCCGGCGTCGATCAGCATCGACACCGTTGCTATACGCGCCGCGATGTGGACTGTGGTTGCGGGGATCGTCGCGTCCAGCATTCAACTGCGCCGCACGACGCGGTCACGTTCCGCGCGTAAGAAGGGTCGGGCCCGGCCTGCGCCCATCCGGAACCTCCCCGCAGTCGTGATCGTGTATCTCGTCGCGGGTGTGGCGTTCTGGTACAGCGGTCGTTTCCTCCTTGCCGATACGAGCGCGCGTTCATCCGCGGTCGCTTTCGCGGACGGCAACGTGACGATCGGACAGCAAGCTTTCGGCACCGCGATCGCGCGCCGTGATGAGGTGAGATACAGAGAGCAGTACGGAACCGATACCGGGCGGCTCGCCGTCGCGCTCGCAGATGAAGGCGAGGAGGAACCGGCTCGCGATCTGCTCGGCGAGTCCCGCGCTGCGTTCAGATTCGTCGAGGAGGTCCCGGACACGGGTGCGATTCTCACCTTCGCCGGGATCCAACGCGGGGTGACGGAGATTGATCCCGTGGCTCTGGACAACGCGCTCGAGCTCTACCTTCGGGCTACCCGGCTCGACCCGAACAACCCGGTCGTCGCCGAGGAGGCGGCCGCTGTCGCCATCGAACTGGAGGAATACGAAGCCGTTGTCGACGTGATCCAGGGGCATCCCGCGATCGAAGAGCGTCCCGGCCTGAATGGATATCTGGCGCTTGCTTACGCGCACCTAGGGAGAGAGGACGAAGCTCGCGTTTTGGCGGAAGAAGTTCTCAGGGAACTCGAATTCCACGGTCCTGCCGAGGACGCTTTGGAACTCTTGAAGCAGAACTAGCGTCTAAGACGCGATTCAAGCTTTCCTTTGTAACTTCCGACGCCTCCTGACGTTAGTCGTTATCAGGGACCAGTGGAGCTACGGGAAGGTCGAACGTGGAAGAGCGCTTCATCCGAATTAGTCCTTTTGGGCCATTCCGGACGTGCACCTCTACTGCCACACTCCTCCTGGCGACGAATCTTGGGGAAAGGATTGCTCCGCGTTGAGCGCTGAACCCGATAGCGACACAGGCCTCTTGTCGGGTCTGCCGTCGGGCACGATCGAGGACAAGGAACTGGCCCTCGCCTTCAAGGCGGGAGACAAGGGCGCGTACCAGGCGATCCACGATCGCTACAGCGCGCGCGTCTACAGCGTGTGCCGCCGGATGCTCACCCACCCCCACGACGCCGAGGAGGCCGCGCAGGAGACCTTCCTCCGCACCTACCAGGCCCTCAACCGCTTCAACGGCCGCTACCAGCTCGGCGCCTGGATCACCCGCATCGCGACCAACGTGTGCCTCGACCAACTGCGCGCGCGCAGCCGCCGGCCCCAGCACGAGGCCGCGCTCGAGCTGGTCGATCTCGAGAACCCTTCGCTCGTGCACGAGGACGGCCCCGAAGAGATCGTCCTGCGCAGCGTGGAGAGCCGCCGCGTCCGCAAGATCCTCGAGGGACTCCCACCGATGCATCGCGCCGCGATCGTGCTTCGTGACTTCGAAGGACTGTCCTACGACGAGGTGGCGATCGCGCTCGGCATCACTGACTGTCAGGTCAAGGCGCTGATCCACCGCGCGCGTCAGGGTTTCAAGCGGTCGTGGATCTCGGCGGGACTCGCGGCCCTGATCCCGACGCGTCTGTTCCAGAGGTTCCGCAGTTTCGAGTCGATCGCCAAAGAGCCGGTCGCCTCGCAAGCGCTCGGATCCACCGCGCAAGCGGCGCCGGCATGCACGACCGCGTTGCAGCAATGCGGTCAGTACGTCGCCGAGAAGCTCGCCCCGGTGCTCACCGTCGCGCTCGTAGGAGCGGCCGCGACCGGTGCCGTGCCGTCAACCGCGTCGCAACCCGTCGGCGACCAGATCGCGCGTGAGGACACCTCGAAGGTCACGACGATGCTGGGACTCGACGAGCCTGCATCCACGCAAGTCGGCAAGACGTCTCGCAAGAAGAAGCGCGTTCAGCCAGTGATTACTGAGGAGCCCGCGCCGGGCCCCGTCGTGCCGCAACCGACCGCGGCGCCCGAACCCACCCCCGCGGATCCCGAGCCGTCACCGACGAGCGCGCCGCCGGAGGAGGGCACGCCGGGCAGTCAACCCGACAACTCGCCTTCTCCTTCACCCACGCCGCAGCCGTTCAAGGTGTCCGTTGGTTTCGATCGCGGCACGACGATCCCCAGAGTGCTGCCGCTGAACCAAACGACGTCGGTGTCGTGCGGCACTTTCGGCGTGCGCCAGCACCTCGAGACCGTGATCTACGACGGCGCCGCGTCGTACCCCGCCACGATCGACCTCGTTGCCGACGCCTACGACGTGTCCGTGTACATCACGATCTACAAGGACGGGTACGAGGTCTTCTACCAAGGGCCCGCGTACACGAGCGCATACACGCGCACTGGAAATAACCTCCACGTCACATATCAGGGGACCTACGGGACCGATCCCGATGCCGACAAGGCCGGGTTACCCCACTCCAGCACCCTCTGGGTGGATATGCGTCTAGACTGCGCCGCGTCGTCTGTGGTAGACGAAGCGTTGGTCTTCGGCGTTTCGACGCCTGAATAACGGGGAACGTACGGCTGGGAGCGACCCGAGCTTGGTGGGAGGCAGGCTTGGCGGCGTCAGGTGTATAAAACCTGAGGCAAATTCGGGTAAAGCAAGCAACTTCAGGCAACATGAGGCGTTGTTGTGTTTGGAAGCAGTGTGCTTCAAGTGCAGTACCAGCAGTACAGAGCAGTTTGTAGGTGCCAGTAGGAATCGTCACCAGAGGAGGTGCGATGTCAGTAGCAAGAAGTAGATCAGGGAGGGCATTGGCGTTCACAACGGCGCTGATGGTCCTTCTCGCGCTCGCGATCCCGTTCACGGGTGTCGCGCTCGCAGCGCACGGAGGTTCAACCAACACGTCGGTCGATGTCGATACCGTCACGTTGTCCCCGGATAGCGCGAGCTTGCCCCCGAGCGGCGCGTGTGTGCAGTTCACCCTCACTGCGACGCAGGGCGGCGCGGTCGCCGAGACCGAGACGATCGACGTGGCCGCTTCGCTGGCGGACGACGACAACGCCGCGTCTACGACGACGGGCGAGTCTCCGGACGTGACACTTGCCTTGTGTGACCCCGACGGCGGGGCAGGCCCGGCCACGGACCTTGGTGGGGACAGCGACACGGACGACACCCTCGCTGGTGCTGGTGCCGAGGATGACGCGTTCGTGCACGGTGAGTGCGTTACCGACGCCAACGGCCAGTGCATCTTCGGCGTTTCGGCCCTCGACAGCGGTGCAGGTGTTGGTGTTGCCAGCGGCACGGTCACCGCGTGGGCGGACTTCGATGACGGCGACACGAACAACCCCGGAGCCGCGAATGAGTCAGCGGACATCGATGCTCCGGAACCGCGCGACTCATCGACCATCACGGTCGGATCGGGTGCGGTCTCGAACATCGCCTGTACGCCGGCGACCCAGTCGCAGCCCGAAGGTGGACGTGCAGAGTTCCTCTGCACCGCAACGAACGCGGCCGGTCAGCCCCTTGCCGCGATCAGTATCACGGGTGACGTGAATGCCGGTCCGAACGTTGGCACGATCTTTACGTGTGCGCCCACGAACGCCCAGGGTCAGACGCCGAACACGGCGGGTGTCCCGACTGCGGGAACCTGTGGTTACACCGACAGCACCGCGGCGACGTCGCCTCCGGGCACCGACACGGTGAACTTCTGCGTGCAAGCCGCACCAGGTGCCGGTCAGCCCAGCACCCCAGGTTGCGACGCGCACGAGCTTTCTGCGCAGGGCAACGCCACCGCTACGGTCTCTTGGACCGGTGTGGCCAGCCAGATCAGCTGTGTGCCGGATGGTCAGATTGCCACGCCAGGTACAACGCAGCTCGTTACTTGCCAGGTGTCCGACATCAACGCCCAGCCCCAGCCTGCCGGCATCAACTGCGCATTCACAGAGACGGGCCCGGGTACGGTTACGCCGCAAGACCCAGACGGTGCTGGAATTCTGGCTGCAGGTGACACGAACGCTCAGGGGCAGTGCTCCGCCACGTCCACGACGTTCGGCAACGAGACCGGACTCCAGACGATCACTGGGGCGATCAATGAGGGAGGAACGAACTGTCAGACAGGTGCTAATGCGGGGACGCCGAACACCAACGCTCCTGCAGGCACCGTGTGCTCCGACACCGCTTCGTTCGACTGGGGTGGCACCACGACCCCGCCGCCGCCTGTCACCGACTGCGCGGATGGTTCGGACAACGATGGTGACGGTGAGATCGACCTGAACGACCGTGGCTGCCGCAGCGCCGACGACCCGACCGAGGCCGGTCCGTTCGCCTCGGCGGTCACGATCCGTCTGCGTCGTGCGCGGCCGCGTGGGTTCACCGGTCAGGTCACTTCGTCGTTCATCCGCTGCCAGCGTGCACGTCGGGTTCGCGTCCGCCGTGTCGGTGGCGGGACCGTCGGAAGGGACACGACCAACCGTGACGGCAACTACTTCATCCGTTTCCGCGGACGTCGTGGGCGCTTCCGTGCGATCGTGGCCCGCAGGATCGTCACCACGCGTAGCGGTGACGAGATCATCTGTCTGGGCGATCGTTCGCCGGTGATCGGCGTGCGCCGTCGTCGCTAAGCGACAACAGCAGTGACTCGCTGACTCAAGCGAGATAGCAGTAAGGAACCGGCCCCTTCGGGGGCCGGTTCTGTTTTTCTCCCGCGACAACTCTTAGAGTTCCATCTCGTTCATAGGTGTGGCGGCGAGCATCTTGAGGGGGATGACGTGAACGCACTCAGAGGGCGCAGTGTCGTTGTTGTTGTCTCGGTTCTAGCGGGTCTCTTGGTCGGCGCACCGGCACGCGCGACGCACGGCGGAGCCAACGACCCTGCGGTCAACGTCGATGCGGTAGCCGTCACGCCGGAGTCATCGAGCCTTCCTCCGGGAGGCGCGTGCGTTCGGTACACGGCGACGGCCACGATGTCGTCTGCGGCTGCCGAGAACGAGACGCTGGACGTGCGCGTGACGCTCGCCGATCAGGACGCGACCGCCGACCTGACTCTTTCGTTCTGCGATGTCGACGGATCCGGACCACTCACACCGATCGCCGCTCCGAGCGACACCGACGACGAAGGTGGGACGGAGAGCCCGGCAACGATCCAGGGTGAATGCACGACCGACGCAGAGGGACGCTGCGTCTTCGGAGTGTCTGCGGTCGACGAGGCCGCGGGCTGCGGGGACGGAGCGTCGGGCAGTATCACCGTGTGGGCCGATGCCGACGACGATGGCGTCATAGACGACGGTGAAGCCCGCGACGATGGCACCGTCACGCTCGGTTCGGGCACCTGCGCGATCGTGGCCTGCACACCGGAGTCGGTGACGCGCCCCGATGGATCGAGGGTCGAGTTCGGATGCAGCGTCACGAACTCCTTCGGACAACCACTTGCGGGGATCACGATCACGGTCGACGTCAACGCCGGCCCGAACGCCGACGAGATCGCCCCCTTCACATGTGGTCCCACCGACGCCCAAGGACAGACGCCCGCGCCGGCCGCGGATCCATCCCCAAGTAGTCCCACCGCCGGTGCATGCGGCTACAACGATGCCGGCATGAACACAGCCAGCTCACCGCCGGGGACCGATAACGTCGCGTTCTGCGTCCAAGCGGCCGCTCCGTCGGGGCAGCAGGGGACGAGCGGGTGCGACCCGCACGAGCTCCAGAACCAGGGCAACGCGACATCCACGGTCACGTGGGTAACTCCTGCGACAAGGGTTTCTTGTGTGCCCGACGGCGCGGGCGCGACCGGGGGTACGACCATCAACGTCGTTTGTACAGTGGTCGACGAATCCCAGGCGGCTGTAGTGGGTGTCGTCGTTTCCTTCACCGAGACCGGTCCCGGCTCCCTCTCGGCCACGTCTTGCACGACCGGTCTCGATGGAAGTTGCACGGTGTCTACACAGACGTCGAGCAACGAGACCGGGATGCAGACCATCACGGGCTCGGTGAGATCCGGGAATTGCGATCAGAGTGGTCAGCCGCTTCCGGGGACCGACTCCGAGTGCACCGACACCGCGACGATCGCGTGGTCAACAGCGCCTCACTTCCCAGAGTGCAACGACGGGGTCGACAACGACGGCGATGGTAACGTCGATCTTGCCGATCGAGGCTGCCGCGACGCGAGCGATGACATCGAGGCCGATGCGGATCCGAGCGTGACGTTGCGGTTTCGCTCGCGCCGTCCACGCGGGTTCATCGGGATGGTGTCTCATCCGGTTGCAGGGTGTCGCACTCGGCGTTTGGTGACCGTTCGTCGCATCGGCAGCGGAGTCATCGGGCGAGATCGCACAGGACCCGAAGGCCGCTACTTCGAGGCTGCGAATCGCCGACCGGGTCGATATCGCGCGCGTGCCGCGGCCCGGACGATAACCATCGACGGCCAGTCAGTCACATGCGGAAGCCACTCATCTCCGATCATCCGGATCCGTCGCCGCTGATCAACGGCTCGGTTGGCTGGACGGGATGGCGGGTATGGTCGCGGGGAACCTGTACGTAGTGCAAGGATGTGGTTGGGCATATGGAACGACAAGTCATGGAACGACGCGACCAAGATGAGCAGACGGCGGTCGCGCGGCCCCCGCGGCCCCCGCGCCGTCGGCCGACTAGACAGGACGGCGGGCCGAGCCGGCGGATCCTCGTCGTGGCTCTGATCCTCGCTGTGATCGCGTTCGTGGCTCTGGGTATCGCAATCCTGAACGCGGGTGAGGAGCCGATCGAGAGAGCCGACGCACCCGAGCAGTGGGATTCGATCAACCCCGGCAAGGGCACTCCTCTCGACCTCGGTGCCGGGCGACGCGCGGCGACGGTAATCATCTCGGCCCAGGATGGAGTGTGTTGGAGCGGCTATGTCGGCTCCGCCGAGGTCGAAGGCTGCGGTGAGAAACAGATCGACGTCACGGGAGCGCCTGCGGTACTCGGCGCCAACGTCCGTCACACCGAGACGACCAAAGCTTTCATCGGGATCGCGATGTGGAGCGACAACGGGAACCAGCGCCTGATCGGCGACACGACCCGCAAGAAGCTGGGCCTGGTGTCGATCACCGGCTACCCCCCCAAGCCCCAGGGCTAGACGGCCCCCGAAATCTTGCTTGCTTCCCTTGAAATCTCGGGGATCGACGGTATTTTGGGCGCCGACTTACGGCGTTAGGCGCGCGTAAACGGCTAGACCCTGGGAAATCGGTCGAAAGCTGGGCAAGGAATACCACCTGCGCCCCCCTCGTTTAAGACCATGCGAGGGCCGGGCATAGAAGAGCCCTGCCTGCGCCTGCACAGCGTGCCCCGAGGGGTTCGAGGAGGGATCTGCAAGTTGTCGATGGTCGAGTCTGAAGAGCGTCTGGAGTGGCAGGAGGATGCCGCCTGCCGCCGCTACGACAACATCGTCTTCTTCGGTGAAGAGGGCGAGTCGGAGCTCGAGAAGCAGGGCCGCGAGGCGCGTGCCAAGAGCATCTGCCGCACGTGCCCCGTCCAGGAGCCGTGCCTCGAGTTCGCCATGGAGTCCAACCAGAAGTACGGCATCTGGGGCGGGCTCAGTGACAAGGAGCGGGCGTCGCTCAAGCGTCGCCGCGCCCGCGCCCGCCGGGCGAGCTAGCCCCGGCTTCCACTCACTTCCAACCGGCCCCCTGGGGGCCGGTTTTTTTGTCGGATTGTTTGCTCCGTGCCACCGTTCGCGCCGTTGACGGCGGCGCGCCGTGAGCTATGGTTGCCGCTGTTTGGGCCCGACCTGCGAGCACTTGGCAGGTAAGGGACAACCTTGAGGCGGCGGGGGACGTTTCTTAGAGACAACGACTCCCGGTGAAAGACCAACCAGAACCGCGGCGATTCGGTTCGTTCTAAGGAGTGATGGCTGTGAGCCCGCGAACGATGAATGGCAACCCGCGTCTGACCGCTCGGATCGTGCTTGCGATGGTGGCGATCTTCGTGGCCGTATTCGTGCTCTTCTCATCGGGCCCGGTCGGGGGCCTCGACCTCGTGTTCGCGCAGACCGCGTCACCCAGCGGCCCCTGTCAGGGCGTGAACATCGAATGGATCAACCCGTCCGGCCACAGCAGCGAGATCTCGGCGCAGGACAAGCAGGGTGATACTGCCGGGAGCGGCGCCTACCACCTGGTGGCGTGGGTGACGAACGTGCCTCCGAACGCGCACGTCGAGTTCAAGTACCAGATCGGGGACGAGACCGAGCAAACCATCACGACTAACGCCGACTTCGTGTCGCCCGACACCTACCACCATTTCTGGCCGCGCAACCAGCTGCCCGACGAGGGGGGCGGTTCGCAGGCGATCACGCTGAAGGCGCAGGTGTTCGTGTCGGGTCAGACGGCGTTCTGCGACGAAGACGAGCAGGACGCGTCGGTCAACACCGACGACAACCCCGGCCCCAACCCGCCGCCGTCGTCGGCCGCGGAGGCAGTCGAGATCGACTATCCCGCCACCGGTGGCACGTGGGGCCTCTACACGCCGCCGGACAACTCCACTTCCCAAGGCATCATCAACCCCAAGTCCAGCACCGGCACCACCTGGGTGCGCGTCTTCTACAGCATCTCGGCCCCCGGTAGCGAACCGTCGTGGAAGGCCTGTGGGGTGCAGAGAGAAGGCGCTTCCGAGAACGGGGTCCCGTGCGAGCTCGAGTCGGGCGACACGCCCGAGGGCGTGAACCTCGTGGCGGCGGTGGCCAACGACCAGCCGAGTGAGCTCCCGAATCCTCCGCCCGAAGACGATCCCACGTTCGACGACTCCGGCGACGCGCACCGCGTCGACCCGTACCGGCAGAACGCGACGTCGGTGAGCCTCGTGTTCCAGAACGCCGATGGGTCAAACGCCGGTAACCCGAGCGCCAACCAGTCCTCGGCGCAGGCCCCGGGGGGGTGCTCGCCGTATCTGGTGGCGACGGTGCTCGACCAGGAGGGACGCCCGATAGGGAACCACAACGTCGATTCCCACGCACAGGGTCCGAGCGACGGCATCAAGTTCGCCCACGACGTCGATAACGAGAACAACGACGAGTTCGCAGCGCCGGACCAGGGCCACACGCGCGAGGAGCCGGCGTGGGAGTGCGGCACCGAGACCGCCGGCACCGGTGGACAGGAGAGCGACTCCACCAACCAGGCCGACCACGAAGGCCCCGGGGAGACCGACATCAAGCACGTCGAGTCGGCCGACGAGACCACCGACGCCGGCACCTTCACGTTCCGCATGCACAGCCCGGTCTCCGGCAACACGCAGGTGACGGCGTGGGCCGACGAGGACGGCGACGATCAGTTCTGTGACGACGAGGCCAACGGCAGCGCGAGCATCGCGTGGGGTGCCGGTGCGCAGGCGCCCGCGCCGAGCGGCGTCGCGTCCGAGGAGACCGACTGTCCGGTCCCGAACCAGTCGCCGACCACCACGACGACCACGAGCCCGGCGACCACGACGACCACGAGCCCGGCTCCGTCCACGACGAGCCCGAGTCCGACCGAAACCACCGGTCCACCGGTCTCGGCGTCGGAGACGAGGTTCACCTCGTTCAACTACACACGCCGTGGCCGCAACCGGTTCCGAGGCCGTATCGACTCGGACTTCGAGCGGTGCGACCGCAACCGTGCGATCAACATCAAGAAGGTCAGGCGCGGTCGTGACCGGACCGTCGCCAGCGCGCGCACCGACCGGCGCGGGCGTTTCCAGGCCTTCGAGAGGAGGGCGCGGGGCCGCTACTACGCGATCGCGCGCGCCAAGACGATCACGAGGCGCGATGGATCACAGGTCGATTGTCTGCGGGCCCGCTCCCGCACCATCAGGGTCAGGCGTTAGATCCCATCGTTGAATCGGACAACTTAGAACTGGAGAATCGAAGGCCATGGGTAGGACGGCTGCTCTGAAGGCACAACGGCGCCTGGCGCGCACGATCCTCGCAATCCTTGCGGCGCTGTTGCTCGCGTTCGTGTTGTTCGCGAGCGACCCGCTGAGCGCGGTCAGCGTCGCGCAGACGCCGACGAACACCGCGAGTCCTACCTTCACGATCAACTTCCTCAACCCGTCCGGGCACAGCGAGGAGATCTCGAACAAGCCGGACGGCTCGGGCGGCGCATCGGAGAACGAATATCACCTGGTCGCGTGGGTGAACCAACTGCCGCCCGACACGACGGTCGAGTTCCGTTACGACGACCCGAACCAGGGCGGAAACGAGACGACGATCGGGGTCGCGACGCAGACGGCGATCCCCGACACGTTCGAGATCTACTGGAGCCCGCCGGGCGATCTCGACGATCAGGAGGACTTCACCATGCACGCGGTGCTGTTCTCCGGCGGTACGGAAGTGGCCCGCGACACCGAGAGCGACATCGAGATCAACAACCAGTCGCCTGCGACCCCGAGCCCGACGAGCGAGGAGCGCGCCGATACCGTCGAGATCACCGATCCCGCGAACGGCGAGCAGCTGGGTTTCTTCACGCCGCGTGACAGGTCTACCAACGCGGTGATCGAAGTATCGACGAGCGAAAGAGAGTCCGCCGGCCCGAACTCTTTCTTCGAGACGACGGTCTTTTACACGACGTCCGCGCCGGGTACGGAGCCTGACTGGAGTTCGTGTGGGTCGGAGGAGCAGCCGGACGAAGAGGACGGCATGACCTGCACCGTGGACGGCGCCGACGATGCCTCGCAGATCACGGCGGTGGCCGCTAGTGTGGTGGGATCGAGCGACACCGCATCCGAGTCAACCAACGACTCCGGTGACGCGCATCGCATCGCTCCATACGAGCAGATCCCGACCTCGATGTCATTGCTCCCCGCGCAACAGAACGAGATCGCGCAGGACGCCTGCTCGGCTCCGCTGACCGCGACCCTTACCGACCAGAACGACGAACCGATCGCCGATGCCGACCTCGACGCGCACGCGGTCGGACCCACCGACACCCTCGGCTTCGACGGTCCCTCCGGCGACCCGCCCGAGACCGGCGGGCACACCGAGGAGGCGGCGTGGGACTGTTCCACGGCGGTCGCGCCGGGGGAGGACCCGACGGCCCCCGACGGCGCGCCCCCCGATCGCAGCGAGGAAATTCAGGGCGATCACAATCTGCCCGATGCCGACCGCAAGCATCTCGAGAGCAGGTCTAACGATGCCGGGCAGTGGAGCTTCCAGCTCTTCAGCCCCGACCGCGGTGGGACCCAGATCACGGTGTTCTCGGATCTGGACGCGACCGACACCCATTGCTCTTCTGAGATCAGCGCCGATGCCTCAGTGGGGTGGATCGATCCGGCGCCCGCGGTGACCGGCGTCCCCGAGGAGACGAGCGATTGCCCGTCGCCGTCGCCTTCGAGCCCCGGTCCGAGCCCGAGCGAGTCGAGTCCGAGCCCCGGCCCGACCGACGATCCGCGCGGCTGCACCCACTTCGGCTCCAATGACTCCGAGGAGATCAACGGCACCCCGGGTGACGACGTGATCTGTGCCCACGGCGGCAACGACGTGATCCGCGGCCTCGGCGGCGACGACGTGATTTACGGCGACGGCGGGAACGACAGGGTGCGTGGTGGCGACGGCAACGACGACATCCACGGCAATGCCGGGAGGGACACGCTGCGGGGCAATTCCGGCCACGACGTCCTTGACGGCGACGGTCGCAACGACGTCCTTATCGGAGGCGGCGGCAACGACCGCATCAGGGGTCGGGCCGGCTTCGACACCCTCCGGGGCGGCGCGGGCCGCGACTCCCTCGTGGGGGCCGCGGGCGACGACATCCTGGCCGGTGGGTCGGGCCCCGATCGCCTCTCGGGCGGCCGAGGCCGGGACATCCTCCGTGGGGGGCCGGGCAGGGACCGCTGCGAGTCGGGCCCCGGCCGCGACGACGTCACCGGCTGCGAGAACTAACCCTTCTGAGCTACCGGGGAGGGCAACCAACCCCGTTATAGATTCGTTTTACTAGGTAGACGGAAGATGTAAGGATTTTCCTCCCTTTGGCATTTGGGGGGTTCTCGCCTTCAGGAGGTACCAGATCTTGCCAATCCAACCTCACCGCCGCAGAGCCGCCCTCGCCCTCTTCACCGTTATGGCCGCCGTTGTCGCTCTCGTGGTTCCGCTCGTGGTGATCGCGATGGCCCAAGGGACCCCGGCGATCAAGTTCCTCAACCCATCGAGCTACAAGCCGTGCCCCGACCCGATGGGGCCCTGCTTCATCATCTCGGATAACAAAACGAGCTCGGAAGATGAGGAGGAGAACGGCGAGAACGAGAACACTTATCGACTCGCCGCGTGGAGCGACAACACCCCTGCCAACGCGCTCGTCGAGTTCGAGATCGACATCCCTCAGGACGAACCGATCCAGCTGCCCCTCACCCAGACGATCGGTACGGCGACTCGCGTCGAGAACGACACGTGGGAGTTCAACTGGGATGTCGACATCCCCGACGGGCAGTACGAGCTGCGCGTGATCCTGTACGAGGGGGTCCCGGGCGCGGCCGAAGAGATCGCTCGTGACGAGAAGGTCGTCACTCTCCTTACGGGCTCCGGGACCGACCAAGGTACGGCCGAGCAAGCCGCCGACATCATCTTTCCCGCTAACGGAACCGCGACCGGCTTCTACGTGAACCCGCTAACCGGGACGACCAACACGGTCATCGATGTCGAGTGGACCGCGGGGACGACACACGTCCAGGTTCTCTACACCCTAGAAGACCCTGGCGC
>JBOGWY010000259.1:0-26944 GCA_050694015.1 Actinomycetota bacterium | reverse complement strand
GATATCGACCGCGCGCTCCTCGACCTCACGACACGAACTCTCGGTACGACGCCCGACGTGTCGGTGGTCGCGGTCGGCGGTTACGGCCGCGGTGAGCTGTCACCGTTCTCCGACATCGACCTGCTCTTCCTCGTCCGCCCGCGCTCGGACGTCTCGAAGGCGATGCTGCGCGGGCTCCTGTACCCGTTATGGGACGCGGGATGGCAGGTGGGGCACGCGGTGCGATCGCCGAAGGAAGCAGTAGAGCGTGCGGCCCTCGATCTCGACGCGGCCACGGCAGGTCTCTCGGCGCGCCTCGTCGCCGGCAGCAGCGATCATCACGGCGAGTTCGTGGACCGCTACCGTCGCTGGATCAACAAGGAGCGCAAGGGACTGATCCGGCGCATCATCGACTCCACGATCGAACGACACCGAGGCGTCGAACGCGCGGGTTGGTCGCTCGCACCAGACCTCAAAGAGGATGCCGGGGGCCTCCGGGACGTGCATCGCCTCTACTGGCTCTCGCAGATCACCGGACGTGAGCTCGACGAACCGAAGATCGAGGCCGCCTACAACCTGTTGATGAGCGCGCGCGAAGCTCTCCACGGTGAGGCCGAGCGGAAGCTCGACCGCATCCGTATCGATCTCCAACCGCGCGTCGCCACCCGGCTCGGCTTCGAAGGAGACGATGCCGCCGACCAACTGATGTCCGAGATCCACTCCGCATGCAGGTGGATCGAGTACCGCGGGTCGATAGCCGCCGGGAACCTCGTGCAGGAATCGACCAGGGGCCCGAAGCGCAGCGGTGACGTACGGCGACTCGGCGACGGCGTACGGATCGAGGACTCGCTCCTAACGGTCGATCCGATCGCTCCGCCCGACGTGGCGGGGGCCGTGAAACTGGTGGCCCACCATTCGAGGTCCGGGCGCGCGCTGTCACGACGCGCGCACGCGTGGCTCGAGGAGTGCTTCCGGCGCGACGCGCTCGAATGGTGGGATGCAGGGACCCGTGTCGCCTTCTCCGACATCCTCACCGGCCCGTATGCGACCGTGGCCCTCGAACTACTCGATCACGTCTCTGCGTGGCCGGTACTCATGCCGGAGTGGTTGCGCATCCGGTCGCTCGCGCAGCACGACCCGTACCACCGTTACACCGTGGACGGTCATCTGTTCATCACCGTCACCGAGGTCCAACGCGCGCTGGCCGACGACCCGCTTGCCCAGATCGCGGCCGCGGAGGCCGGGGACCTACGGTCCCTACGCCTCGGTGCGTTGCTGCACGACGTCGGCAAGGGCTCCGGTGTCGACCATTCGGTCGCCGGTGAAGAGCTCGCGCGGTCGATCTGTACGCGGATGGGACTCGACGCGACCGAAACGGCGGAGGTGGCAGCACTCGTGCGCTACCACCTGCTGCTCGTCGACACCGCGACGAGACGGGATCTCGACGACGGGGCCGTGATCGCGGAGGTGGCCGAAACGATCGCCGACGGACGACTCCTGCGCTTGCTCTACATCCTGTCGATCGCCGACGGACACGCGACCGGTCCTGAAGGTTGGTCGGAATGGAAGGGCGCGCTGATGCGCGATCTGTATCGCAAGGTGCTCGTCGCGCTCGAGACCGGCCAGGTCCCGACGCGTAGTGACGTTATCGACCGCGCCCGCGAGGTGGAGGCCTACGAACCGAGTCTCGCCGGGCGGGCGCAAGAGCTCCTCCAGAACCTGCCCCCCTCGTACCTGGAATCATCCGCCGTCGAGGACATGGCCGACGAGCTACGGCTCCTCCTTCAACCGCCTCAACGAGGGCAGGTGCGCTACCGGATCTACGAGGGCTCGCACGAGACGTCGATCGCCGTGTGCGTCCCCGACCGGCCAGGGACCCTCGCCCGCACCGCCGGCGTACTCACGCTCAACCGCATCTCGGTGTTGCGCGCGCAGGCCTTTTCGACGACAGACGGGTTCGCGCTCGAACGTTTCATCGTGCGCTCGCCGGAGCCCAAGGCACTCGAGCGCTTCGTCGCCGACCTACAGGCCGTGTATTCGGGACGCCTCGCCCTCGAAGCGCGGCTGGACATGAAGATCGCCGACTACTCGCTCGGCACCCGGATCGAAGCCGACGTACGCGTGCTCCAGGACGCGTCGCAGCACTCGACGGTGGTTGAGGTTCGCGCGCCGGATGCCCTCGGCTTGCTCTACGCGATCACCGCGGCGCTCAGCGAGCTCGATGTCGACATCCACGTCGCCAAGATCGACACGCTCGGAGAACGCGTCGTCGATGCCTTCTACGTCCGCACCGCGGCCGGTGAGAAGCTCGGCGACGAACAGGAGACCGAGGTCGAGCGGTCGATCCTGCATCGCATCGATCGCCTCTTCAATCGCTAACCGCGCCCCGATCCACATAACGACGTCCGAGCTTCTCCTCCAGGGCTTCACCCACGGCCAGCACGACGTCCTCGCGTTCCCGCGCGGCGGTGAGCGTGATGCTGATGGTCGTGCCGTCGCCGAGCTCGGCACACGGTAAGGAGAGAGCAGGAACGCCGGCATGGTTCATGGGGGCGTTCAGCGGAACGTAGGCCTGATCGATCGATCGCCTCCCGGACGGGAGCTCGATCACGGGGTCCTCGATTCGCGGCGGGGGCGCGGACAACGTCGGAGTGACTACGACGTCGACGACCTCGAACACGTCCGCGAAACCTCGCGTCACGTCCCGCTGTATCTGTCGCGCCTCGGCGCGCGCAGCGTCGTCGATCGCGCGGGCACGGACGAAGAGCTCTTGAGTGTCGGGCTGGAAGTCTGCGAGACGCTCTTCGAAGCGCGGCGCGATCCGGTCGAGCAACCCGGCGAGGACCAGCGCCGGCATCGCGCGCCGCGAGCGCTCGGCCCCCTCGACCACCACTTCGCGGGCATCCCGGACGACATCACCCAGCAGGGCGATCGCACGTTCCACGGCCGCAGCCACGGCCTCGTCGAGGTCGGTGAAGAAGAACTCGCGCGCGATACCGAGTCGCAACGATCCCGGCTCGATGAGAGCCACGCGAGATCCACTCAGCACCTCGAACAACCTGCGTGTCATCCCGACGCTGCGCGCCATCGGCCCGATGTGATCGACCCGGCTGCCGTCGGTGAAGAAACCCTGCGTGGGAACGATGCTGTGCGTCGGTTTGAGGCCGACGATGCCGCAGCACGCGGCGGGGATCCGGATCGAACCGCCCGCGTCGGTACCGATCGCCGCATCCACCGCGCCGAGCGCGACTGCGACCGCCGACCCTCCGCTGGAACCGCCCGCGATCCGTTCGGGATCGTGTGGGTTCCTGATCGGTCCCGTGGCGGTGACGAGTGAGCTCGTCCCCACGCCCCATTCATGCAGGTTCGCGTACGCAACCACTTCGGCCCCCGCGCCGCGCAGGCGCGTGAGGATCTCGGCGGTCCCGCTCATCCAGTCGGCATGGACCTTCGAGCCGCACGTCGGATCGCGATCGTTATCGACGAAGACGTCCTTGACAACGAGTCGCGTTCCGTTGAGCGTGCCGTCTCCGACCTCCGCTACCGGAGCCGGAGCCACGATGGCGTTGCACTGCTTCAACCGCCGTCCTGCAAAGGCTTCGTCGGTCACGGATCGATACATGTATAGGACACTCCGTAGCGGGTAAGCAGTACGACATGCCAGACGGCGATACATCCGAACGACAGCTGATCGCGGAACGCTACGCCCTCAAGTCACAGATCGGAAAAGGCGGTATGGGGGTCGTTTGGCGTGCCGACGACACGCTCCTCCAACGCGAGGTTGCGATCAAGGGGATCGAACTCCCGCGTGCGGTGGCGGAGAGCGAGCGTGGGTCGATCCGCAAACGTGTCTTGCGAGAGGCCCGCGCTGCGGCGCGCCTTAACCATCCGAGCGCGGTCACGGTCTTCGACGTCGTCGAAGAGGACGGCAAAGCCTTCATCGTGATGGAGCTGATCGAAGGACGGACGCTCGCCGACATCGTCGGAAGCGACGGGCCGCTCTCGGCGGCCCGCACCGCAGAAGTTGCGTTGGCCGTACTGGGCGCGCTCCAGGCAGCTCACGCAGAGGGGATCGTCCACCGCGACGTGAAGCCGGCGAACGTCATGATCCCCCCGGACGGCGGCGTCAAGCTTGCCGACTTCGGCATCGCGTCGGTGAAGGACGACCCGAAGATCACCGCGAGCGGGATCATCCTCGGCTCGCCTTCGTACATGGCGCCGGAACAGGCGAACCACGGCACGAGTGGCCCCGAATCCGACATGTGGGGACTCGGCGCCACGCTGTACTACGCCGTCGAGGGGGCACCTCCGTTCGAGCGCGAGGGCGCGATCCCGACTCTGACCGCGGTCCTCGGAGACGATCCCCGCCCGATGCAGAAGGCGGACGGGCTGGGACCGGTCATCACGGGGCTCCTCGAGAAGGACCCGAACAAGCGCACGACGGCCGAGCAGGCCCGCGAGGACCTTCAGCGGGTGGCTTCACCCAGTGGCGCACACACCCCGGTGGTGCCCGATGCACAACCGACCGCCGGCGAGCGGCGCGGCACCACGACCGAGGTCGATACGCAGCCGGGTATCGATACCGCACCGAGCCGCGCCGCCACGCCGACGCCCGCGCCCGCACCGCGCACGACAGAGCGCGTCGCTGCGGATGACGAAAGCAAGGGCAAGTGGATCGCGCTGGCGATAGCGCTCGCGGTCCTGGTGATCGCGGCGTTCTTCATCGTCCCCAACCTCGGCGGCGACTCCACCGAGCGTCGACGCAACGAGGCACCGGCGGCGGGGGGCAACCAGGAGGACGAAGAAGGCTCCGAGCAGGACGCCGCTCCCGAGGAAGGTGCGGTCGATGCGGCGGCCGAGTGGACCACGTATGAGGACCCGAACATCGGCTACACGATCGAGTACCCGCCGGACTGGACGATCGACGGCGAGGGCGACCCCACGGGGACGTACTTCTATAGCCCCGCCGACGATGCGTACCTGCAGATCGGTTACGTTCAGCCGCCGAATGCGGACACGCCCGAGGACGCATGGGAAGAGCAGGAGCCGAGTTTCGCCGAGAGCCACGAGAACTACCAGCGCATCGACATAACGGAGACCGAATACCAGGACATGGATGCGGCGGCGTGGGAGTTCACCTACACCGACGAGGGCGCGGCCCTGCACGCGGTCAACTTCGGCTTCATCACGACCGACGGCGAGACCGGCATGACGCTGTTCTTCAACACGCACGCCGGCGTATGGGACGACTACCAGGGCACCTTCGAGCAGTTCAAAGAGAGCTTCCGGCCCCCCGCGTAGGGAAACTCGACTCAGACGTCGCGGTCGTCGCCGTGTAGATACTTCTGCCGGAGCCCGTCCATCAAGATGTCCGTACCTGGGGGATCCATGAGCCGCGTCACGCGGCGGATCCCGTCGAACTCGCTCTCACCTTCCATCCTGAGATAGCGCAACAAGGCGTCGTGTTCACCGGGTGGGATGAGGCCACGTTCGTTCGCCTGAGCGATGACCTCCAGCCTGTAGCCGAGACGAAGCCTTAGCTCCGCCAACTCACCTTCTTTCAACCGGCGGATCTGTTCGTTGGACTCGAAGACGTGGTCGAGATACTCGTTGACCACGATGTTTATCGGTTTGGCGAATCGTCCCGCAGCCTGGTTCACGATCTCGTTGGCAAACCCGCCGACGATCTCACGCTGTAACGCGGCGACCTCGTCGGCTTCCTTCCCCGACAATTCCCTAAAGTTCGTATCGGCGATCGAGAATGTCTCGATCGATGCGCCGACTCGTTGCATAACGTGGTCGCGGGCGTCTCCGATCGGCATGTCTAAGGCTCGCGCGACCATCCGCTCCGTGTAGTCCTCGATGCCGGCAACGACTTCGGCACGCGCCTCGGGGGTCGCGAGGGCAACCTCTAGATACGCCAGGAGATCGTCCATCGAGACCCTGACGCGATCGTCGTGCACCGAGCCGGCAACGTCGTCGTCCTGGGCCCACTCGGCCCCCGTGCCGGCTCCGTAGGCGACATCGACGAAGTCGCTCCACCATTCCCGCGCCACCGCGCCCATGGCGATGCGGACGTCGGGCGGCAGGGCGTACATCGCATGAACGTCGGGAGCGCCGGTGACGAACTTCGCCACGACGCGCGCCGCGTCGTAACGATCTTCGCCAGCCACATCGATCGTCGCGGCCCTTATCAGCGCGCCGACTCCGCTCTCGGGGCCCATATATTCCCCGCGCATGAGGATGTCGATGTAGTCGACGTAGGTGCCCGGCAGGATCGGTTCGTCGAGTCGCATCAGGAGCAACTCGCGAGCAGCATCGGGGGTGCGAGCCACTGCATGAAGGATCACCGAGCGCAGGTCGACCGGGAAGCGATCGGGCGTACCTGGGGTATGGGCGGGTGTTGGGTTGTACACGATCCCCCGAACCACGAGGTCGCCCAGCCTTACCGCGAAGTCCGTCTCGAAGGTGCCGTGCTCGACGAGTTGCGCGAGCGACAGGATCATCGGCCCCTCGTAGTTGTTGGGATCGAGTAGCTCGTCGACGAACCGTCCTTCGAGGTTGCCGGGCCCGGACGCCACGCCGAGAGCGAGACCCAGGGGCCTCGTGAACCGGTCCGATGCGTCCGTGAACGCTCCGTATCGAACCTGGACCTCCTCCACCAGCGCGACCGTTGCCCGGCCCCCGAGCTCGTTGAAGAAGCCCGCTGCGAAATCGCTGTTGGACGCGTTCGCCTCGAGGACGGCAAAGAGAGAGGTCATCGCGGCCTCGTCCCACTCACCTTCCAACGCTGCATTGAACATCTGGGCGAGCTCGCGTCCCGCGACGGCCTGAGCGCCACCCGGCAACGCGGAAAGGTGCATGCGGAGGTAGGCGCCGAGCTCGGCCGCTCTGAGGTTCATAACCGCGCCCCACCCGCGATCTCGTCGCGACGGAGCCGACGAAGCAACCTCACGAAGGACGGACGCCGCGTGGGCCGCGGCCTCGCGCGCGATGCGATCGGCTTCGGCCTCCAGAGTCGCACTCCGACTCGACGCGGCATAAGCCTCTTCGTTGTACAGATGGATCATCGGCGACGGGTCCATGGCTGCGGCCTGTGCGCGCATCGATGCGGCCGACGCGGCGAACGACTGTGATTCGCGCGCGAGCTGCTGCGCATATTCAAGACGGCTTGCGAGAGTGGCGAGAGCTTCGCTCGCGCGTCCGAGCGCGGTCCATCCGGTGCGGGCATCGGCCGCCAAGCGCTCGCAGTGGGAGCGGAACATGTCGGCCGCGACGCCGGACCATGACGGTGCGACGTCCGCGCTCGCGCCCTGCAACGTCGAGGACTGAGTCGCTACCACCGATGCCGCGCTCCCCAGTCGGCCCGCCGCGGCACGAAGCCGGCCCGGTGACGCCGCGAGGACGGATGGCGCGCTCATCAGCGGCCCGGCCCCGGCATCACGTCGCGGTCGGTTTCGACGTAGGCGCTACCCGCTGCTCGTGATGCGCGTCCGGTCGCCGCCACCGCGTGCGCGAGCGATCGCAGCTCGCCCTTCCACGTGGCGAGCATCTCGTCGAACGCGGCCCCGACATCGGGTTGGTTGGCGGCATCGCCTGCACCGTTGGACGCTGCGAGCTCGGCCGCGGTATCCGCGAGCGCGTCACCGACGCGGACGAGCGCAGATGCCGCGCTCGCGAGCGCGTCGGGACGCACTTCGATGTGGCTCATAACGCGCGAGTCCGCGCCGGTGTTACTTCGGTCCGAACGCGCGCGCGACGGCGTCTTCGGTCGACTGATAGGCCTGGCCGGCTTGCTGCATCAGACGCGACATCCCGACGAGTGCTTCATTGAGCGTCGTGGCGCTCTTCTGCCACTGGTTCCAGAGTTCTTGGAAACGAGCCTGCGCGACGCCCGCCCAGTCGGATCCGAGAGGAGCGATGGTTCCGGTCAGTTGACCGAGCGTGCCCTCGATGTTGGCGGCCCCCGATGCGAGTTGCCCCGACACCGCGCGCAGTTGATCCGGTGTGACCTTGATGCCCGACATGAGTCGCCCCTTTCGGTCGCCTTCGCTTCCAGCAATTGTACCGAACTGGGAGATCCTGTCTTAGGTGCGGACGGTTCCAGGCCCTATCCCTAGAAAAGGTCGAGGAGCTTCGCAAAAGCGGCGCGGTCCGGTGGTGTCTGAACGGCATCCGACCTGACAAAGCCCCGCCGCTCCGCGGCCGCGAGCGCCCGTTCCACGCGGTCGTGGTCGGGCATCTGCAACACGCCGCCGACGTCGGTGAGAGCGGCCTCGATCAACCTCGCCACGCGCTGATCTTGCCACCGGGGGAACCAGCATTCCCCGTGCCGGCAGTGAACGGACGGGTTACGGGACGGGGGCTTGCGGCGTACATAGAATCCGCTCATGTCTCAACGGGGCCTGAGCGGCCTGAGCTACGCACGGGCTCGCCAGATCATCCTCGCGGCAGGGCTCCTGGTCCTCCTCGTGGTCGCCGCCGTCATGTTCGTGAGGCGGGTCGACCCGATCGAGGTGGCGGCGACGCTGCTGTTCATCCCGATCTTCATCGCCTTCGTCTTCAGGGGCGTTACGGGCGGTATCGCGGTGGCCGTCGTAGCGGGCCTCGCCTACGCCGCGCTGAGGTACCCGGCGATCCAGCTCGTCGGTACGGGTCGCTTCGCCAGTCTTCTGCTGTCCCGGGCCGTGGCCTTCCTCGCGTTCGGAGCCTTGGGGGGCTTCGCGAGCCAGCAGCTGGAGTCATCGCTGTCGAAGCTCGATCAGTTCGACGAGATCGACGACGCCACCGGCCTCTTCAACGCGCGCTTCTTCGTGAACAACACCGCGCTCGAGATGGAACGCTCCGACCGCTACCGCACGCTGTTCTCCGTCACGGTGATCGACGTCCCGGCCGGCGCGTTCGACGGCATGAACAGGCGTCAGAAAGACAAGGCGCTGCGCGAGCTCGGGCAGGCCCTCAAGGACAGCATCCGCACCGTCGACCGCGGGGTGCATGCCGAGGACGGCGACGTCCATAGGTTCGCCGCGATCCTGCCGGAGACCGGGCGCGACGGGAGCCGCGTCTTCGTCACCAGGTTGGCCGCGAAGATGACCGATCTGCTCGCGCACAAGGGTTCCAAGGCCCCCGTGTCCACGGACGTTGCGGTTTTCCCCGGCGACGAAGCCGATCTGAACGAGCTACGGGCGCGCTTCACGGCGATCGACGCGTTGCAACATCCGGAAACGGCCGAAGTCACCAGCTAACCGCATGGCCGATGTTGTTCTCCGCGATGTCGTCGCGGCCGACCTTCCCACGCTTTACGCGCAGCAGCAGGATCCCGAAGCGAACGCGATGGCGGCCTTCCCGGCCCGCGACCACGACGCCTTCATCGCACACTGGGTCAAGATCCTGGCCGACGATGCCCTCATCAAGCGAACGATCGTCGTCGACGGGGACATCGCCGGCAACATCGTCGCCTTCGAACACGACGGCAAGACCGAGGTGGGTTACTGGCTCGGCCGCAGTTTCTGGGGGCGGGGCATCGCGACCGCGGCACTGAAGGCGTTCCTCGACATCGTCGCCCACAGACCCCTCTACGCGGGCGTCGTGGCCCACAACGTCGCGTCCATCAGGGTGCTCGAGAAGTGCGGGTTCGTACCTGCCGAAGAGCGTCCCTCCACCGACGACGAGGTGCTGCTGGTCCTAGGCCCGAAGTAGTCATTTCGGGCTATCGGGAAGCTAGCTACGAAACCCGGTCCGGCTTAAGTAATCCGGGCCCGGTGCCGAAAATCCTTGAGGAACACTAAGCAATGCCCGTAAGCGACAA
Source organism: Actinomycetota bacterium (assembly GCA_050694015.1). Classification (GTDB taxonomy): domain Bacteria; phylum Actinomycetota; class CADDZG01; order CADDZG01; family WHSQ01; genus JBOGWY01. The sequence continues at coordinate 17,157 of JBOGWY010000259.1, read as the reverse complement.
CGGCAAACCTGCGGCAACGCAGGGGCGCAAAGCCAGGGGCCCCCCGAGGGTCGCCCAGCTACCGAACTGGGAGGTTCGACGTGAGCGCTGTCAAGCGCATCGGGGTGGCGGTCGGATGTGGCCTCCTCCTCGCCACCCTTCTCCCTGCTACGACCGCGTCCGCCGTCTGCTACGTCAACACCCGGGCCGAGAAGAGCTTCGCCCGCAAGATCAATCTGGCGCGTAGCGCCGCCGGTCGCAACCGGCTCCGGCTCGATCCCGAGCTGTCGAAGGCCGCCAAGGTGCATAGCCGCGAGATGGTCAGTCGCGAAACGCTGTACCACACCCCCACCAACACCCTGAAGCGTCGAGTGACGCGCTGGACCACGCTCGGCGAGAACGTCGGCGTGGGCGGCACCGTCACGACCCTCCACACCGCCTTCATGGGCTCCTCTGCTCACCGCGCCAACATCCTGTACTCGAGCTTCCGCCACGTCGGGGTCGGCACCAAGAGGGCCGGCGGCCGGCTGTGGGTCACCGTCATCTTCGAAGCCCGGACGGACCCGGGGAGCCCGCTCTGCAACTGACTTAGAGCTCGGACCCTGATCGCCCTCGGGCGGGCAGGGCTCGTGACACGAAGGCCCCGACTCCCAGCGGGGCCTTCGTAACGTCCGGAGCCTTTTCTGTCCGTATCTCACCCCCCTGAGGCGTGGCGAAGTGCAGACAGAACAGGCCCTGACATCACTACGCAGTTGTACGGATGCGTAGCGCGTTCTTGGCATCGGTACCCGCCGTCTACGTGGAACGACGTAGGCCGTTCACGCCTGGGCCCCGCGATCCCTACGTAAAGGCATCTACGCACGCGGGCCTAGGTACCGCGGCTTACGTAGAGCGCCCGATATTCCGCGCCCTCCTGGGAGCCGACATTGCTCGTAACGAGCCAGCAACTCCCAGGAGAAAGACATGCGCACCATCACTCGGTTCTTCGGTCTCTCGATCGCCCTCGGCGTCATGATGACGCTGCTGCCGCTGACCACCGCGGTCGCCGCCGACAGCGGGTGCTGGGACACCAAGCGATCGGAGCGCGGCTTCGCCCGGAAGATCACCGTGGCCCGCCGTGCCGCCGGCAGGAGCCGGCTGAGTCTGGACCCCGAACTCTCCCGTGCGGCTCGTAAGCACACCTTCGAGATGGTCCGCAAGGATCTGCTTCACCACACCTCCGAGCCCGCCCTGCGTCGCCGGGTCACGAACTGGAGCACCCTCGGCGAGAACGTCGGAGTCGGTGGGACCGTCACGTCGCTCCACGCGGCGTTCATGGCCTCGCCGGCGCACAAGGACAACATCCTCTACAAGTCGTTCCGTCACGTCGGTATCGGAGTCGTGAAGCGCAACGGTCGCATGTGGGTGACCGTGATCTTCGAAGCGCAGACCGATCCCGGCACCACGCTCCGCATGCCGCGCTGCTAGCCGAGATCCAACAGAGAAAACAGGAGACAGCGAGATGACTCTGCGGGTACGACTGGACCCGATCGAGAACCTGCTAGGGCTGCGGATCGATCACAAACGAGACGACGGGACTCAAGCCCCGAGCGTGATCGTCGTGTTTCGGGAGGCGAGCGAACGCCCGGTAGCTTCCGCCCACCCCGGGATCAACAACGACCCATTCGAACTCGTACTCACTGGCGCCATCGAGTTCGGCTGAGCCCACCTCCAAGAGAGCGAAGGTTCCGTCCGACTGCAACTTCTCCACGCGGATGAACACGTCGTGACCGACGTGCGGCGGATCCACCACTCCGCTGAACGTGATGGTCGTGGTACCCGGCCCGTAATGCGTCACTCCCGTCGGCTCCGCTAGACCTCCCTCGGCCGCCAACGTCACCAACGGTGCCACCCGGACGCGTCTCGGGAAACTCTCCGTTCCCCAGCGCATCACATCGCCGTCGTAGATCGCGACCAGGCGCGTGCTCTCTTCCGGCTGCAGAACGAACGAAAAGCTGCCGTCGGGTGCGGTGACGGTTTGGGGGCCGCGCGTCCACGCACCGGCACCCGTCTTCACGAAGCTGCGTAGAGGCTGGTCGGGGATACCGAGTCCGTCCGGCCCGGTCAACGCGCCCGAGAATGTGACCTGCTCGCCGTAAGTGATCCGTCTCGTCGACGGTTCCAGCGTGAGCACCGTGTCGAGCTTCCCGGCCCCCATGACCGCACTCGTGTCCCTCCGTATCGCCGGCAGAGCGCGGTAGAGGAAGTTGCCGGGGCACTCCGTCTGGCCGCCGTCGCGGTGTCCGGCGATGTAGGGGAGCCGCCGCCGGAGACCCGTCTCGGGGTTCCGGTAGATGTGTCTCCCCCGTGGACGGAGATCGTGGCGATCGGCCTCCCACGCGAGCAGTTCCGCCAGTGAGCGTCTCACCGCCGGCGGGGGCTTCACCTGCGAGTAGTTGCCCATGACGGAGATACCGACGCTGCCAGAGTTGAAGTTGGAGACGTGCGCACCCACTACCGCGCGACCCTTGCGATCCTCGGAGTCGTGCGTCTCCCACGGCGCGTAGGAGCGCGCCCATCGTCCCTCGAAGACGGTGCCGTCCGGTGAGATGACGAAGTTGTAGCCAACGTCGCACCAGCCCTGCCGGACCACGTGGTACCAGTAGATCGCGCGCATCGTCGCCTTCGGATGCTTGTCGAAGTTGGACCCCGCGGTGTGGTGCACGAACAGCTGCTGCACCGGGAAGAACTTCCGGACGCACCCTCCGCTCGTTCGCTTCACCGATTCGTCGGCGCCCCACTCGGCGCGCGTCACGATGTCAGGCGTGCGGGCGGCCGCCTCCGCGGTCGCCGGGATCGTCCGCAGCTCGCGGGTTCCGTCGAGCGTGTTCAGGTAGTCGAGGACCGGGGCGTTCATGGACGCACCCCGCGGGACGATCTTGCGCCAGCGGACCGCGATCGGCCGGTCGACCGCGAGGACGCCGGAGAAGTGGCGGTTGCCGCGTTCGGCATCGTGCGCTTCCGGTGCGCGCCTCCAGCGCGACGCCTCGCCGCCGGATGAGATCGTGCGGTACCGGACGCCCGTGCCGTCGTCGCCGCGCCATGAGAACGCGATGTGGGTCGGAGGGAAATCGAAGTTCGTCGACGACATCCCAGAACCGTCGGGAGCGACGGTACGGGCGAGGGTGGTCGGGACCGTGATCGTCTTCGCAGGAGCCGCGATCGACGGCACCAGCAGTGCCGCCATCAGCCCCACAACCACGATCAACCTCAGATAAGTGCGCCGCACGATCTGTCCCCCGCAAAACTTCAGATGGTTTCTCCCACCAAGACGGTCACGGTATCCAAAACGCTGCAGAAGGCACACCAGTAACACGGAATCGTTACCGACGGCACTCTTATAGGAGTGCTATAAGAAGTCAATGAAACGCGACAGCGCCGAAGGCGGCCAGGTCACGCTGAAGATCCCGCGCCCTCTCTACGAACAGCTGAAGCAGGTCATCGGGGGCTCGGGCTTCCACTCCGTGACCGAGTTCGCCGTCTACGTGCTGAGGGACCTCGTCTCGCACCACGGCAGCGGCACGTCCCGGACGCCGGCCGCCCCCGTCGACGAGGACGTCGAACCGCTGTCTCCGGACGAGATCGAGGCGATCCGCAAGCGCCTCACGTCCCTCGGGTATCTATAGCCGGCTCCGGCGGTCCTACTGCGGTAGGACGTACACTCCCTCGCACTAATGGCGGCCCAGGTCAACGGACACCTAGTCGAGCTCGAGAGCGTCCAGAAGCGTTTCGGAACGAACCTCGTCCTCGACGGCATCGACCTCACGATCGACCGCGGTGAGGCAATAGTGGTCGCGGGCCCCTCGGGCTCCGGGAAGTCCACGATGCTCCGCTGCATCAACGGTTTGGAGAAGATCGACTCGGGCGACATCCGCTTCGACGGAACGTCGATCCCGAAGGCCGGCAAGAACATCTATAACCTGCGCGCCGATATGGGCATGGTCTTCCAGCAGTTCAACCTGTTCCCACACAAGACGGTCCTGGAGAACATCATGCTGGGACCGATCGAGGTGAAAGACATCTCGAAGGGCGAGGCCGAGAAACGCGCGAGGAAACTGCTCGAACGTGTGGGTATCCCCGAGAAGGCCGACCAGTACCCCGCCGATCTGTCCGGCGGCCAGCAGCAGCGCGTCGCGATCGCACGCGCTCTGGCGATGGAGCCCAAACTCATGCTCTTCGACGAGCCGACCTCCGCGCTCGACCCCGAGATGATCCGTGAGGTCCTCGACGTCATGCGGGACCTCGCGCGGGAAGGTATGACGATGGTTGTGGTCACTCACGAGATGGGGTTCGCACGGGAGGTCTGCGATCGCATCGTGTTCATCGACGAAGGCAAGATCGTCGAACAGGGCCCGCCCGACGAGTTCTTCAAGAACACCAAGAGCGACCGGGCAAAGGAGTTCGTCGACAAGATCATTCACCACTGATCCATTCGCGGCAGGCACGTAGGAGAACCACGAGAACGTGGTCGGAAAGGGGGAGGTTTCGTGAAGAACTTAGAGAGGTGGCGGTGGCTCGTTGCAGTTCTGGCGCTCGTTGCTCTCGTAGCCGTTGCTTGTGGCGGCGGTGACGAGGACGGCGGCACCGAGACCGGTGGGGACGAGGCCGAAGTGGAGGAGTTCCCGGCCGATTCGACGCTCGGCGAGATCCAGGAGCGCGGCGAGATCAAGGTCGGCGTGAAGTTCGACGTACCGCTGTTCGGCTTCAAGAACCCGCAGTCCGGTGAGGTAGAAGGCTTCGACGTCGACCTGGCGCAGATGGTCGCCGACCGACTCGGGGTGGAGCTCGAGCTCGTCGAGGCGATCTCGGATAACCGCATCCCGTTCCTGCAGGAAGGTACGGTCGACCTCGTCCTCTCGACGATGACGATCACGACCGACCGCGACGCCGAGATCGACTTCTCGCGTCCGTACTACGTCGCCCACGGCCGGATCCTGACCCCGAAGGACTCCGGGATCGAGGACGCCGACGGGCTCAACGGCAAGCGCGTGTGCACCGCGCTCGGCTCCACCTATGAGGGCCTGATCCCGGACATCGCGCCGGACTCAGAGCTCAACACGGTCGACTCCTACAGCGAGTGCTTCCAGCTGATGCAGCGAGGCCGCACCGATGCGCTCGTCACCGACGACGTCATCCTGGCCGGTTTCCTCCAGCAGGACGACACTCTGCACATCGTCGGCGACGACCTCACGACCGACCCGTACGGCGCCGGCGTCAAGGAGGGCGAGACCGAGTTCGCGGACTTCGTCAGCGGCATCATCGAAGACACGTTCGCGGACGGCACGTGGCAGGAGCTCTACGACAAATGGATCGGCCAGTACACCGGTCAGCCCGCAGAGGACCCGGCGAAGCTGACGCTCGAGGACGCGTTCGAGATCTACCCCTGCGACGAAACCTGCTAACCGAAGCCTGAACTAGCACAGACATGGGCGAGCTCTGGGAAGTTGTCGTAAGACACTTCCCAGAGTTCCGTTCCGGCTTCTTCATAACGATCCGGCTGGTCGCGATCGCGTTCGTGATCGCGATGTCGGTCGGCATCCTGATCGCGGCGTTCCGGATCGCTCCGCTGAAGATCCTCAACTTGATCGGCACCTTCTACGTCGAGGTCTTCCGCAACATCCCACTGCTCGTACTCATCACGATCTTCTTCTTCGGTCTGCCCGAGCAGGTGAAGTTGGGTGCGTGGACCGCGGGGACGGCGGCGTTGGGTCTGTACACCGCCGCGTACGTTGCCGAGGCCGTCCGCTCCGGCGTATTCGCAGTGGGCGCGGGACAGATCGACGCGTCCCTCTCGCTCGGGTTCACGTATCGCGAGACGCTTACCAAGATCGTCCTCCCGCAAGCGGTGCGCACGGTGATCCCACCACTCGGCAACCTCATGATCGCGATGACGAAGAACTCCGCGATCATCGGGGCGTCTGCACTCGGCATCAAAGACCTCCTCAAAGAAGCGCGCATCGTGCAAGCGCGCACATTCGATATCGAAGCGTTCTTCTGGTCGGCCGTCGGTTACCTGATCCTCACGATCGCGTTGACGATCGCGGTCAGGTCGCTCGAGACCCGCTGGGCGATCAAGCGATGAGTTACCTGTTCGGACCCGAGCGGTGGAGCTGGCTCTTCGAGGGCCGAAGCTTCCGCTTCCTGCTCGAAGGCTTCGCGGTGACGATCGAGATCGCGATCATCTCGATGATCCTGGCCCTCATCGTCGGGTTGCTCCTGGCCCTCGGGCGCATCTCGAAGAACCCGGTGATGAAATGGGCGAGCGGGATGTGGATCGACGTGTGGCGCAACCTCCCGCTGATCTTCATCCTGCTGTTCCTGTCCCTGTGGCTCCCGGCCCCCGCGACGCGCACTTACGAGGGTCTGGTGCCCGAGTTCATGCCCGACGCGTTCCAGTCGGGCCGGATCCTGGCCGCGGTCGTCGGTCTCGTCCTCTACAACTCCGCCGTGATCGCAGAGATCATGCGGGCCGGCATCGTGTCGCTGGAGAGAGGTCAGGGTGAGGCCGCGGCCGCGCTCGGCCTGTCCTACTGGAAGGGGATGCGCCTCATAATCCTGCCGCAGGGACTCCGCCGCATGGTCCCCGCGACCGTGTCGCAGCTCATCACGCTCAACAAGGACACGACGCTGGTTAGCATCATCGCCATCCAGGAGGTCATGCGGCACGGACGCATCCTGAGCAACTGCAACGCGTTCACGTGCGGCCGGGAGATCCCGCTCCTGCAGGTCTTCCTGGTGGTCGGCGGGATGTTCATCGTCGTCAACCTGCTGTTGTCACGCCTCTCCCGGCGCCTCGAGATCCGTCAGCGCCAGAAGACCGGCATCGAGGTGGAGGCCGTGACGGGGCTGGAGGATCAGGTAGCCGCCCAGGCCGACGTCCGCCAGTAGGCCGGGGCGGGCGGGGGCGGGGCGGGCGGGGAGCTGCCGGGGCACTAGGCTCCCTCGCATGCCCGGACGCCTGCTCTGCTGCATCGCGCTCGCCGTGCTGGTGGCGTGCGTGCCGCCCCCCGTCGACGACGATTCGGTCACGGATTTCGATCCGGAGGAGACGCGCGCGGGGAAGATCCAGGAGCGGGGCGTGCTGCGGGTCGGCGTCCCGGACGAACCCCGGCCCCCGTTCAGCTTCCCAGTCGATCCCGGTACCGAGAGACCTGCAACGGCTTCGTTGCTCTATGAGGGTTTCGTGATCGACCTCACGCAGGAGATCGCCGACGCTCTCGGCGTGGAGGTCGAGTACGTCCCCGCGTCATCCGACGACCTCCTGAGGGACGCCGACCGGCAGCAGCCCGGCACCCAGCTCCAGACCGCCGAGGGACAGGCCCTGGACATGGGCTTCGCGCTCGAGCCCGTGACCGAAGCGCTGGTGCGTCGCTTCCCGATGACCCATCCCTACTTCGTGAGCCATCAGCGCCTGCTGGTGCGCACGGGGGCCGGCGTGGCCGACGTCGAGAACCTGGCCGGGAAGCGGGCGTGCGTGTCGGCGAGCCCTGCCACGGGAGTCGAGGTACCCAAACTCAATCCCGAGGCGCAGGTGATCGACGCCATCGACGGCGGTGAGTGCGCGCTACTCCTCCAGAACGGCAGCGTCGACGTCGTGACCGACAACGACGTCGAGCTGATGACGATCTGGGCCATCGTCACGGGCTGCACGCAGCCGTGTCCCCCGTCGGAGGAGTTGCGGCTCGTCGGCAACGAGATCGCGACCATGGCCTTCGCCGCGGTGGTGCAATCGGGGCTCGGATGGACGACCTTCGTCAATGCCACGTGGGCCGAGACCGATGCGGAGGGGCGCTGGCTCGAGTACCAGCGCAAGTGGATCGAGCCCTACGGGATCGAGGTCGACGAGGCACCGGTGATGACGATCGAAGAGGCCGCCGCGCTCTATCCGTGCGACGACGGACCCCCCGCGCTGAAATGCCCCGAGAGGAAGAAGAACAAAGAAGAGGACTGAACCTCCGTATCTTCCCCGGCGTCTCGCTCGTCTGTAACAGTGATGCGCACGCGAACCGCTGTTGCCGAAGCACCCGAGCTGCCGAGGAGACGTGCCCTGAGCAACCTGGACCGCCTCTACGCCGAGCACGCGGCTCCGGCGCTTAGGTTCGCGTTCCTCCTCGTCGGCGATGCTCATCTCGCCGAGGACCTGGTTCAGGACGCGTTCCTGAGGATGTTCGGACGTTTCCGCCACCTCCGGGACCCGGACGCGTTCGGTTCGTATCTCAACCGCACGATCGTCAACCTCTCGCGCGACTACTTTCGCAGGCGGGCTCTCGAAGCGAAACACCTGGAGGCCGAACGGGATGCTGCGCCACCCACTACGTCACTTCCGGACGTCGCGCAACACCGCGTCTTGATCGCAGCGCTCCAAACGTTGCCCGTACGCCAGCGCGCCGCGGTGATCATGCGCCACCATCAAGACCTCTCCGAACGACAGGTTGCCGACGCGCTGGAGTGCTCTCTGGGCGCGGCCAAGGCGTTGATCGCGCGCGGCATGGAGAAGCTACGCAAGGAACTAGAGGAGAACGAACGATGACCACAGACATGAACGATCGCGATCCGTTCGAGCGACGACTCGGCGCCCTGATGGACGCGGCGTCGGATCATCTCGTTCCGGCTCCGTCCCTGCCGGCAGGTTTGAAGCGCCGCGCGCGAGTGCGCCAGGCCGCGGTGGCGCTCGGTGCGTTCGCAGCGGTGTTCCTCGTTCTGTTCGTCGCGGGTTCCGCCGTGAGAGCTCTGCTACCCGGTCCCGACGGAGGATCCGAGGTCGCCGCGGGAGAACGCGGGAGCAGCGGCACCTATCCATGCACGTATGAGCCGCAGCCCCACCAGCCGAAGGACACCTTCTGCGTCGCTACCGGCACCTTCGAAGACGCCGAGTGGACGATGGTGACTTACGACTCCAAGGACGGGATCTGCATCGACATCGACGTCACGACCCCGGACGGTGGGGGCGGAGGCGGGGGCTGTGGTTCCGGTCCCGACCGGCCCATCGGCGTCGGCGTGAATACCGGCGACGAGTACCCGAACGGCATCGCCTTCGGACGTACCGCGCCGAACGTGGCACGCCTCGTCCTGGAACTCAAGGACGGGAACATCCTCGACCTCGAGCTCTACCCGGCCCCCGAAGGTGCTGACGTGACGGGCAACTTCTACGTCTTGTTCCTTCCGGACGACGCCGAGGCCCTGGTCGCTTACGACGACACGGGGGCCGAGATCGCCCGGGAGACCGCGTTCGCATCGCCGGCCCCCGTGGAGGAGTCGACCCCGCTGGGGCCGCCGGTCCCCGTGGCATCCGGCGACTTCGAGGGCCTTCCGTGGAAGCTGAATGCCTACGAGGAGCAGATGAGCGACGAGGTCATGACCTGCACCGAGTTGTACTTCGGAGACGACGAAGACTTCGGGGGCGGTGGTGGGTGCGGCTACGAGGTTCCATCACAGTCCGCGATCTCTTTCTCTGAAGCAGGCCACGGCGACGACCTCCCCGATGTCGTATCGATCTTCGGTGTGATCGACCCGCGGGTCGACGACGTCGTTCTGGATCTGCCCGACGGCGAAGACGTGTCGTTTCAGATCTACCGATCCGCGACCGACCGTGGGCCCGGTGGGTTCGACGTCGACTTCTTCGTGGGCTTCGTCGAGACTCCGAACAACGAGCCCCTCAACGGCACGCTGATAGCTCGGACGTCGGACGGGGAAGTCCTGCAGCGCAAGAAGCTCTGCGAGGACTTCCGGGCCGCGAGTGAGTCGACCTGCGGCAGCTAGCCGCTATCAGGGATAGCGGTAGACGTTACCCGGGTCGTAGCGCGTCTCGAAGACGACCTGCACGTAGAGGCGGCCGCGGCGCCAATCGGTGCCCGCACCGACGTGACGCCATCCGCCGAGGATGTTGTAACGGTGCGACCCGGAACGCATGAACGCGCGGTGCAAGCTCCGGCAGCTCCACCCGGCGCCGCTGTTCTGACCGAGCGAGCGCCACCGCGTGATCTCGCGACCGACGTTGCTGTCGTGGTACACGTAGCCGTTCTGAGCCATCTGCCGCGCGTGACGGCGTGCGACGAAGCCGACCTGGCGGTCCCAGTACAGGCCGCCACGCCCGCTGCGACGACGGGACGCGTTGATCTTCCGCATCATGCACTGCTCCGTGCGATTGAAGTGCCAGCCGCCGCCGGCCTCGAGCACGACGTCCTGCTCCTCCGATCCGGTCAAGCGCCCGTGCGCCGGAGGGGCCCACAAACCAAGAGAAAGGATCACGGACAGCACCAGCACGGATACACGTCTCGTCGTACGCGCGCGCGTTGTCATCGCTCGCAACACCCCTTTTGAACCCGCGACGGATCTTCGGCTGTGAGGAAGTTTCGTTATTAACTAACAGCGTGATTGTGCACTGTCAAACACCCAGCATCGATGTGTACGCAACGCGTTCGATTGCGTTCATAGAGTTGTTTTTCACAACGCCGCGATAGCAGAAAGAGGTAAGAGAAATCCAATTACTGACTGCCACTCTTCGCGTTGTCGGCTAAGGTTCGCGCCATGGCCAAGGATTCTTCGTTCGATGTGGTGTCCGAGCTGGACATGCAGGAGGTGCGCAACGCCGTGGATCAGGCGAAGCGCGAGATCTCGCAGCGTTTCGACTTCAAGGACACCAGCTCGAGCATCGAGCTAGGCGAGGACGGCGGGAACCCCTCGATCACGCTACGCTCGAACACCGAGCAGAAGGTGAAAGACGTCCTCAAGGTCCTCGAGGAGAAATTCGTCAAGCGCAAGCTCTCGCTCAAGGCCTTGCAACGCGGGAACATCGAGCAAGCCGGCGGCGGGACGGCGCGCCAAACGCTCACGATCAACCAGGGGATCTCCACGGAAAAGGCGCGCGAGATCGTCAAGGCGATCAAGGACGCCAAGGTGAAGGCTCAGGTGGCGATCCAGGGCGACCAGGTGCGAGTGTCGTCGAAGTCTCGCGACATCCTGCAGGACGTCATCGCGCTGCTGAAGGAGAAGGACTTCGGGATCCCCCTACAGTTCGTGAACTACCGCTAGACGGTTGGCTATCTGGTGAATGTCGCTTTCACCGTCCCGTTAGTGGCCGTTCCCGCAGGACAGACGGTACTCGGCACCGCCCACACGAAGACGTTGAGGGTCACGCCTGCTTCGATCGGTTGAGGCTCTTCGGTCTTACCGCAGATCTCGAAGCCGGTGTCGGAGATCCCATCGCCGTCGGTGTCCCAACTGATCGACGCAGGAACCGGCAAGCCGGTGGAGTCCGTGATCTCGATCGACACGAAGTTCTCGTTCGAGCCGGTTCCGAAGCTCGGGCAGCCGAGGCACCCACCGCCGACATCGCTCGAACCGATCGCGGGATTCTCGTACGCGGCGGTCGCGACGCGCTTCTTCTTCTTCTTCGCCTGCGCCGACGGGGCGGCAAAGACCCCGAGTGCCAGCGAAGTCGCCAGGAGGATCGTGATGACCTTTCGCATTCGTCCCTCTCCTTGGTCGAAGCCGTACCTAGAAGCTTTGGACAAACGACGTCACGGTTCCTGCCGGCTCCCCGAGCCGCAGGGCGCAAGCAGGGCAAGGATCAGGACAGACCGACGTCCAGAAGCAGTTCGAGCTCGGCGATCGTCTGCGCCGGCGAGCGATGGAGAACGGTCGTCATGCCCGACTCGGCGGCCGCTTTCAGATGCCCCGGATGGTCGTCCACGAATATCGACGCGTTCGGCGGTACCCCTAGGTGCGTCACCGACAGTTCGAAGATCGCCGGATCTGGTTTGCGCATCCCGACCTCGGCCGAGATGACGACGTCGTCGAAGATCTCTGCCAGCCGCGCGCGCGGGTAGCCGCCCAGCCCCCACGAGTTCGATAAGAGTCCGGTCTTGAAGCCCGCGGCGCGCGCCTTGGCGACCGCGTCGAGCATCCCCTCTTCCAGCCTCATGCCTCCGAACATCCGCTGTACGAAGCGCTCGGGATCGATCTCCTTACCCGTCGCTTGCGCCAGACGCTGGGCGAACCGGACCGAGAATTCTTCCTCGTCCAGCTTCCCGGTCTCGAACGCGAACACGAGATCGTCGTCACCCTCCACGTACGCGCGCAGCGCGACCCGCAAGAAGTCGTCGAAGTCGATACCAAGCTCGTTCGAGAATGCCTCCATCGAATCCTGGATCGGAGTCGTGAGGACACCGCCGAAGTCGACGATGAGCGCAGAGTAGGAGCTCAACCGAGCGCTACTTGCAGGGCTCGAGTCGCGAGTTGGGGCACGCCGTGCTCCATCTCGGCGAAGAACGGATCGTCGGTCATCCCCGCGAGGTGCCGCGCGTATGAACCTTCCAGCAATATCGCCAGCTTCCAGATCGCCAGCACGATGTACCACTCGAGCGAGTCGACATCTCTTTTGGTCGCGCGCGCGTAACGCTCGACGAGGTCGCCCCGCGACTGGAACCCGGACAGCGCGGTCACCGGCGTCGTGCGCGTGAAGAGGTCGTCCGCGTCCTCCTTCTCGCGCCAGAACGACACCATCCAGCCGAGATCGGCCAGCGGATCGCCGAGTGTGGACATCTCCCAGTCAAGGATCGTGACCAGCTGAGTCGGTTCGGGCGCGCCGGCTCCCGCGTACATAACGTTGTCCATCTTGTAGTCACCGTGCACGATCGTGTGCGGCGGAGACGTCGGAAGGTGTCCGCGCAACCAATCGCCGATCGCTTCGAGGTCGGGCATCGGACGAGTGTGAGGGAGAGTCAACTCGAGCTGTCCGGTCCACCGCCGCAACTGACGTTCGAGATAACCCGTGGGCTTGCCGAAGCCGTCCAGACCGCACGACGCCGGGTCGATCGAATGCAGCTCTACGAGCGAATCGACCAGTTCCTCACCGAGGCGCGCGCGACGGCCTTCGTCGTAGACATCCGGCAGCACATCGCGGATCACGACCCCGTCGATGCGCTCCATCACGTAGAACGGCGCGCCGATCACGGACTCGTCCTCGCACATCAGCAAGGTGCTCGGCGAGCGCACCGACGTGTCCGACAGCGCGCTGAGAACGCGGTACTCGCGACCCACGTCGTGCGCCGAAGGCAGGAACGCGCCGCGCGGGGGACGTCGCAGGACCAGGCCCCTGCCTCCGTGCGTCAGGAAGAACGTCTCGTTGGAGTGGCCGGCCTGATGCCGCTCGACGACGAGGTCGTCCGCGGGCCCGAGGTGCTCGTCCAGGTACGTGCGGAGCGAGCTCTCGTCGACGAGAGGAGGGAGCGTTTCCGCCACTACGACTGCAGGGAGAAGAAGCCGATCGGCAGCCACGACCCGCGGCGACGGAACAGGATCTTGCCGAGGTAGAGACGGTCGTCCACCTGAACCAGCTCGTCGAGGATGCGCCGGATGATCAGGTTGGGGTTCGGCTCCGAGTCGTAGTCGATCTTCAACACCGTGACGTCCGGGTCGACCTCGCCCGGCGCGATGCGGGTCTTGAACGGGAACGCTTCGATGCGATCCGTGAGCTCACGCTCGGGCACGTAGTTCGGCCACAAGGCCCTCATGGGGCCTCGGGCCGACTTCGTGAGGACGTTCACGCCAGTTTGGGCGGCGGGATCGAAGCTCTTTCCGAGCCACGGCATCCACATCCTGCCGAGGCGCCGCACGAGCGCATCGGACGGCGTCGTCAGCGACATCGTCACCAGGCGGCCCTCCAGGAACCCTTCGGGCTGCGGCTCGGGCGCACGCCCGGTACGGAACATCTCGTTGAGGCGGTCGATCGCCCAGCTCCGGGCCTCGGTCGGTTCGAGGCGCTGCTGGATGTCGTCGAGGGTCCGTCTGACGTCCGCGCCTGCGTCCACAGCCATGGCCGAAGCGTACCTGCAGCACGCGGCACGCGGGCGTGGCTATGATGCGCCCGGCTGCGAACCGAACGACGAGACTGGGAGCTCGACGGTGCCCGACGACGTCCAGGCGTACATCCTGATCCAGACGGCAGTGAACGCCGCCCAGGTGGCGGTCGAGATCCGCGACATCGACGGCGTCCAGAGCGCCGAGGATGTGTCCGGGCCCTACGACGTGATAGCCCGGGTCACGGCCGGGGACATGGACACGCTGGGCCAGCTCGTGGTGTCGAAGATCCAGTCGGTCGAGGGCATAACCCGCACCCTCACCTGCCCCATAGTCCGCTTCTAGCCCCTCCCGCCACCACATCGAGTGGCATCTGTGTCGCGTGAGACACGAACTCAGCTGCCACTCGGCGACGGCCCGGGCATCGAGTGGCATCTGTGTCGCGTGAGACACGACTCAGCTGCCACTCGGCGGGAAAGCCCTACGGGATGATGTTGCGCATGCCTCGGTGGGCGAAGGTCACCAATACCGCCAGGAGTGCGATGAGCGCGAGCAACCCTTCGGAGGTGACTTCCCACGTGATCTCGCCGAGGAAGCCCTGGCGTGCCAGCGCGAGTAGATAGGTCATCGGGTTGTAACGGGCGACGTCGTCGAGCCATCCGGTGAGCAGATCGAGAGGCATCTGGGCGGTCGACAAGAACATGCTGAGGAAGATCCCGATCTGGATCAGCGGCGCGATCTGCATCGTCTTGAATCGGAGCGCGAGACCGAGAGCCCACGCGCCGGACGCCAGCGCGAGGCCCAGGCTTGCGATGGTGAGCATCACGATACCGGCGACGCCCTCGCGGAAGTGCGCCCCGGCGATCACCCCGATGATCAGCATCAACGTCAACGGGAACAGGGCGCGCAACACCGCGGCGAGTAGCGGCCCTCCGAGGAGGGCGACGCGGCTCGAAGGGCTCAACAAGAAGCGGTCATAGAAACCGTTCCCGAGGTCGCGTGCGACGCCCAGTCCCGTGGTCACACCTGCGAACGCGCAACCTTGCAGCGCGGTGAACGGCAGCACCCAGTCGATGATGTCGTCGGCCGGGAACCCCGGCAGGTTCACGAGCGCGGCGAACGGCCCCGCGAACGCGACCGTGAAGAACACCGGCATGATCAGGGACGGGATGAACGTCGACGGGACGCGCGGGATCAGCTTCAGGCTGCGGCTGGCGAGTCCCCACGTTATGGCTGCCGACGACATCTCAGCTCGTCTCCGAGAGTCGACGGCGAAGGGCCAGTGCCGACAACGTCAGCCCGATAACGAACACACCGGCCGCGATCACGATCCCCGTCAACAACCGTGACAGGTCGAAGCCCACGATCACCTGATGGCGCACCGCCTCGATCAGATGCGAGAAGGGATTGAGATTCGCGACGTCACGGAACCATCCCGACATGAGCGCTCGCGGGAAGAACGCACTCGATAGGAAGAGGAGCGCGAACAACAGGGGGAACGATCCCTGCACGGCCTCCGCCGATCCCGTCCTCAGGCCGAAGGACACCGATATCGCACCCACTCCGGCGGCGAGGATCGTGCACACGATCGACAGTCCGAGCATCCCGAGGAGCCCACCCTCGACGTCGAGTCCGAAGAGGGTCGCGACGAAGTAGAACAGCCACGCCTGAGCGAACGCGAAGGTCGCGGATCCGGCCAGACGTCCGACGAGCAGCGATGTGCGCGACGCGGGAGCGGCTATGAGGCGCTCGAAGAACCCTCCTTCGATGTCGTTCGCGACGTCGGCGCCGGCGGCGATGGAGCCGAACAGCGTTCCCTGCACAACCGTGGTCGCGAACATGAACTGAAGGAACGAGTCGACCGCGGGGAAGCCGGGAAGCGAGATCGCCTCGCCGAGCGCGGCCGCATTCAGCGCGAGGAAGATCAACGGGAACGTCATCGATGGGATGACGGCCGTCGGCTGGCGAAGCGTGTTGAAGATCGAGCGGCGACTCAGGGCCACGTACTGCGCGGCGGTGCTCACCCCACGACCTCTTCGGGCGTCGACGGCGTCTCCGCGCCTTCGAGACGGCGCCCGGTAGCAACGAGGAAGACATCGTCCAGCGTCGGCATGTGCAATTCGAGACCTTCGACGTCGATGCGCGCATCGTCCAGAGCGCGTACGACGGCGGGCACCTGAGCGGCACCCTGGGGAAGTCGGATCGCGACCGACCCCTCGGGGGCCGCGGCCGGCTCACCGAACTGCAACAGAACGCGCTCGGCTTCGAGAGCCTGCGCCGCGCCGAGTTGGATGTTCAACGTCGGATCACCGACGCGTGCCTTGAGCTCCCTCGGCGTTCCCTCGGCAACGATCGTGCCGTTGTCGATGATCGAGATCCGACCGGCGAGCTTGTCGGCTTCCTCCATGTATTGAGTCGTGAGGAAGACCGTCGTGCCGAACTCTCGGTTGAGTGTCCTGACTTCCTCCCAGATCGCGACGCGGCTGGATGGATCTAACCCGGTCGTGGGCTCGTCGAGGAACAGCACCTGAGGTTCGTGGATGAGTGCGAGTGCGAGGTCGAGGCGACGGCGCATGCCGCCGGAGTAGGTACCAACGCGTCGATCGGCAGCCGCGGTCAAACCGACCTTCTCGAGCAACTCGTCGCCTTTGCGGAGACCTTCGTGCCGCGGGATGCCGTGGAGGACCGACTGCAGCTTCACGAGTTCGCGCCCGGTCATCAGTGGATCGATCGCGGCGTCCTGGAGCGCGACCCCGATCGAGCGGCGGACCGCGTCGGCCTCCTTCAGTACGTCGTGACCGGCGACGAGCGCACGGCCCCCGGTCGGTCGCAAGAGGGTGGTGAGCACTCGGACGGTGGTCGACTTACCGGCGCCGTTCGGGCCGAGGAAGCCGAAGATCTCGCCGGGCTCGATCGCGAGATCGATGCCGGCGACGGCCTCGATCTTGCCGAAGCGTCGCTGCAGGTTCTCGGCGATAACGGGAGCCGTGGCGTTCGATCTCATCCCCGATGCCAACGCGCAGAGACGAGGCGTATTCCACCCGGCGCCATCCTCCCAGCGACTGCCGTTGCGCACTGCGGAGCGTCGCCGGCCGTTCGCAGCGCGTGTTTGTCACGCCCCGGCGAGGGGGATAACTCCAGAAGCAGAGAGGAGGAGGACATGGGAATCGTTTGGACCGTGCTTGCGATCATCGGACTTATCGTCGTCCTTCAGGCGATCTTCTAAAGACCATCCGCTACGCGAGGCCCCGCCTGACCGGGTGGGGTCCTTTCGCGTCCCGGGTTCGCTACTCTGCGTAACGAAGCGATTATCTTCTCGGTACGTACGTACCCTTACAC
>JBOGWY010000258.1:0-4809 GCA_050694015.1 Actinomycetota bacterium | reverse complement strand
GATATCGAGTGTGGGCGGGACCCAGATCCTCGGCGCCATCTCCGAAGAAGAGCTCGATCGCAACATCCAGGCACTGCTCGAACAATCGGACTAATGGGGTTCCTCGGCGCGCCATAGCTCGAGACCTTCGCGGACCGCGATCCATGCGATCACGAGCGCGGCAACGGGATCGGCCCACCACCATCCCAGCAGGGAATTCGCGAGAAGACCGGCCAGCAGCACCGCCGAGAGGTAAGTGCACAACATCGTCTGAAGCGCATCAGCGTGCATGGCCCGGCTGCCGAGCGCATCGGCCGCAACGCGCTTGCGATGGGCGAGCCACGGCATGACCACGAGAGACACACCCGCTATGACCAGTCCCGGGACACTCTCTTCGGGGCGAACGTCGTTGACCAGATCTAGGACCGCCCGGACGCCGATGTACGCGGCGAGGATGAAGAAGGCGCCACTAACGAGACGGATGGCGCGGCGTTCGACGTCCTCTGCCACACCGCCCCGGCGTTCCGCGTGCAGTCGCCACAGCAGGATCGCGGCCGACGAGGCCTCGGCCATCGAATCGAGCGCGAAGCCGATCAGGGCGACCGAGGACGCGGCTATCCCGGCCGCAAGGCCGGCCCCGAACTCGACCACGTTCCAGGCGAGGGAGAAGTTCTCGATGTGGGTCCCCCGCCGGAGGGCAGTAGCTCGATCCGAGGGGTTGCTGGGTGCGGGATTCATTTAGGGTTCATCATCCGATGTCTGTGGAGCCGGCGCCCCGATCGTCCCCCAAACGACGAGCGAAGTTCGCCGTAGGCGGCTCGATCATCTTCCTCACCCTGGTGGGCCTGGTCGTGTGGGCCACGCTTCGCCCCGGTTCCACCGTCTTCTATATGACCCCCAGCGAGGTCGTCGCCGCAGGATCTTTCGAGCGGGACCACCGGCTCAACGGGACCGTCATACCGGGATCGATCGAACGGGACGGTCTCACAACCACCTTCGTCGTCACCGACGGCGCCACCGACGTCCCGGTCACGACCGACGCTCCGCTACCCGATGCCTTCAAGGACCGTTCCGAGGTGGTGGCGCTGGGGACCTTCGACGGTGACGCATTCAGCGCGCACCAGGTCCTGGCCAAGTGCCCCTCGAAGTTCAAGGCGCGGGCCTAGCCCCGCGGAAGCGCAGTGATCGGTTCTCTCGGCGGGCTTGGCGGACCCTCTCTGGTCGCGGCCGTGATCGTCGCGGTCACCGCGCTAGCCTTGTCGGCGACCGGCGCCTTGCGCGGCCGTCCCGACCTTGCAGCCGGAGGCCGGCGGGCGCTGATCGCGTCGTTCGGATTCGTCGCAGTGGCGTCACTGTCATTGCTCACGGCCCTGGCGGCCCACGACTTCTCTCTCGATTACGTCGCGCGCTATTCGTCGCGTTCGCTGAGCGGTCCTTACACGCTCGCCGCGCTGTGGGGCGGGATGGAAGGCTCGCTGCTGTTCTGGACACTGTTGCTGACCGGGTTCGGCGGCCTCGCCGTCACCCGGGCACGCTCGCGCGACCCACGCCTCGGTGCGTGGGCGACTGCCGTGCTTGCCGGGATCGCGACCTTCTTCCTCGTGCTGCTGGTCGGTCCTGCGACACCCTTCGCGGAGCTTGCGCCGGCTCCTGCAGACGGGAGCGGCCTCAACCCGCTGCTCCAGTCACCGGGGATGTTGATCCATCCGCCCTTGCTCTACACCGGGTTCGTTGGATTCTCGATCCCGTTCGCGTTCGCGATGGCCGGGCTCCTCTCCGGCCGGCTCGACGACACCTGGTTCACGTCGACGCGGCGATGGACGTTGTTCGCGTGGAGCGCTTTGTCGATCGGCATCGTGCTTGGAGGCGCGTGGGCATACACGGAACTGGGGTGGGGCGGTTACTGGGCGTGGGATCCGGTCGAGAATGCCTCCTTCATGCCGTGGCTGACCGCGACCGCGTTCCTGCACTCGGTGGTCATCCAAGAGAAGCGCCGCATGCTCAAGGTATGGAACGTCACGCTCATCCTGCTGACCTACGTCCTCGCGGTATTCGGGACGTTCCTGACCCGCTCGGGCATCCTCTCGAGCATCCATACGTTCACCGAGGGCCCGATAGGCAAGTGGTTCCTGCCCTTCCTCGGACTGATGCTGATCGGTGGCCTCGCGATCATCGTGGCCCGGCTCGATCGATTGCGTAGCGAGAACCGATTCGATGCGATCGTCTCGCGCGAGTCTGCGTTCCTCGCGAACAACGTGTTGTTCGTCGCCGCCGCGTTCGCGGTGCTGTGGGGCACGATCTATCCCATCGTCGCGGAGGTCGCCTCCGGAGTTCGGCTGTCCGTCGGGCCACCGTTCTTCAACTCGGTCTTTGTGCCGATCGCTCTGGCGATCTTGCTTCTGGCCGGCATCGGTCCCCTGCTCTCGTGGCGACAGATGAGCAGCGGAGCGTTCTCCCGGGTCGTTCGGGCTCCGACCACAGCAGGGATCGTGACGATCGCTGCCCTCGCCTCCTTCGGGGTGGACAGCGTGGGCACTCTCATCGCCTTCGGGCTGTGTGCTTTCACTGCGGTCGCGGTGGTGGGCGAATTCGCACGGGGCGGCCGCGTCTATCGGTCCCGCGGAGCGAATTGGTTCGACGCGATCACCAACACCGTCGCTCGGAACAGGCGGCGCTACGGCGGCTACGTCGTGCATCTCGGCGTCGTGTTGATCGTGATCGGTCTCACGGGGGCCGCCTTCAAGACCGAACGACACGCCCTGCTGGAGCGTGGTGACACGATGCGCGTCGGCGATTACACGCTCACCTACGAGGACCGGATACAACGAGACACGCCGGAGAAGCAGGTGAACGTCGTCGACATCGGAGTCGCGCGCGGCAGCGAACGCCTCACGACGCTGAGCCCGCAGAGGAACTTCCACTTCGCCCAAGGCCAGCCGCAATCGGAGGTAGCGATCCGCACCACGCCGGTCGAGGACCTCTACGTCGTCGTGACCTCGATCGACCCGGACGGTGCCGCCGCCATCCGGGCATTCGTCAATCCGCTCACGTGGTGGATCTGGGTGGGGGCCGGCGTGATGCTCGGCGGGATGGCGATCCTGCTGTCGTCTCCGGTGCCGGTTGCCGTGACCGGCCGCGTGCGCCGAGAGCTTCGAGAGCCGGCGGTGGCGATGCGATGAGAGGACTTGTCGGGTTGGTAGCAGCCGTTTCGCTCCTGGTGGCGGCCCCCGCCGCGAATGCCGCCCCACAGGACGTCGCAAACGACATCTCGATGCAGGTGATGTCTCCGTTCTGTCCTGGAGTGACGCTGCACGACTGTGCCACTGCGAATGCTGTCGAGCTTCGCGACCGGATCGTAGAGATGGTGGAAGAGGGCTTCACGCGCGCCCAGATCATCGACTTCATCGAGAACGAGTACGGGGTTACGACGCGCGCGACCCCGGACCCCGGCGGGACCGGCATCGTGGTGTGGCTGCTGCCCGGGCTCGCCGCGCTCGGGGGGGCCGTGGTCGCGTGGCATTTCGTGCGGCGCTGGGCGAGGATCCCCGCGACCCCGGAGGGCAACGACCCCGCCGTCCACATCACCGACGCCGACCGGCGGCGCCTCGATGCCGAACTCCGGCGTTTCCGGGGCCAATCGTGATGGACGTCGCGCTCATCGTGCTGCTCGCCGTTGGAGCTGCCGTGTTCGTCGCTGCCCCCATACGGCGCGGGGCACCGGCTCCGGCGGGGGATACCAGGCTCGAGGATCTCCACGCGCGCAAGAGATCGTCGTTGGAAGCTCTGATCGACCTCGAGTCCGAGCACGCGGTGGGGAAGCTCTCGGATGCCGACTTCGAGCACCTCAAGGCCACCTACGAAACCGAAGCTCTTACGGTCCTCGACGAGATCGATTCTCTCGAAGAGGCCCCACCGCGCGACGATCTCGAAAGCGAGATCGCGGCGGTCAGATCGCGATTGGAACGCGGCACGTGTCCTCGGTGCGGTGCGTCGCGTCCACCGGGGAGCCGCTGCCCGCGATGCGGCGCCTGAACCTTCCGGTAGTAACGATCCTCGCATCCGTCCTCGTTGCGAACGCGGGGGCCGCGGAGCTCGGAACGATCACCGGGCGCGTGATCAACCAGAGCACCGGCGAACCCCAACGCGGGGTCACCGTGATCCTCACGAGCGGGACCGAGGATGGTTCCGGCCGGCTGTCGCGCCGGGCCGTGACCGATCGGCGCGGACGATACGAGTTCGACGAGCTCCCGACCGGACAAGATCGTTTCTACGCGCTCGACGCGCGCTTCGATGGTGGAACGTTCGCCGGACGGGCGATCTCGATCCCCTCGGACACGACCCAGACGCCCGTTATCGAGACGACCTTGCGCGTGTGGGATACGACAACCGATCCCGGCGCCGTGGTTATCCAGCGAGACGACCTCTTCGTCATATCCACGGACGCCGGAGCCGCCGTTATCGAGTCCGTAACGATCGCGAACGTGAGCGATCGTGCCTACATCGGCCGAGGTCGGCAGATCGGCGGTGCGGATGCTTCGGGCGCGAGCGTCGGCTTCGCGTTGCCAGACGGGGCCCGCAACGTGAACATCGAAGACTCCGACATCGACATCCCGGCACTCGTCGAGTTGGACGCCGGCGTCGCGGCAACGGTTGCGTTCCCTCCCGGTGAGACCCGCGTGACGTTCTCCTACGAGATCCCGGGCTCGGGCGCGTCGGTCGACCTATCGAGGCCCGCGCTCTACCCCACGCTCGAGCTGTCGGTCTTCGCGAAGCCGCCGTTGGAGATCCGCAGCAATCGCCTGGAGGAGAAGGATCCGGTCACGCTCGAGG
>JBOGWY010000257.1:0-20182 GCA_050694015.1 Actinomycetota bacterium | reverse complement strand
GTAGGCGAGCTCGTCGGGCGCGACCGGGCATTCGGGCCGCCACGACGATCGAGCCAGGACGCCATCCGGCACCGGGACGACCCTGGCTTCGAAACGGCGCGACTTAGGCGGCGGAAGGATGTCGATCGTCGCGAAGCGCCTGTTGCGCAAGATCGGCGGCGTCGGGAGTGCCTCTGCGAAGATCCCGTCGCCCCTTGGCAGCACTCGCTCCCCCAGCCACGCCGGGCGAGCAGTGACGAATGGGTTATCCGTGCGGGTCGGTGACGGAGACGGCAGCGCTTCGGGGGGCTCGGATCGCGAGGGCATCGACGGCGCGGCCGCGACGGGTTCTTCGGATGGAGATGCGGTCTGGCATGACGCGCACAACGCCACGACCGCCAGCGGAAGAAAGAGTCTGCACCGCATCCCATCGTTCACACTAAGTGAGACGCTCGGGACCCCTTTTTAAGTTGTTGCCGGGGCGAACTCCTCCATCAGTCGGGCCGCGTAGAAGTTCTCCCATCGCTCCGTCGTTCCGCTGACGAGGTGATCGCGGTCGAACTGCACGAGGGCGTGCACGAGATGGCTCCTCACCGGGGCGCGGCCCAGGAGATCGGGCAGCTCGGAGAGCGTCAACAACCAGTCCGCGTACCAGGAGGCCCAGTCGGGGTCGTCGCCGTCGACGATCCGGTAGACGACGTGGTGGGTCTCCGCGGCCTCATGCAATAGATCGGCTATCCGTGCCGCGCGTTCCTCCATCGTGGCTCCTCCCTGCCCGCTGAAGACAACGTCGCGCCGACGCATCCTGTGGTCAATGACGTTGGTACATTCCGGACGAGATGGCCCCGACGGCGAACGCGATCCGCGTCGAGAACGATCCTGCCGACAACGGCGTACGTCACCTCGTGCTGTGCCGGCCCGACGAGTACAACACGATCACGCTCGAGCTCCGCGACGAACTCGCTGCAGCTCTCGACGCCGCGGATGCCGACGATGCCGTCAAGGTCGTGCTCGTCCGCGCAGAGGGCAAGGCATTCTGTGCGGGCTTCGGTCTCGACTGGTCCACCGCGGCCCAGGCGCACCTCGAAGGACGTGATCGTGTGTGGGACTCGGTACAGGACGTCAACGTGATCTCGACGTTCGGTAAGACATTCGCGAAGCTCCACCAGATCTCGAAGCCGACGGTCGCGGCGGTGCAGGGATGGTGCATCGCCGGGGGCACCGACATGATCCTGAACGCCGACGTCATCGTCGCGGCCGACTCCGCCCGCTTCGGTTACCCGCCCGCGCGCGCGTGGGGCGTCCCCGAAGCCCCCTGGGTATGGGTCGCTCGACTCGGCCTCGAACGTGCCAAGCGCTATCTGTTCACCGGCGACGAGATCTCCGGGCGCGAGGCCGCCGACATGGGTTTCGTGCTGGAGTGCGTTCCCGACGACGAACTACTTGCTCGCGCGTCCGGGCTCGCGGGACGCATGGCGCTGCTACCGCTCAATCAGCTCCAGATGATGAAGTGGGCGCTTAACGACGTCGCGAGTCACATGTATCGCCCCGATACGAGCCGGCTTCTAGGGTTCCTGTTCGACGGCGTCGCGCGGCATACCCAGGAAGGCCTCGACTTCGTACGCCGCGCCGAGGAGATCGGCTGGCGCGAGGCGATCGGGGAGCGGGACGACCCCTTCGGCGATTACGGCAGCCGCAAGGCGTAGCCGGGTAAAGCAGAACAACCTGCAGATGAACTAGACGAAGAGGGCCGTTCGGCCGTTCTCGCGCGGCCGGCCGTGCGCCACGATGCGCTTCTAAGACCGGCTCGCCGCCGGCCGACCGGGAACCCAACAAGGATCGAGGGCAGGAGCGTCCTTGCAGGACCATGAAGCCCTCTTGAAGTCTCAGGATCTCCGGCGGCGAGCCGGTCATTTCGCGCTCTCGACTTGCTCAGGCGTTCGCGGCCGGCTCCTCCAACAGAGCTTTCAGCACTCGGAAGTCTTTCCTGATCGAGGACCTGACGAGCGGTTGCAGTAGCGGCGACGCGAGCTTGAAGAACCCGCTCGCCTCACCCTCGACCGCTTCGGTGAAACGGCATCTGCCGTCGCCTAGATCCTCGACCGTGCGCGTGACGACCAACGGGAACGACCCATCCCGGCTCTCGTAGACGACACGTCGTCCGGGGTCGAGCTCCAAGACGGTGAAGTTGTTGACGATCTCCTTGCCGAGGAACCGGGCGCGCTGCTCGTAGGTGGCGCCGACGCGTAAGCCTCCGGTGGACGTCCACGTGCATGACTCCTTGCCGCGCTGCCACTTCGGGTCGTTCGGGAACTCGGTGACGAAGTCGAAGACCTGGGGCGCGGGCCTCTCTATGATCGTCGATGTGCGAGTGGTCTCCATCTACTCCTCCGTTCGCTGAGCGGGGATATCGGGCCGCGCGCCGGACTGGTAGGGCGCGGCCGGATCGTCGCCGGGCTCCCGTCCCTCCGCGACCGCCGCGAGCCGCGGCAGGAAGCCGTTCCAGCCTTCATGGTGCATCGTGCGCATCGGGCCTTCGAGGCCGCGGTGGATCAACTTGACCAGACATGCCTCACCGCGTTCCTCGATGTCGATCTCGACCGTCGTCGATCCCGGCTCGAGGGGCATCGCGTCGCTCTCGTAACCCCACGTGAACACGACGCGACGCGGCGGATCGACATCGACGTAACGGCCGCTACAGAACTGCCCCGGTGCGATCTCGAACCGGAAGATACCGCCGGGGCGCGGATCGAGCTCCGCGCTGATCCCGAGCCAGCGGACGAACAGGGCGTCGTCGGTCAACAACTCGTAGACGACCTGCGCCGGCGCTCCGATGTCCACCTCCACCCGCACGTCGTCGGTCATCGGCGGCGGCCCCTCTTGCGTTCGCCGTGCAAGTCTTCGGCGGCCCGTTTCAGCGATGCCATCCCGCCCGTCCAGAAGCTCTCGAAGAAGGTGCGCAGCTCGTCGAACGTGTCGTGACGCACGCTATAGAGGCGGCGGTTGCGATCGACGCGGACGGCGACGAGGTCGGCCTCGCGCAGCGCGCGCAGGTGCTGGGAGGCGGCCGGCGCGCTCAGCTCCATGCGCCGCGCGATCTCGCTCGCGGGGAGCTCCCGATCCCACACGAGCCGCAGTATGTCGCGCCGGGTCTCGTTCCCCAGCGCGCGCAGAGGGTCGGCCATTTGCTAATTAAGTTAAATTGCAAATAGATTGTCAACCGGGGTGGGTCGGCTACGTGACGGGTGGCTACATGACGGGAAGGTTCCCCTCCCGGACCAGCGTCTCGGGGCCTACCTCGGCGAACGACGTGTAGCCGGCCAGCGCGAGCGTCAGGTCCAGATCGGCCAGGAAGCTGCGGAGCAGTTGCCGGACGGCGTCGTGGCCCCCGACGCTGAGGGCCCAGATGTAGGGCCGGCCGAGCAGGACCGAGTTCGCTCCCAGCGCGAGCGCTTTGAAGGCATCGGCTCCCGTGCGGATACCGGAGTCGAGGAGCACTGGATAGTCCTGCGGCACCGAGGCGCGCACCGCCGGCAGCGCGTCGAGGGTCGCTATCGAGCCGTCCACCTGACGACCACCGTGATTGCTCACGATGAGGCCGTCCATCCCAGCCTCGACCGCCTTCGCCGCGTCGTCGGGATGCACGATCCCCTTGAGGACGATCGGGAGTTCGGTCGCGTCACGCAGGAACGCGAGGCTCTCCCACGTCGTCGACGTGTACGAGAACAGCTGGACCCAGCGCATGACCGCCGACTGCAGATCCTCCTCGGGCGACTTCTCCAGACCGGCGCGGAAGACCGGATCGCTGAGATAGTTCGCGATGCTGTCGCCGCGCAGGAACGGCAGGTACGCGTTGCGGAGGTCGCGCGGCCGCCACGCGAGGATCCGCGTGTCGAGCGTCACGACGATCGCGCTGTAGCCGGCGGCCTCGGCACGCTGTAAGAGGCTCTTCGTGAACGCGTCCTCGCTCGGCCAGTACAGCTGGAACCACCGCGGTGTGTCTCCCATCGCCTCGCCGACATCTTCGAGGGTGTGCGACGACACCGTGCTCAGCACGAGCGGTATATCCAGCTCGGCGGCCGCGCGCGCGACGGCGAGCTCCCCGTCGGGATGGAGCAGGCTCTGGATCCCGCCGATCGGCGCGAGCATCACCGGCGCGGGCATGCTCGTGCCGAGCACGGTCGTATCGAGAGCGCGCGTCTCGACGTTCGTGAGCATCTTCGGAACGATGCGCCACCGCTTGAACGCATCGAGGTTCGCCCGCATCGTGTCTTCGGAGCCCGCCCCGGCCGACACATAATCTCGCGGCACGGGGTCCGCCTCGGCCTCGAAGCGGCGTTCCAGCTCGTGGAGCTCGAAGGGGAAGTCCGGCTTCTTGTCGGAGAGGCCCCCGAGGTAGATCTCGTACTGGTACTGCCCGTAGTTCGTCGCCATCGCGTGCGCCATCCTATGGGCCTAGAGTCGGGCACCAAGAGAGCTAAAGGAGCGAGTCGTGGTCACCGAACGGCAGCGGGACAACGAGAAGGTACGCCGGGCGTTCGCGAAGAAGGCCGACGTCTACGACCGCCAGATCTCGTTCTTCGAGCGCCGCATGTTCGGCACCGATCATCGCGCGTGGGCATGCGGGAAGGCCGCCGGGGAGACACTCGAGGTCGCCGTCGGGACGGGCCTGAACCTCCCGCACTACGCGGCGGAGGCGAAGGTGACCGGCATCGACCTGACCGAGGAGATGGTCGATATCGCGACGGAGCGAGCGCGAGAGCTCGGACTCGATGTCGAGCTAAGACAGGGCGACGCCCACGATCTTCCGTTCCAAGACGCTAGCTTCGACAGCGTCGTGTGCACGTACGCACTGTGCGGTATCCCGGACCCGCAGCGTGCGGTCGGCGAGATGAAGCGCGTGTTGCGTCTGGGCGGGAGGCTGATCCTGGTCGACCACGTCGAAAGTCCTTACAAGGTCGCGTACGCGATCCAGAAGGCGATCGAGTTCTTCACGAAGAAGTTCGAAGGAGAACACATGACGCGGCGTCCCCTGCGCTACGTCGAGGCCGCCGGGATGACCGTCGCCGAACGCGAGCGGCTGGGCCGCGTCGGCATCGTCGAGCGCGTCGTCGCCGTGAAGCGCTAAAAATCTTTCGAGTAGCGCACCGCGATCGGCTCGTAGC
This sequence comes from Actinomycetota bacterium, assembly GCA_050694015.1. Taxonomy (GTDB): domain Bacteria; phylum Actinomycetota; class CADDZG01; order CADDZG01; family WHSQ01; genus JBOGWY01. The sequence continues at coordinate 15,038 of JBOGWY010000257.1, read as the reverse complement.
CGATCCGTTCGTAGAACGCGCGGCCCCGATCGTTGGCGGTGAGCACGTTCGCACGCATGCCGCCGGCACCGCGTTCCTTGGCGAGGATCTCGGCCGCGGCGACCAGCGCCTCGCCGACCCCTTCGCTGCGCGACGCTTCGTCGACGACCAGCGTGTCCATCTCGCAGCTCACCCCCCACGGTTTCGGCGCGAACACCAGCGTCACGAACCCGCGCACGTCGTCGTTGTTCGTCGCGACCAGGATCGCTTCGTCGTCACTTTCGAGGGTGGCGCGGAGCAGACGGCGCCACCGGTCGGCTTGCACGCCGTAGCGAGGGGAGTCCGCGGCGAGGCGCCGGTGATGGTCGCGCAGCTGGAGCTGGAGCCGCAACAGGTCGTCGAGGTCGTCGAGGGTTGCGTGGCGCACGTCCATGCCGCCTAGCTTGCCCTAAGGGAGCAGCAGGCAGCTGTCGCCGAACTCGTGCCACAGGTAGCGATCCTTCGTGGCCGCGTCGTACGCGGCGGTCACCATCTCGGGACCCGCAACTGCGCGCAGTAATGCCTGGTGGGTCGCCTGCGCGGGATGCCATCCCGTGACCAGTCCGTCGACGACGAACGCTCCTCGCTCACCGCCCAGGACGAGATCGGTCCATCCATCGGCGGCTCGCACGACGCCGTCGCGATCGCCCGCGCTCTCCAGAGCGCGCGTGACGGTGGTGCCCACCGCGATCACCCGGCCCCCGGCGGCACGGGTCTGGTTGACCAGCCGCGCCGTCGGTGCCGGCACCCGGAAACGCTCCGGCAGCGGCACTTCGCCGCCCTCGAGCGACGACACGCCGGCGTGGAGTAGTACCGGCGCGAAGACCACGCCCCGGGAGATCAAGGTCGTGACGAGTTCTGCGGTGAATGGTCGCGCCGCGCTCGGCATCTCCGCACTGCCCGGCTCGCGCGCGAAGACGGTCTGGTACATCGACAGCGGCCACGTCTCGGTCACGTAGGAGTACGAGATCGGTCGTCCGTGACGAGCGAGATGATCCTCGATGCCACCGGCGACATCCACGCCCGCCTCCACGATGCGACTTCGCCCCTCGATCCCCGTGGTGGATAGCACCTCGATGACGGCGCCCCCATCGAGCGTGATCACCTCGCCGCGCCTGCCGTCGAGGAGAGGGCCCGAGCGATCAGGCGCGCGCAACTCGATCGCCCAGCGGTCGTCGTCCAGACGCGCGGAGAAATGAACCACGATGTCGTTGTCACCGCGTCTCGCGTCGATCGCGGCCGGGAGGGTCGCGGAGGTATTAACAACAAGAAGATCGCCGGCTTCGAGGTGATCGCCGATCCGGTCGAACGTCGTGTGCGTGAGACGGTCGCGCCGCGCGACGAGCAATCGAACCTCGTCTCGCCGCAGGCCGCGCGCTTCGGGTGGCTCGGTGGCAGGCCGTTGGGCGGCGAGCTCGGGGGCGAGGTTGCCTTCGGTCGTCGAGTTCACTAGGCCGTCTCCACGACCGCGTCGAAGTCGGCGCGCCGGTACCGTCCGCTCGGCGGCGCCTGTTCGAGCAGGCGCATGAACGAACCGACGACCGCCTCGGGTTCGTCGCGGTCCGAGATGTCCTCGCCGGGGAAGGCCGCTTGATGCATCTCGGTCCTCATGTCGCCGGGATCGAAGGCGTAGACGCGCAGCGCGCCCTGCTCGGCTCCGAGCACCGCCGTGATCTGGTCAAGCGCGGCCTTCGACGATCCGTACCCGCCCCAGCCCTCGTACGCCTCTAGGGCCGCGTCGGACGTGACGTTCACGATCGTGCCGTTCGCCGCGCTCAGGTTCGGCAGCAGTGCCTGGATCAGGGCGAGTGGCGCGAGCACGTTGACCCGGTACACATCTTCGAGCGCCCCGAGTGGATAACGGTCGAGGCCGGGGAGCGGCGTGGGACCCAGCGAAGATGCGTTGTTGACGAGCAGATCCAAAGAGTCGTACCGGTCGACGGCGTCGATGAGCTCCCGACGATGTGCGGGGTCCGAGACGTCGCCCGCGATAGCCACCGCCCGCGGGCCCAGCGTCGCGGCGGCATTCTGCAGCGCCCGCTCATCACGAGCGTCGAGCACGACATCCCAGTCTCGGGCCACGAGTTCCCGCGCGACGGCCACGCCGAAGCCGCGCGAACCCCCTGTGATCAGAGCTACCGACACGGCAACCTCCTTGACGGATGGACTGCCGCCAGACTAGAAGTTAAAGTGAACTTTAAGTCAAGTCCGAGATCCGGGAGAGATCGATGCAGGGCACTCTGTCGGTAGGAGAGGTGGCCGAACGCAGCGGCTTCGCCCCCTCCGCGATCCGCTACTACGAGCGCGAGGGCCTGATCGGCGCCGAGCGCACCGAGGGAGGTCAGCGCCGGTTCGAGCGTGGGGTGCTGCGGCGGCTGGCGTTCATCAGCGCCGCGCGCCACGTCGGTCTCAGCCTCGAAGAGGTCCGGGCATCCCTCGCTCGGCTCCCTAAGGGCCGCACGCCCACGGCCGACGATTGGGCACGCATCTCCAAGACGTGGGAGGGCCGCCTCGACGAAGAGATCGATGCCCTGATCGCGCTTCGAGACGGCCTCACGTCGTGCATCGGGTGCGGGTGCCTGTCGCTCAGGAGGTGCGCCATCTCGAACCCCCTCGACGTCGCCGCGCGATCTGGCCCCGGGGCGGTGTACCTGCCCCGACGGCTGCGCCAACCGGAACAGTAGGTGCCGCTTCAAGGAATCGGTCCCCCACATCGCGCGTTGACCTAGAGCATCGTGGATTCCAAACGCGTCATCCGTAGTTACCTCGTGATCAGCGCGCTGTTCACGCTTTCCGCCTCGTTGATCTGGGGCATCAACACGCTCTTCCTTCTGGATGCCGGCCTCACGATCTTCGAGGTCTTCGTCGCGAACGCGGTGTTCACCGCGGCGATGGCGCTGTTCGAGGTGCCTACCGGCGTCGTCGCCGACACCGCCGGACGGCGCGTGTCGTTCCTGTTGTCCGAAGCGACGATCGCGATCGGAACGCTGGTGTACGTCGCGGTGGCCGCGATCGACGGCCCTGCGTTGCTCCTGTTTTGCCTCGCCGGCATCATCCTCGGACTCGGCTACACGTTCTACTCCGGCGCCGTCGAAGCGTGGTTGGTCGACGCTCTGAAGGCCACGGGATACGAACACGAACTGGACGGGGTGTTCGCACGCGCGTCGATGGTCTCGAGCGTGGCGATGATCGTCGGGACCGTGGGCGGCGGCGTCCTCGGACAGCTCGACCTGTCGCTGCCCTATCTGGTGCGTACAGCGCTCGTCCTGATGGCGTTCGGCATCGGATTCGTAACGATGAAGGAGGTCGGCTTCACCCCGCGCGCCGTCGCGTTCAAACAGATCCCTATGGAGATGCGGAAGGTCGCGCGCGCCGGCATGACGTTTGGATGGCGGTCACCCGCCGTGCGACTGCTGGTCATGGACTCCTTCCTCGTGTGGGCGTTCTTCGCGTGGGCCTGGTATGCGTGGCAGCCGTACTTCCTCGAGCTGTACGGCGAGAACGCGATCTGGCTCTCGGGCCTGATCGCCGCGCTCTTCGGCCTGGCGGGGATCGCGGGCAACGCGCTTGTGGGGCGCATCGCGATACCGGGCCGCCGCCGCACGACGATCATGCTCGGTGCGTCGGCCGTGTCCACGCTCATGATGATCGGCACGGGCGCGATCCGTTCGTTCTGGATCACGGTGCCGATATTCCTGCTAGGAGCCGTGGCCGGAGGCGTACTGCAGCCGGTGAGGCAGACGTTCCTGCACCACTCGATCCCTACGTCGGAACGCGCCACGCTGGTGTCGTTCGATTCGTTGCTCGGCGCGCTCGGAAGTGTCGGTGGGCAGACCGGGCTCGGCTACCTGTCACAGGAACGGTCGATACCGGTCGCGTTCGTCCTCGGAGGCTTGTCGCAGTTCCTCGCGCTACCGATCTTCGCCCGGCTACGACGGCTCGACGCCCCCGCCGACGTCATCGTGACGACCGACGCGCCCGACGAGCAGGATGTCCTCCTCGCGCCGCCCGACACCGACGTGGCGGTACCGCACGCGGTGGATCGCTAGGAGATCTAGACCGCGGGGTCGAGCTGGCCCGGCGACGGGACCGAGCCGATCGGGATCGGGTCGGCTAATAGTTCCCCGAGGCGCAGCTCGTCGCCGCATTCGGAACAACTCACGATCGGCTGTGTGACGTGGCCGCAGGTCGTGTGGGTGACCGTCACGGGTGCGGGACCATCGCCCGTCCACCGGTCGCCCCACCGCATCATCGCGAGCACGACGCCGACGAGATCCCGGCCCCGGTCGGACAACCGGTACTCGAAACGCGGCGGTCGCTCTTCGTACTGCCGCCGCTCGAGCACTCCTTTGGCGACCAGCTTCTGGAGGCGGTCCGTGAGGATGTTGCGGGCCACGCCGAGATCGCGCTGGAAATCGTCGAACCGGCGCACGCCGTAGAAGGCGTCCCGGAGGATCAGAAGCGACCACCTATCCCCGATCGCATCGAGCGTCCGGGCGACCGAACATTCCATAGCGGCGAGCTCTCTGGGAGTCATATGCCCAGCGTACAGGGGTCAGTTGCAATTTGCAACTATGTGTGCCTAGACTGAGTTTCGATTTGCAACCTACCCGGGATGGGTGGGGGGAAACGAGAGGGAGGTTCGCGATGAGACGGCGCCACTACTGGTTCGACCCGACCGGCTTCGACTTCGAGCTGACGGCCACCGAGGTGCTTGCCGACCTGGACCCGGGCCTGCTGTCGTGGGCCCCGGAGAGCGAGGAACTGGAGCGATGAACGCCAAGGATCCCCGCGCTCTCAAGGCGACATGGCTCGCGATGCAGGCATTCGGCCGCATCTCGCGCTGGAGCAGCGGCTTCTTCGCCGCGCACCTGTGGTTCACGCCGTGGCCCGTCGCGGTGAGCGAGCGAGGCCGCGCCAAACAGGCGAAGTGGCTGTCCGCGACGGAGCCGGTGACGTTCGACGTCGACGGCCTGACCGTACGCGGCTTCTCGGCGGGACAAGGCCCGGTGATCCTGCTGGTGCACGGCTGGGGTGAGAGCGCGGCGAGCCTCGGCTCGTTCATCGAGCCGTTCGTCACCTCCGGATATCGCGTCGTCGGCATCGACATGCCGGCGCACGGCAACAGCAGGCAGGTCGAGACGAACCTGTTCCAATCGTCCGCGGTCGTGCGCGGTGTGGCACGGCAACTCGGCGAGGTGCACGCGGTGATCGCACACTCGATCGGCGGTGCGGTGACGACGATCGCGTTGAGCGAGGGGCTCGAGGTCGACCGCGTCGCGTTGATCGCGCCGGTTAGCAACGTTCATCACGCGATCGAGAAGTTCTCGTTCATCTTCCAGGTGCCCGAGAAGGCTGCGCTCGGGCTGCGCGATCACATCGAGCGGCGCTTCGGATCAGACGTGTGGAATCGCCTCGACAGCCCGGCGCTAGCGCGGCAGCTCACGACCCCGGCCCTGATCGTCCACGACACCGGCGACCCACAGGTGGACCTCGCGGATTCGGAGACGCTGGCCGCAGCATGGCCGGGCGCCCATCTGGTCGTCACCGAGGGGCTCGGCCACGCGACCCTGCTGCGCGACGCGTCGGTGATCCAGCACATCCAGGAGTTCGTCACCGGGGTCGGGAGCCGTCTGGTAAGCGCCTAAAGGATCTACGTCACAAGGACCTACCGCAGGGGGCGGCGGGAGGGTTTTATGCCTCCATGCCGGAACTCCCGAACGCGGAGCGCGTCATCGTCGGCTACCACCCCTCCCCGGTGTAGCCATGGATCCCCGCGTCAAGAAGATGCTTCAGGCACTCGTGTCGCTCGTGATCGTGGCGCTGATCTTCTGGTACGTGCAGCGGCAGTTCGCCGATCTCTCCTCGGTCTGGGTCGCGTTCAAGACGCTGACGTGGCGCGAGATCGGCGTGCTTGCCGCCGTGACCGTGTGGAACCTCGTCACGTACTGGTTCGTGATCGTCCTCGCGACGCCGGGGCTCACGTACCCGCAAGCCGCGGTGATGACGCAGGCGACGACCGCGGTATCGAACTCGACGCCGGCCGGAGGCGCGATCGGGGTGGGTCTGACCTACACGATGTTGTCGTCGTGGGGGTTCTCTAAGTCGCGCGGCACGCTCTCGGTCGTCGTCACGGGCATCTGGAACAACTTCGTCAAGCTCGGTACGCCGATCCTGGCCCTTGCGATAGTCGCGTTACAGGGCCAACCCAGCGGCGGACGCGTCGTGGCCGCCGCGCTCGGCATCGCCGGTCTCGGCGGCGCGATCGCGCTGTTCTCATTGATCCTCCGTAGCGAAACCTTCGCCGCGCGCACCGGCGTCGTCCTGGCTCGCTGGACGTCCCGGCTGCGCGCGCTCGTCCGGCGCGGGCCCGTGACGGGGTGGGATCTCGCCATCACCAAGTTCCGTTCCCGCGTGCTCGAGCTCGTGCAGGACCGGTGGGCGCGCCTGAGTGTGGCCACGATCGTCAGTCACGCATCGCTCTACGCGGTACTCGTCATCAGTCTGCGCGTCATGGGTGTCTCCGATGCGGAGGTCGGATGGGCGCAGATCCTGACGGTGTTCGCCTTCGCGCGCCTCGTGACCGCGATCCCTCTCACGCCGGGTGGGCTCGGCGTCGTCGAACTCGCGCTCATCGCCGGCATCATCCGTGCCGGTGGCGACGAGGCGCCGGTGGTCGCGGCCGTCCTCCTCTACCGGCTGCTGACCTACGTGCTTCCGATCCTGCTGGGAGGACTGACCTACGTGTACTGGCGCCGCAACTCATCGTGGCGCAACTCGGCACCGCCGATGACGTTGTCCGCGGCCGCGGCGAACAAGGCATGAATCTCGGGGCCCGGCGCCGCGGGCGCGACGTCGTCGGACTGATCGCCGGCGCGCTTCTGTTCGCGCTCATCTCCGCGGTCGTTGCCGACGGTCTCGTCATCGGAGAGGAAGCGATCTTCTCCGCCGTCAACTCGCTGCCCGACGCGTTCTACGTCGTGATCTGGCCGTTCATGCAGTACGGGGTCTTCGTGACGATCCCCACCTTGACCGTGATCGCGCTCGTGATGCATCGCTACCGGCTGGCCGCGGCGATGGCGACGTCGGGCGTCGGTGTGTACTTCCTGGCACGCGTCGTCAAAGAGATCGTGCAGCGAGGACGACCCGCAGCCTTGATCGCCGAGGTCGAGGCACGCGAGAACTTCTCGTCCACCGGCATCGGCTTCCCGTCCGGGCACATCGCCGTTGCGGCCGCGTTGACCGTGGTCCTCACTCCGTACCTTCGCGGCCGCTGGCGCTACGTGCCGGCCGCGCTGGCGGTGGTCGTGTGCATCGGCCGGATGTACGTCGGAGCGCACACGCCGTTGGACCTCTTCGGCGGAGCAGCCCTCGGCATTCTCGCGGGTTCGCTCGCGAACCTCGTCATCGGTGGTCCCCGGCGGCCGCACGAAGAGGAAGAATTAGACGTCGGCGTGTCTACGTCGACGCCGCCGCTGCAGACTGCGTCATGACCCACTCGCCGGCGCGGGCGAACGACGCGTCGACGTCGTCCGGTGAATCGCCGAATTCGACGAACAGGGCACGCGCCATCCTGGTCACGAGCCGATCGACGTTCTCCGCATCGATCATCCCGGCCAGATGCAGCGCGACGACGCCGTGGGTCGCGGCCCATAGCTGCGTCGCCATCTCCCAGGCGTCGCCGCGATCGAACCGCCCCGCCTCGATGCACTTCTGCACCTGACCGACGAGCATCTCGAATGTGTACAGGCCTATCTCGGCCCCGTCTTCGATCAGCGCCTCCATGAACATGACGCGATACATGTTCGGGTTCGTCAACGCGTTGCGGCAGTACGCCCACCCCTGCTTCGCCAGATCATCGACGGGGTCGTCGGTCGGCTCGTAGCTCGTCTGGTACGCGGCGAGGCGTTCGAAGCCGACGCGGCATACCGCCCGGCGCAGTTCGTCCATGCTGCCGAAGTGTGTGTAGACCGCGGAAGTCGACACGCCGAGCTCGGCCGCCAGCCGGCGGGTGCTGAGCGGTTCGTGCTCCGCGATCAGCCGGGCCCCGACCTCCACGAGCGCGTCGGCGACGGCGGGGTCTGCGACTCGGGGGCTCATCGTTTGACATCCTCTCGTAGCGGTGTTATCTAACATCGTTATATAACGGTGCTACGAGAGGAGTCAAACGTGTACGACGCCATCATCGTCGGGGCTCGCTGCGCCGGGTCTCCGCTGGGGATGCTCCTGGCTCGCTCGGAGCACCGCGTTCTGGTGGTGGATCGTGCGAGCTTCCCGAGCGACACGATGTCGACCCACTTCGTCCAGTCCCCCGGGATGATGCGCCTGGCCCGGTGGGGTCTCATGGACCGATTGTTCGCCTCGAACTGTCCCCCGATCACGCACGCCCGCTTCGACCTCGGGAACGACAATGTCGTCGAGTTCGAGATCCCTCTCGACGGCGCGCTCCGCGGCCTCGCCGCTCCGCGGCGCCACGTCCTCGACAAGATCCTCGTCGATGCCGCGGTCGAGGCCGGCGCCGAACTGGCCGAAGGAGTTTCGATCGACTCGCTCCTCTACGAGGACGATCGGGTCGCCGGCGTGAGCGGCCACACGAACGACGGCGACTTCGAGGCCCGGGCACGCATCGTGGTGGGTGCCGACGGTCGCCACTCCGTCGTCGCGCGCGAGACCGGGGCAGGATTCGTTCGCAACGACGGCGATAGCTCCGCGGGCTATTACACGTATTTCGGTGGCGTGAGTACCGGGGTAGTCGAGACTTACCTACAGGAAGACCTGTTCGGGATCGTCTTTCCCACGAACGATGAGCTCGCCGTCGTCGGCCTCGCGTGGCGACACGAACGCTTCAAGGACGTCAAGCGGGACATCGAAGGCAACTTCTTCGCGGCGCTCGATCGGATGGGTGACCTCGGTCCGCGCGTTCGAGCCGGTGAGAGGACGGAGCGTTTCGTGGGGACGGCGGACGTACCGAACTACCTCCGCAAAGTCTGGGGGCCGGGGTGGGCACTCGTTGGAGACGCCGGCTATCACAAGGATCCTGCTCCGGCCGATGGGATCACAGACGCGTTCCGAGCCGCGGAATACCTCGCCGAGGCGTTCGACGAGATCGCGAACGGTGCCGACGAAGACGCCGCGCTAACGCGCTACGAACAACGTCACGCCGAGACCGCCCTGCCGCTGCTCGATGCGGCCGTGAATGTGGCGAGTTTCGACAACACACCCGAGCAACGCTTCGAAGCATTCATCGAGATCCGCCTGCACGACGCGCACGAGGTCCAGGAGCTCGGGACACGGGAGCCCATGACGAACGGCGCGTGACGTGCGAGGCTCACTCCTCACTCAAGCAAGGAGGATGAGCGATGGCCGTCCCCGCCCGCGTCAGTATCGTTACGCTCGGTGTCGCGGATCTCGAACGCTCGAAGCGCTTCTACGAGGCGCTCGGCTGGGAGGTCGTGCCGTCCAGCGTACCCGGCGAGATCTTCTGGTTCCGCACCGCGGACACCTATGTGGGGATCTTCGGTTACGAGGCACTGGCCGAGGACGGGCACATGAAGCCCGGCCGCGGTGACGGCTTCAACGGCGTGACGCTGGCTATCTGTCTCGAGTCCGACGACGCAGTGATCGCGGCGATGGAGGATGCGGTGGCGGCGGGAGGAACCGTCTTGAAGGAACCGCACCAGGCGATCTTCGACGGACTCTCCGGCTACTTCGCCGATCCCGACGGCTACGCGTGGGAGGTCGCACACAACCCGCACTTCCCTCTGGGAGACGACGGCCGCATCACGATCCCCTAGCCCTTCTAGTCTGCTTCCCCGCGTTAAGGAGAAAGTCGGACTGGATGGAGCCGCTGCGGGTCGCGCTCGTTCTGATCGGTGCCGTCGCGGCGGTATTCGCGTTGAGTTGGTTGGTCTCGTCCAGGAGCACCGAGTCCCGCCACATCCGTCCGTCCCGCACGGTGCGGGCGTGGCGCTCGTACCGATGGTTCTGGTTCCGCGTGGGGATGAACGCGTTCGCGTGGCCGCACGTCGTCGATCTGATCCTGGGCACCAGGAAATCTCCAGTCGCGCAGAGCCCGCACCGCGTCGTGTGGCAAGAAGGCAGAGCGACATTAGGCCGCTACGGTTCTGGGGGCGGCGAACCGGTGCTCGTCGTTCACTCGCTGGTCTCGAAACCCTGGATCCTGGATCTCGCCCCCGGCCGGAGCTTGCTCGAGTTCCTGGTCGCAGAGGGCTTCGACGTGTTCCTCCTCGATTGGGGCGACCCACGCGAAGAGGACGCAATGCACGGCGTCACCGCGTACTGCGAAACCCTCATGCGCGCCGAGAAAGTGGTGCTGAGGATGACGGGGGCCGCGCGCCTGCATCTCGTCGGCTACTGCTTGGGTGGCTTGATGTGTCTCGCCCGCACGGCGTCGCGGCGGCACGCCGCCGTCGCGTCCATGACCGTCATCGCAACGCCCGTCGACTTCGGCATCCGCGGGGCATTGCAACCTCTTATCGTCAATCGCTTGTTCAAGCCGGCCTACTTCCTCGATGGGAGCGGCTGCGTTCCCGCGTCCGCGCTACGGGAGTCGTTCCACGTCCTGCGTCCGCAGGCGTTACGCACGGTGCTCGCGGCGTGGAAGCGACGAGACGATCCTGAGTTCCGACGGAACTACGACCCGCTCGCGCGTTGGGTGTGAGACCGCGCCCTTTCGGGACGGATGTTCTTCGATCTCGTCGATCTCTTCCGCACGAACTCCCTATTGAGCGGAACCCTGACCGTTGCCGGTGAGTTGGCGAGGCTCGAGGACGTCAAGGCACCGACGCTGGCGCTGATCGCCGATCGTGACCACATCGTTCCGAGCGATTCGAGTCGTGCCCTCGAGCGCGCCACGGGACTCGACGTCACCGTCGTCGTCCTCGACAGCGGACACGTCTCGATGGTGTCGGGCGCGGCCGCCGAGAAGACGACGTGGCCGGCGATCTCGTCGTGGATCACCGGCCACCCTTAGCAGGCTAGGCGGTCGAGTACCAGGGCTCCGTGAGGTCGAGGAACTTCGGCTCGCCGTCCGCGAGCGCCTGCCACTGCTTCATGAACTCCTCGAACTCCGGCGTCGAGGACGTCTCCTTCTCCTTCGCCCTCGCTTCGGCTTCGGAGGTGAAGTAGATGACGTTCGTGTAGCGGCCGTTCTCCGGGTGCCACGCGACGATTCCGCCGATCACGTCGGGGCGCATCTTCTGCATCTCATCTGCACCTCTCCGGTCGAGCTCGCGCGACTTCTCGACGTCGTTGACCTTGCCCTGGATCACCTGGACGAAGCCGGCATCGTCGGAGCCTCCGCCCTGCATGAGATCGACCAGCGTGCAGTCGTGGAACATGACGTCGTCGATGTACTGCGAGGTCTCTTCCCACCATGCGCCCTGCTCGGGCCGGTCGCTGTTGACGCGCGCGACCTCCTCACTGTTGAAACGGGCGACCATGATGAACTCGCCGTCGGCGGTCACCCCGCCGGTGCTGCCGAGGAATCCCCTCGCGCCGGGCTTGATGTCCTGGTCCCAGCGATCGAACTGCTTGCGAAGGCCGGCCGCGTCCTTGGCCTTCCCCTGGATCACCTGTACGAACATGACTCCTCCTTCTTGCTCGGGGGTCACATCCGGTTCTACACCTTCGGTTCGTCAGGGTGAAGCCGAGGCCGACGTCGGACCGTAGAACTCGTTGCCACCGAAGGTGGCCTCGTAGGTCTGGTTGGCCCCGCGGTAGCGCGGCGGGATCTCGAGGGTGGCGATCCCGTCCCCGTCCGTCGTCGCCTGCCCGATGCTCGTCCCCGTCGCGGAGAAGTCGATGACGGCGCCGGCGATCGCCGTCGACGAATCCGCATCTATGAGCATGGCCTCGAGGCGGCTGTTCGAACCCTTCCCCACGACCTGCAACGTCATCACGGCTTGCTTGACAACGTCGTCCGGCGAAGCCGCTGTGCACGGCGTGTGGGAGGCGAACGCGTAGTCCTCGAACGCGTCGTGCAACGGCTCCCCGTCGTACCCACCGTCGATCTCGCCGAGACCGAAGAGGGCGGCGACCGTCGTGGCGATCGACAGGTTGCCCGGTCCCCCGTCTGGATCCGAGAACTGCGTCGCGGGCGGGTCGTAGACGGGTGAGCCCGGAACGCTCTGCGGCTCGTCGTCCACGACCGGATGACCGCCGGCGACCATCAGGGTCGACGGCTGCGTCGGAGCGTGGCCGTGGTTTCCGGGCAGCGGGTTCCCCGCGCGGAACGCGAAGCCCTGGTCGGCGAAAACCACAACCTCCCCGTTGTAGCGGTCGTGCATCATGTCCATGTTCTCCATCGGCACGAGCTTGTCGGCGATCTCGGGCGTGGGATCGGCCGGCATCGTGCGCGTCGCCACGAGCGCGACCCCCGGCACACCGGCGGCGATCTCCGCTACGTGCGGGATGTCCTCGTTCTCCTCGACGTAGAGGGCGTTCGTTCCACCTCCCGCGACCGACCAGTACTCGCCCACCATGTCGGGCTCGCGCGTCCCGGGCTGGCCTCCGCTGTCGGTGCCGTAATCCGCTGCGGTGAGCGCTTCTGCCAGCGGACGGCTGACGTCCTTGTCCTGGGTGCTCCAGTCCATGCGGTGGTCCGAAGCGATGATCAGCACGGTCTCGTCCCACGCGCCGCTCGCTTTGAGCTCGTCGACCATGCGCCCGACGAGCGAGTCGGTGTCGGTGATCGCGAGCTGGCGGAACGCCGTGAGACCACCATCGGTGTGCGCTCCGCTCTGGTCGACATGGCCGGAACGATCGATGTCGCCCAGGCTCACGAACGCGAAGTGCGGGGTCGGGGGGTTCGAACGGAGCCACGGCAGGACGGCCTGGTTCATCATCGTCTGATCGATCGTGTGGTCGTCGGGATCGATGATGTACCCCGCGTGGTCGGTAGGACGTGGGTGGTAGTCGGCCTGGCGCTGTTGCGTCGGGTGATCGGGGTTCTCCTGCTCGGGGAAGTTGAAGTAGTTCGCAGGCGGCGCGCCCCCCGCAGGCTCGCCTCGGAATAGCCCCCACAGGTAACCCTTCGACTGCGGCGTCGCGGTCGAGATGTCGCACGCGTTCTCGAGGCGCGTGGTGGTCGTGTCGACGCCGAGTAAGTTCGGATTCGCCATCCGCGACTTCTCCGGCTGCCCCGAGAACCACGACATCCAGTAGTCGTTGGCGACGATGCCGCTCCGCTCGGGCAGCACGCCGGTCATCATCGCGGCGTGATTCGGAAGGGTCTCGGCGGGAAGCACCGCGCGGGCAGCCTCGTACCAGGTGCCCTCGTCGCGCAACGCGCTCAGGTTCGGCGTGAGGGTCGGATCGACCTCGTGGGGAGCGAGCCCGTCGAGCACCACGACGTAGACGCGCAGCGGTGGCGCAGCTTCCGCCGCAGCGTTCGGCACCACCGACGCGGTCGCCGCCACGGCAGAGATGACGAGACCGACGAGGAACGTTCGCGGGCGCAGCATCTGAAACCTCCCGAGGAAAAGAACCTGGCGGGAGCCTTCGCCGGGGCGGACTGCTTGTCCTGCTTGCGGCTCCCTAGTCGGTGAGGCGCTTCTTCATGAGCCGGATCGCGATCGCGCCGGCGACGGCGAAGAACGCCACCAGATAGGCGACGTACCAGAGCGTTCCGGCCCCCACGTCGCCGGTGGTCAGCGCCCTCAGCAACGCGGCGGAATGGTACAGCGGCAACGCCTGGATCACGGGCCGGACGTAGTCCGGGTAGACGCTCAGCGGATAGAAGGTTCCCGAGAACAGGAACAGCGGGAGCACGACCAGCGTCATGACCTTCTCGAGCGCCGAGATCTGCTTGGTGACGCCGGTGAGGATCATCGCCCCCGCCGACAGCGCGCCCGACGACAGCATCACGGCCGGAAGCGCGAGCAGCGCCCACCACGAGTGCATCAGGCCCAAGACGAGCATCACGAAGAGGAACGCGGCCCCATAGATCGTGCCGCGTATCAGCGCCCAGAGGATCTCGCCCACCGCGATGTCGGGGATCGAGATCGGCGTCGTGACGATGCCGTCGTAGGTCTTGAGCCAGTTGAGCTTGAAGAACGGCGAGAAGAAACCGTCGAATATCGCGCCGTTGAGTGTCGCGATCGCGAGCAGACCCGGCGCAAGGAACGATGGGTAGTCGATCCTCCCGCCGCCGTACGAGACGGTGTCGATGAACTGCCCGACGCCGAAGCCGACCGCCACGAGATAGAAGACGGGTTCGAAGAAGCCGGTGATGAACGCGATCCAGTAGTGCTTGTAGGCGAGGACGTTGCGCTTCACCAACTTGACCGCGCGGTGTGTCGAGACGGGCTGCTCGAGCGTGGGAGCGGTGGTCTCCGTCGCCGTCGACGTCGCCATCAGGGCAGCAACCTCCTCTCGAGGTTGCGGATCGCGACCACGGTCCCCCCGACGAAGAGCGTCACGAGGTACCCGACGTGCAACACAGCCGTCCACTCGAGGTCGTACACGGTCACCTGCCGGATCAGCTCGACGCCGTGGAACACCGGCGTCGCCCACGCGACCACCTGCCCCCACACCGGGAGTTCCTCCACCGGGAAGAACGTCCCGCCGAGCAGGAACATCGGCGTCACGACGAGCCGGAAGACCCACGTGTACGCCTCATCGGTCTGCAACGTCGCGGTGTACGCGGCCATGGGGGCCGTGCACGCGATCCCCAGGAGAACCGCCGCGGGGATCGCGAGAAGCGAGGTAAGAGAATCGAACACTCCGAACAGAGCCATCACCGCGAGGTACGGGATCGCCACTTGCGCGAGCGAGATCGCGGCCCACCCCAGCTCGCCGAGCGTGATGTCTCGCACCGACAACGGCGATGCGAGCATCGCCTCGTAGTTCTTCTGCCAGATGATCTTGCTCATCATCGGGTAGGTCGCGTTGAAGACGCCGTTCTGCATCGCGTTCGCGGCCAGCATCCCCGTGCCGAAGAACGCGAGGTAGTCGATGCCCCCGAAGCTCTGGCCCTCCTGGATCAGGCTGCCGAGGCC
>JBOGWY010000256.1:0-8408 GCA_050694015.1 Actinomycetota bacterium | reverse complement strand
CAACTGCAGCATGCGCACGCGCACTCGGAACTCCGAGTGCCCGGCACGATCGAAGCGCTCGAGGCCGCGGGAAAACTGGATCTTGTCCCGCACGACGACGCCCGGCGGCTCGCCGAGGCCTACCGCTTCATGGCCCGGCTCCGTAACCGTCTGTTCTTCCTCGTCGGTCGACCGGTCGACGCCCTGCCGATCAAGCCCGAGGCTCTCGAAGCTGCCGGCATCGCGATGGGCTACCTGTCCCAGCCCCGGCAAGAGATCGAAGAGGAATACCTGCGCATCACTCGCCGGGCCCGCCGCATAGCCGAACCCCTGATCTACGGCTAACCAACCCCCGGCCAACCGTTTTGTGAGCACATAGCCGCGTTTTCACGCCTGCAGCTGCAGAAGAAAACGGTCAACTCTTTTCCGAACCTTCCGTTGCTCCCATTCGTCTACCAGGGCATGAGGGACTGGTGCCGCGTCATCGTCGTTGTTGTTGGTGCGATGGTGGTCGCCGCCTGCGGGTCACACACGAGCCACTCATTCAAGGCGTCAGACGCGGACTCGATCGGTCAGATTCCCAGCGCCACCAACGGAGTGATCGCGTACGGGAGCATCAACGAAGAGCAGATGTTCTGGACGATTCAACCCGACGGCGGCGATCGGACTCGCGTGCACGTCGACGTTCCGGGTTACGTCGGTGTGCCGAGCTGGTCACCGGACGGAACGCGAATCATCTTCGGCGTCACTTCGTTCGATGATCCCCACCCGAAAGGCGGTAACTACGACATCTACGTTGCGAACGCGGATGGCACCGATCCCGTGCGCCTGACGTCGGAGAAGGTGAATCACGATCCCGTCTGGTCGCCCGACGGGAGCAGGATCGCGTACGTGCACGGTTGGGACGATCAGCAGATCTGGGTCATGAACGCGGATGGATCGGACCGCCATCTGCTTTCAGACATCGGGGTTGGGACCATCTCTCCTTCGTGGTCGCCCGACCGAACCAAGATCGCGTTCGTTGCGTTCGACGCTTCCAGTCCGGAGATCTATGTGATGAACGCCGACGGATCAGATGCGGAGCGCCTTACCGACCGAGCGACGCACGTGGCCGACCCCGCGTGGTCCCCGGATGGTCGTCGGATCGCGTTCACAAGTGACGGACCCGAAGGCCCGGGTATCTATGTGATGGCGGCCGATGGCACCGGTGTGGAGAAACTGCTCGATGACCCCGACCCCGCGAACCTTCGTTTCGCCTGGTCGCCGGACGGAACGAAGATGGCGGTGGTCAGCATCAGCGGGCCGGACTTCAATCGGACCCTGTATGTGCTCGATGTTGCAACTAGAGAAGTGAGCGCGATCAACGATCCGGGCTCCTTCTGGGGCCCCTCGTGGCAGCCGCTCCCGAACTAAACGGGTTACTCGAAGAACCCTTTCGTCACGGCCCCCATCACGAGCGCGAGCAAGACCAGCACCGCGACCGTGAGAGCGATGTTGATCGCGAGCTGTTTGCGTTTCTCGGCGTCGCCGGCCATGAACACGACGACGACCATAAGCCCGCCCATCACGAGCAGGATCGGCACATATCTCACGGCACCGCGGCGACGAGGTCATCGACCGGCAGGTTGTCGGCCGAGTTCTTCGAGCGATGGACGAGCAAGACCTCTCCGTCCGGCGCGATCACCATCGCACCACCGAGTTGCAACGGGTCCTCCTTCGGTAACCCCTGCCCGTGGCGCACGATGTTCTTGGCCCCCGAGACCCACACCCTCGGTCCCGCGACCTCGGCGAGAGACCCCTGCTCCAGACCCAGCAGGCGGTAGGTCTCTTTCTTCTTGTCGACGAGCAGGCGGAACGGGAGTCGGTGCTTCTCCTTGAAGTCGCGCGCCGTCTTCGTCGCGCCCATGCCGATGACGGCTAGATCGGCTCCGGCCCCTCGGATCTCTTCCACCCGGTCACGCAACTGCGCGACGTGCTCCCGACAGAACGTTCACCTGTAGTGGCGGATCCACACGATGATCGCGGGACGTTCGCGCCACAGATCGCCGATGCGGACGATGCTCCCGTCGGTATCGGGGAGCGTCGTATCCGCGAGCTCGGCCGAGTCCATCCCTAACCCGCTCGCGGGAGCGCGTGCAGGTGCCCACGCAGTTGCGCGATCGCGTCGGCGGGCATCTCGCGTCCGCAGCGCTCGGCCCAGAGGTCGAACTCTTCGACCGCGAGGACGTCGTAACCGGCCGCCTTCAGAACGAACGCGAACGAAAGCCGGTGTTGCGTGTAGTTGTCGACGCCGAAGCGAACGACCGGACGCGAGCGCGCCTCCTCGTACAGCGAGATCAATGAGGGGAGGTCGCTCACGCGGTCGAACCACGACGTCGCGTAACCGACGGCGAGACGCGTGCTCCCCCGGATCGCCTCTTTGGCCTCCGCCGCGGTCTGCATCCCGGACACGACGAGGCCGTCGACGTCGTACGCGTCCGGCTCGTCGAACGCATCCACCAACAGATCGGGCCGCGCGCTCGCGGCCGTCCGATGCCACTTCACCTGGCCGGTGCCGGTCACGTGCGGCACGGGGTCGAGCGACAGGAACCACACCGGCATGAACGAGTAGCCCTTGATCGCATGGATCTGGATGCCCTCACGGATCGGCGCCTTGGCGCTCCGGATCCAGCGCCGGCGGCCGACCTGCTCGAACCCGTGGCCCTCGAGCTCGTACCGGTGGGCGGTGTGGAACCACTCGTCGATCTTCGCGACGGGCAATTGCCGCTGTACCTGCAGCGACGGGCGCCTACGGACCAACGGGATGCGCAAACCCATCCGGTACCTCTCGTCGAGGGGACTTGCAGCCATCCTGGAGCGTAGTTGTTCTGGGCGGAACGCGAGAAAGCCCCGGCACGGGGCCGGGGCTTCCCCCCAAGAATCCGGGGTTCTAGATGTCGTAGTACAGGTAGAACTCCCACGGGTGCGGCCTCAGACGGATCTCGTCGACCTCGTGCACCCGCTTGTAGTCGATCCAGTGCTCGATCACGTCACGCGTGAACACACCGCCCTCGAGCAGGTAGTCGTGGTCGATCTCCAGCGCATCGAGCGCCGCGTCCAGCGAACCGGGCACCTGCGGAACCTGTGCGAGCTCCTCGGGCGGTAGCTCGTAGAGATCCTTGTCCATCGGCTCGGGCGGCTCGATCTTGTTCTTGATCCCGTCGAGCCCTGCCATGAGCAGCGCCGGGAACGCGAGGTACGGGTTGCACGATGGGTCCGGGCAGCGGAACTCGAGACGCTTGGACTTCGGCGACTTCGAGTACAGCGGGATGCGGACGGCCGCGGAGCGGTTGCGCTGCGAGTACACGAGGTTGACCGGTGCCTCGTAACCCGGGACGAGTCGCTTGTAGCTGTTGGTCGTCGGCGCACAGATCGCGAGCAACGATGCCGCGTGCTCGAGCAGACCCCCGATGTACCAGCGCGCGAGGTCCGAGAGCTGCGCGTAGCCGAGCTCGTCGTACATCAACGGCTCGCCGTCCTTCCACAGGCTCTGGTGCACGTGCATCCCGGAACCGTTGTCCTGGAAGATCGGCTTGGGCATGAACGTCACCGTCTTGCCGTGACGGAGCGCGACGTTCTTGACCGTGTACTTGTAGAGCATCAGCCGGTCGGCCATCTGCAACAGCGGCGCGAAGCCGGTGTCGATCTCGGCCTGGCCCGCGGTACCGACCTCGTGGTGGTGCACTTCCACGGGGACGCCGAGCTCGCGCAGCGTCAGCACCATCTCGGAGCGGAGGTCCTGGTAGTGATCCATCGGCGGGACCGGGAAGTAACCCTCCTTGTAGCGCGGCTTGTAGCCGAGGTTCTTGCCGCCTTCTTCCGCCCCGGAGTTCCACACACCCTCGACCGCGCCGATGTGGTGGTAGCTCTCGTGCTGGTTCTGGTCGAAGCGGATCGAATCGAAGATGTAGAACTCTGCCTCCGGTCCGAAGTACGCGGTGTCGGCGATACCGGTGCCGCGTAGATAGTCCTCGGCCTTACGCGCGATGTAGCGCGGGTCGCGCGAGTAGAACTCGCCGGTGACGGGATCCTTCACGTACGCGTTGATGATCAGCGTCGGATGCTGGCGGAACGGATCCATGACCGCGGTGTCGGCATCCGGCACCAGGATCATGTCGGACTCCTGGATCTCCTGGAACCCACGGATCGACGAACCGTCGAAGCCGTAGCCCTCTTCGAAAGCCTCTTCGGTGAGCTCTTCGAACGGCATCGAGAAGTGCTGCATCAGCCCCGGTAGATCCGAGAAACGGATGTCTACGAACTGAGCGTTGTTCTGCTGCCCCAGCTTGATGGCGTCTGAGGGACCGGCGGCCATACAACCTCCTAACCACTAGAACCAGCCGGTCGCGCCCCAGGGGCGAGGTCCGGCACCGAACGGTTCCGACCTTATTGAAGCGGGGTTTCCCCGTCGTTTCGCACTTGTTACGGCCTGGTTACGGGCGCAAACGCCGCCGTGGGTTTTCGCGTAGTTCGGGCGGCTACGAGCGTTTGAGCCACTCCTCAAGGCGCTCAGCTTCCTCCGCGTAGCCCTGCTCGATCCCGTCGACGATCCAGCCTTCGACCTTGCCCCCGTAGAGCGGCACCCTCACCTTGACGTCCCCCTCGATCACGCGCGCGGTCCCGTTGCCGTTGGCGCGCAGCGCGATCGTTCCCTTCGCATCGAGGAGGCCTACGCCGATCTCGGGAATGACGATCCACGCCCACTCCATGCGCTGGGGGTGCCACGTCGCTTCCTCCACCCACGCGGGATCGCCGTCGCCTATGAAGCTCTTCGCGACACCGGTGATGTGTATGTCGAGAACGCAGCGCGTGCGGCGGACGACGGTTCCGTCCGGACGCTCCTCCTGCGAGAGAAGCTCGCGGTGTTCGACCGACTCGACGTCTTCGAGCGAGTGCTGGTAATCCTCGTCGAGGATCGCGTCCGCGACCTTGTCGGGGTCGTAAGCGAATGTGTGGACAACTTCGAAGCGCACGGCTGTCGAGGATACGCCCGGGCGATCTGAGGTCCACTAGCATCGCCGCCTAAGTGGACAAGATCCTGCTCGTCTCCAATCCCCGCGCCGGCTCGGTTTCGGCGCGCACGCAAGAAGTGATCACGAAGGCTCTCGCGGCGGATTTCAAACTCGACTCCGAGGTCACCGCGTCGCGGGACCACGCGAGCGAACTCGCTCGGGATGCCGTCGACCGCGGTTTCGACGCGGTGGTCGCCTTCGGCGGGGACGGCACCATCAATGAGATCGCGCAGGGCCTCGTCGGCACCGATGTCGCGCTGGGCATGCTTCCCGGCGGCAGCACGAACGTCACGATCCGTTCGCTCGGCATCCCGCGCGATCCCGTCGAAGCGACGGCGCTGCTTGCGTCGCGGCTCCGGTCGGGCACGACGACGCGTATCAACGTTGGACGCATCATCGAGCGCTATTTCCTGTTCTCGGCCGGCATGGGCCTGGATGCTGAGGTGGTCAAACGCGTCGAGGCCGACCCCGAAGCAAAGAAGAGACGAGGCGAGTGGTTCTTCCTGTCCAACGCGCTCAAGGTCGGCGCGGGTGAGTACCGAGGCGCTCCTGCATCGATCACGATGACGGTCGACGGCGGCGAGCCGGAGCAGGTCGCGCTGGCGGTGTGCTGCAACGCACGGCCGTTCACGTACTTCAAGCGGTTCCCGGTCGATGTGTGTCCGCAGGCCACGCTCGATGGGGGTCTCGACGTCTTCGGGCTGAAGAAGATCCGGCTCGTGACGGTCCCCCGGATCGCGTGGGGCGTGCTCGTGAGCCGGTCACATCCGCGGTGGCGCAACGCGACCTATCACCACGACGCGCGCACGATCGAACTATCCAGCGAGCGCGATCTGCCGGTGCAGGTCGACGGCGACTACATCGGGATGCACGACTCGGCGCGGATCGACCTCGTCGAGGACGCGCTGGACTTGATCGTCTAACCGCCCGGCGGACACGGGCCCTGCGCTGGGGCCCCCGTATCACTGTCGTAGTGGAGAACGACTTGCGCGGTGCCGGCCATGATGCAGTAGCCGCGTCCGCCCCGGGCTTGAACGAGGATCTGGATGTTCGGCGGGACCAGCAGACCCTCCGCTTGGAGATCCTCGATCCGCTCCGTGTAGCGCGAGTGCGTCGTGAGATATGACTCTTCTGCCGTAGCAGCGTTCTTCAGGGCCGATTCGATCTCCGCGACGAGATCGGGCGCCGCTTCTTGATCCGGTTGGTCGGCCGTGTCGGCGGTATCTGCGGTGTCGTTCGGGGTGCTCACGGACGCCGCAACCACGAGCCCCACGATGACCGCCAGTGCCACGCCGAGAAGGATCGTGCGGAGCGGCACCGCGACGCCTGCGGTTCCTGCCCGTTGTTCGTCGTTCACGGCCGCCCCTTTCGTGATCTTGGAAACATCGCCCGCCCGCATCCTGTCAGACGGGACGGTCCGATCGTGGGAACACGATGGTCCGTCGCTCCGTTGCAAACTGAGTAATCGCTTAACCTTGGAAATATGCCCGCCTAGCAGGGCGAATAAGGAGCGAATTCACATGGCTATGCCCACTCAGGAGCAGATCTCCGCGGTCCTCGGCGAGATCCAGGATCCCGAGCTACACCGCGGCCTCAACGACCTCAACATGGTCCGTGGCATCACGATCGACGGTAGCGAGATCACCGTTCTCGTGGCGTTGACGATCCCCGGCTGTCCTCTCAAGGACTACTTCCACCAGGTCATCCCGGCCAAGCTCAAGGAGACCTATCCCGAAATCAGCAACGTAGCCGTGGAGCTCACGTCGATGACCGAGGAGGAGCGCCAGGCCCTCGTCGGCGGACTTCGCAAGGAGACCCCGGCTCCCTTCGCGCGTACCGACTCGCCCACCCAGGTCATCGCGATCGGGTCCGGTAAGGGCGGCGTCGGCAAGTCGACGACGACGGTGAACATCGCCGCCGCGCTCGCGAAGCAGGGCCACCGCGTCGGCCTTCTCGACGCCGACGTCTGGGGCTTCTCGATCCCGCGGATGCTCGGCGTCCACGAACGACCCACCGTCGTCGAGGACATGATCATGCCGCCGGAGATGTTCGGCGTGAAGGTCGTCTCGATCGGGCTCTTCACTGCGGAAGACAACCCCGTCGTGTGGCGTGGGCCGATGCTCCACAAGGCGCTGCAGCAGTTCCTCACCGACGTGCACTGGGACGAGCCCGACTACCTCTTGGTCGACCTGCCGCCGGGCACCGGGGACGTATCGATCTCGATCGCGCAGTTCCTTCCGGGCGCGTCGATGGTCATCGTCACGACTCCGCAGCAGGTGTCCGAGAAGGTCGCGCAGCGCGCCGGTTTCATGGCCGAGAAGACCGGACTGTCGGTCGCCGGCGTGATCGAGAACATGTCGTACTTCCGCGGCGACGACGACAAGCAGTACCGCATCTTCGGTGAAGGTGGCGGCCAGGTCCTCGCGGACAAGTTGCACGTGCCGCTGCTCGGCCAGATCCCGATCGATCCCGAGCTGCGCATGCTCGCCGACGACGGCGTCCCGATCGTGACGCACGCCCCCGACAGCGAAGTCTCGCAACAGCTCGAGGTCGCGACCAAGGAGCTGGTGAACCTGCTCCCGCCGAAGCCGCGGCCCGCCAAGCGCATCAACCTGCCCCTCATGCCCTCGATCTCGATCGGCGGAGGCCACTCCCACTCCCACGGGCACGGCCACAACCACTGAACTTTGCTAACACAGCTACGTCTGGGCGCGCTCTGAGACGCGCGGTTCGCACGTCGTAAGGTCTTTTCTTCTGCAAGCGCAGGCGTGAAAACGCGGCTATGTGCTCACAAAAGGGTTCGGCGTGAAGATCTATACGAAGAAGGGTGACGACGGGACCACCGGGCTCCTCTATGGGGGCCGCGTGAGCAAGGACGACGTCCGCACCGAGGTCTACGGGACATTGGACGAGGCCGTTTCTGCCCTCGGCATCGCCCGCGCCGGTGGGCTGAGCCCCCGTGTCGAGGCGATCGTCATCCGCATCCAGCGCGAGATGTTCGTCGTGGGGGCCGAGCTC
Organism: Actinomycetota bacterium; assembly: GCA_050694015.1. GTDB lineage: Bacteria > Actinomycetota > CADDZG01 > CADDZG01 > WHSQ01 > JBOGWY01. Next base: position 360 of record JBOGWY010000256.1, on the reverse strand, counting down.
GCGACCTCCGAGCAGAACCGCGCCAAGCTGCAGGAGGGCATCTCGAAGGTCACGCCGTCGATGACCGAGCAAGCCGAACGCGACATCGATGCCCTGCTCGAGGAGCACCCGCTCCGCAACGAGTTCGTCCTCCCCGGCGAGGCGATGGGCTCCGCCGGCCTCGACCTCGCCCGCTCCACGATCAGGCGCGCCGAACGACAGGCGGTCTCGATGAATCGGGCCGGTCACATCGCCGACCCCGAGGTGCTCCGTTATCTCAACCGGGTATCCGACCTCTTATTCGCACTCGCTCGTTTCGACGAGGCCGAGGCCGGCAAGAGCGCGCCGCCGTCGCGCGAGAAGTGAAGCCGTTCAAGTTCT
>JBOGWY010000255.1:0-22577 GCA_050694015.1 Actinomycetota bacterium | reverse complement strand
CACCAGCTCGGCCCCCGCGGCGTCGGCATCGCTCGCCTCCGCCGACGACACCAGCGTCTGGCTCAGGTTGCGCACCGCACTCGCCAGCCACGCGCGTCGGTGCGGGTCGAGCTCCGAGAAAACGTCGACCAGCAGCAGGATCGGCTCGTCGTCGAGAACCTCGCTGAGGAGATCGTGCTCCGCGAGCTTCAACGCGAGCGCAGAGGTGCGCTGGTCGCCCTGCGACGCGAACGTGCGGGCATCCATCAACGCACCCGCGTCCGTTCCCGACGCAAGACGCACCGAGATGTCGTCGCGTTGTGGTCCAACGAGCGACTGGCCGCGCTCGACCTCGGCGCGTCGCATCGAGACGACCCTGGCCTTGAGCTGCTCGGCAAGGATCTCCTCGGAGATCGAGCCGGGATCACGTAGCGCGCCGTCGGCGATCTCGGCGTTGAGCCACGAGCTCACGTAGGAGAGCTCGAGACGGCCGCCCCCGGCCACCTCCTCGAAACGCTTCGTCGCATGCGGCACCAGGTGCGCGAGGCTCTGGAGCCGGGCGAGTGCGAGCGTCGCTCCGGTCCGGCACAGTGACTCGTCCCACACCTCCAGCGTGGCCTCGTCGAGATCGCCGCGCCGTCCTTCCTTCAAGAGCGCGTTGCGTTGCTTGAGGACACGCTCGAGCTCACGCCGCACCGCGTCGCGCGCCGGACGCAGCTTGACCGCAAGCTCGTCGAGGAACCGGCGCCGGCCGTCGGGCGAGCCCTTCACGAGCGAGAGCTCGTCGGGTCCGAAGAACACCGTCACCGCGTACTCCGCCAGAGCCCTCGTCCGCGGCAGCGCGGACTTGTTGACGAGGGCGCGGGTCCCCCGCCCGGGACGGAACTCCATATCGATCCGAACGGAGCGCTCCTTCCGGGTGACGTCGGCGTGGACCAACCCACGCTCGGATCCCTCGCGGACCAGCGCGGAGTCTGCCGCGCGTGGCGAGCCCAGCCCGCTCAGACAATGGACGGCTTCGAGGAGATTCGTCTTGCCCTGGGCGTTGCGGCCGCGGATCAGGTTCAGGCCCGCCGCGAACGCGATCTCTTGGCGCTCGTAGTTCCTGAAGTCCTCTAGTCCCAGCCTGTCGATGCGCACGCCGTCACCTGCTCGATATGGGTCGCCGCGCGCTAACGCGACGGGGTTCTAGGAAAGTCTCACGGGCATCAGGAGATATGTGAACGCCGGCTCGCCCTGGCCGCGGAGGATCGCCGGCTTGAGTCCGTCGCCCACCTCGATCACGACGCGCTCGGTCTGGATCGCCGACACACCCTCGTAGAGGAACTGCGGGTTGAACGCGATCACGAGCGGCTCGCCGTTGTAGTCGGCGTCGATAACCTCCTGGCCCTCACCGACATCCGGCGTATGCGCCGACACCTCGAGTTCGTTGCCGAGCTGGAGCTTCACCGGCAGGTTGTTCTGCGCCAGGAGGCCGACGCGCTTGGTGACCTCGAGCAGTGCCTCGCGATCCACCTCGAGCGTGTTCGGGTAGCCCGCCGGGATCAGCTGCTGATACTTCGGGAACTCGCCTTCGATGAAGCGCGATCCGATCGTCGCCTCCTCGGGAGAATCACCGTCGGCCCCACCGCCGATCGCGAACGACACGAGGTTGTCGCGCACCGAGGCCGTCACGGTGCGGCCGCCGCCTTGCAGCGAACGAGCCAGCTCGCCCAGCGTTCGCGACGGGAGCACGACCTTGCGGGTCTCCGAGGTGCCGGAGGGGATGTCGACCTCGCGAACCGCGAGCCGGTACGAGTCGGTCGCCGCTAGTTTGAGCTTGGTGTCGTCGATCTCCCACAACACTCCGGTCAGGATCTGGCGGCTCTCGTCGGTCGATGCGCCGCGTACGACCTGCGAGAGCGCAGTCGCGAGGAGGTCGCCTTCGATCTCGATCGTGATCGCCGCGCCGTCTCCGTCACGTTCCTCGATCGGCAGCGCCGGGTAATCGTCCGGTGCGAGAGAGCGGACGCGGAAGTGCCCGCGTCCCGAGGAGATCTCGACCTCGGCCTCGCCCGACGCGACACTCACCTGCCCGGCGCCGAGACTGCGAGTCATCTCGCCGAACAACCGGCCCGGGACGATCACCTTCCCCGGCTCGTCGACCGCAGCGGCGAAAGTCGTCTCCATCGTGAGCTCGAGATCAGTCGCTGCAACGCGAACGCGCGCGTCCTCCTGCGCGTCGATCTTGAGACCCGAGAGCACCGGGAGCGTGGCGCGGTTCGAGATCGCACGCGACGCGAACTGCACGGCATTCAGGAGCTCATCACGTTCGCAGCGGAACTTCATCTAGATCCTCCGATCGCAGGTCTGGTTCGAATCTTAGTTAGAGGCTGTGACAAGCATCCGGACATGGAAGTGACTCCATCCACTGTTTCCGACCTTGAAGATCTAAAGGGTTTTCCTCGTACTACGTAGTAGGGCCTGTGGGTATGTTGGCCACCGCCCAGATGTCCTGGTCCGGCGTTCGCGGGCGTGTTGGCGGAGGCGCGAACGACATCGTTGATGACTTGGGGACGCTCCGTAGTTATTCGCGACCCGGGCCTGTACTCCACAGTCTCAGAGGCTTCCGCGTCCTTAGAGCCGCGCGGCCTGTTGGCGAACGCGGGTCGTTAGCTCCCTGACCTGCTCGAACCAGTTTTCCTGCTCCTGCATGTGCTCTCGTACCTTGTTGACGGCGAAGATCACCGTTGAGTGGTCGCGGCCCCCGAAACGCTCCCCGATCTTCGGGAGCGACAGGTCGGTGAGCTCGCGGCACAGGTACATCGCCACCTGGCGCGCATTGACGAGCGGGCGGGAGCGACTGGCGGAGCAGATCTCGTCGGCGGTGACGTCGAAGTACTCCGCGGCGACCGAGATGATCAGATCCGATGTGACGCGCCGGGCGTCGTTCACATTCGGCAGCAGTGACTGGAGCACGTTCTGAGCCAGCTCCAGAGTGACCTCGGAGCGGGTCAGCGATGCATATGCCGTGACGCGGATCAGCGCGCCCTCGAGTTCGCGGATGTTCGTCTGGATGCGACTCGCGATGTAGTTCATGACCTCGTCGGTCACGTGCAAACGATCGGTCTCCGTCTTCTTGCGGAGGATCGCGAGGCGGGTCTCGAGGTCGGGTGGCTGGATGTCGGTGATCAGGCCCCACTCGAAGCGCGTGCGAAGGCGCTCCTCGAGCGTGGCGATCTTCTTGGGGGGCCGGTCCGACGAGATCACGATCTGGCTCTTCGGATGGAGGGCGTTGAACGTGTGGAAGAACTCCTCCTGCGTCCGCTCCTTGCCCTCGAGGAACTGGATGTCGTCGATCAGCAGGATGTCGGCGGCGCGGTAGCGGCGGTGGAACTGCGGGATCGTGCGGCGTTGCAGCGCCGCGATGAAGTCGTTCATGAACTCCTCGGTCGAGACGTAGCGCACCACAAGATCGGGGTGGCACTCGGTGACGTAGCGGCCGATCGCGTGCAACAGGTGGGTCTTGCCGAGCCCCGCTTCCCCGTAGATGAACAGCGGGTTGTACGGCGCGCCGGGAGCTTCGGATACCGCGAGCGCGGCGGCGTGGGCGAACCGGTTGGACGAGCCGATCACGAACGAGTCGAACGTGTACTTCGGATGGAAGCGGTGTGACTCGATCGGAGTCTCGTCTTCGACGGGGGCGGCGACGGGAACGGGCCCGAAGTCCGGAGCGGCTTCCGCCAAGGCTTCGTCGGTGACGAGAGCGACCGAGATGGGGCGCTCCGCGATCTGCGAGAGGACGGTGCGGAGGTCGTCCAGGTAGCGTCCGTCCACCCAATCCTTCACGAACGTGCTGGGGAAGGCGAGGACGAACGTCTCTCCGTCCAGGGTCGTGGGCCGCGCGTGACCGAACCACGCCGTGAAGTTTCCGTCCGACAGACGGGACCGGAGCGCGGGGACCGCGCGCGCCCAGAGATCCGGTGCAGTGATGGTCAGAGACGTCCCACCGAACTCATCGGTGGGAAGCGCTGGTTCGTCGACCCGCGAAGATGCGTGTTCGCCAACACGCGACGGATCGGAGATGTCGACCTCGACTCCAGACAATTGAGCTCCCCCTTACTCACGTTATCCACAGGTGCGGAACCGTCTCAGAGCTCGAGCCGGCGCCGAAAGACGCTTCCGGAGCGTCGCCGTGGGGGGCGAGAGAGGGTGTCTGAGCAGGTCCTTCGCTTCGGCCAACAAGTTAATCCACAGGTGTGGACTAGCTCTGTGGTGCCACGGCACAAGGGTGATGCTCAGCCGACGATCGCCGGGGGGAAGTGACCGCCTCAAGCCCCTCGCGCCATCGCTCGAGACCTTCAGCCGGCGCGTATCGTGTAGCCGCGCGGCAACAACCGTCAAGATGAAATTTCATGCGCTCGCGCGAAGAAGCCCTGCGTAGCCGTTTACTAGGGCAAACGCGGTAACCGCTATACTCCCGTCACCCCCAGAAACCACGACGGATTTCGCGATGTGGAAAACGGTCGGCGAGATCGGGGTCGCCGCGCCGGGACCGGATTAGGACACCTCCGTGACGAAGAGAACCTTTCAACCCAATACGCGTCGCAGGAAGCGCAAGCACGGCTTCCGCGCTCGGATGAAGACCCGCGCCGGCCGCGCGATCCTGAAGCATCGCCGCGCCAAGGGTCGCGCTCGGATCTCCGCCTGACGGTCCCCGCCGTCCACTATGGATCCTGAGCGCACCATCGCGACCAGCACCGAGTTCCGCCGTCTCTATGCGGAGGGCATCAGGGCGTCCAGCGACGGCGTCACGGTCTTCGTAGCGCCGCGCCCGCACCCGGCGGCCCCGACCCGCCTCGGTCTTGCGGTCCCCTCGTCTACCGGCGGTGCGGTCGTGCGGAACCGGATCAAGCGGCGCCTGCGGGAGGCGTTCCGCGCCGGGGGTCCGCGCCACGGCATGGATGTGGCGATCCGCGCCCACGCAACGCTCGCTCGGCTCTCGTTCCAGGAACTGGAAGAGCATCTCGGCAGGGCCCTGCGCCGCGCCGGGGTGGCGTCGTGAGTCCCGTAGCGAGGGTCCTGACGGGCGTGATCGCCGCCTACCGGCGCTGGATCTCCCCCCTGTTCGGGCCGCGCTGTCGCTTCCACCCCACCTGCTCGGCATATGCGGCCGAAGCGATCTCCACTCATGGGGCCGCGCGCGGGTCGTGGCTGGCGCTGCGCCGTATCGCTCGCTGCCATCCGTGGAACCCCGGTGGGGTCGATCCCGTCCCCCAGCGAAAGGTCGCGGCGTAGATGGGTTTCTTCGAGGTCTTCGCCACCGCGCTCGCGGGCTTCTTCGCCGTCATCCCGAGCTACGCCCTGGCGATCATCCTGCTCACGGTCGCGGTCCGGGTCCTGCTGTTGCCGTTATCGATCAAGCAGACGCGCTCCCAGCGGGAGATGCAGCGGATCATGCCCGAGGTCAAGGCGATCCAGAAGAAGTACAAGGGCGACCGCCAGAAGGTCAACGAAGAGACGATGGCGCTCTACAAGGAGCACGGCGTCAACCCGTTCGGGGGCTGCGCCCCGCTGCTGATGCAGTTCCCGGTGCTGATCGGCCTCTATTACGTGGTGAGCAAGCCGCTCGCGTATATGGGCTTCGTGGCGGAGAAGGGTGCGACCGCCGACGGCTCGGCCGGAGGCAAGGCGGTCGCACCGGGCGAATACGTCGCGCGCGAGGGCATCCCCGGGATCCTGGAGCAGATCCAGAACTCTGCTCTGGCCGACGCGCTCCGCGAGCGCTGGCTCGACGTCAACCAGTTCCTCGGCTTGCGTCTCGACTGTTCGAGCAACGGTGCGCTGAGCGGGCAGGACCCGTCGGGCCTGAGCACCCCGTGTGGTAACGGGATCGTCGATGCGCTCCCGTATCTGATCCTGGTGGTCCTCATGGGGGCGAGCACCTGGTACATGCAGAAGCAGCTGCAGAGCCGCGGCGGTCAAGGCGTGTCCGACCAGCAGGCGCAGCAGATGCAGATGTTCACGAAGATCATGCCGATCATGCTGATGGTCTTCGCCTACAACTTCCCGACCGGCGTCGTCGTTTACTGGCTCACAACGAACCTGTGGACGATCGGACAGCAGCAGATCATCCTCCGCGTCGTTCCCCATAACGTGCCGGATGGCGCGCCGCCCGATAAGCCGGGTAAGAAGGGCAAGGCCGGGGGCGGCAAACCGTCCGACAAACCGGTAACGGCATCGCCTTCGAAGGGCGGCGGGGACAACGGTCAACGCTCGCCGACCCGGGCATCGAAACCGCATCCGTCGAGCAAGAAGAAGAAGAAACGATGAGCGAGCAGGACGAAGCGCCCCAGGGCGCGCCCGAACCCGACGTCGAGGCCGCGCCAGAGGCCGCGGCTCCACCGGCCGAGGACGTCGAAGAGGTCGAGCCGGCAACCCCGGAGGCCGTCGCGGAGACGGCCCAGGAGTTCCTCTCGGGATTGCTCGAGGCGATGGAGCTCGATGCCGAGGTGGAGACATCGGTCGACGAAACGAGCGCGTTCATCGACGTCAACGGGGAGGCTCTGGGCGTCTTGATAGGACGGCGAGGCCAGACCCTCGACGCGCTCCAGGAGCTCGCCCGTACCGCGGTGCAACGCCGGTTGCGATCGCGCGTCCGGTTGCTGGTCGATGTCGAGGGATACCGAGCGCGGCGCCGGGCGTCGCTCGCGGATTACGCGCGCGCGATCGCCGAGCGCGCCAAGGCCAGGGGCACCGAGATCGAGCTGGAGCCGATGACCGCCTACGAGCGCAAGATCGTCCACGACGCCGTGGCCGAGATCGAGGGTGCATCGAGCTTCTCCGAAGGCGATGAACCGAACCGCAAAGTGGTCGTCCGCGGCGGATAGCCAGAAACTGGCAATCTATCTCGACGAATCCAAAGTGGCGATGTTCCCCGTGGAACGTCGTGCATGAGCCCGAGGCCGAAGCCCGGCTCGCAACCTACGAGGAACTCATCGCCCGCTTCGGGCCCCGGCTCGATCTGATCTCCCCCCGCGACCTCGTCCGGGTCCGCACCCGTCACATCGACGATTCTCTGCGGGCGCTCCCCCTGGTGGCCGCGGCTCCTCCGGGCCCGGCGGTCGACGTGGGGTCGGGAGCCGGCCTTCCGGGGATCCCGCTGGCGATCGCCGATCCCACCCGCCACTGGCGGTTGCTCGAGCCCCGCGAGCGACGGGCGGCGTTCCTCGAGGAGGCGGTCCGTACCCTCGAGCTCGACTGCGAGGTGTCCCGGATGAGCGCCGACCAGGCCGCCCGGACCGAGGGATGGGCCGAGGCGCATGCGATCGCCACCGCCCGGGCACTAGCCCCCCCGGAACGCTCGTTCGAGCTCCTGTACCCGCTGATGACACGGACCGGGATCGCGATCGTCTTCGCCGGGACTTCGGCCCCCGTTATCCCCGAAACCCGCGTTTTCGATGGCACGATTCTGTACGGTGGGCGAAACGCGGGAGAGAGGGCGGATGGATAAGACCTGGAAATTACTTGAAACCCGACCGATCGAGACGGGGCGCGGCCGGCTCGTCTGCGTTGCCAACCAGAAGGGCGGCGTCGCCAAGACCACCACTTCGGTGAACGCCGGCGCCGCGCTCGCGTTGCGGGGACACAAGGTCTTGATCGTCGACGTGGATCCGCAGGCCAACGCCACGACCGGCGTCGGGATCGACCACCGCTCGGTGCCGCGCTCCACCTACGATCTCCTGGCCGGGGATGCGGCCCTCGACGACGTGGTGGCTACGACGTCGATCGAGAACCTCGACTGCGTTCCGGCGACGGTGGATCTCGCGGGGGCCGAGATCGAGCTGGCCGGAGTGATGGCGCGCGAGAGGAAGCTCTCCGAGGCGCTCGCGGGGGTGGGGGAGCGCTACGAGATCGTGTTCCTCGATTGCCCGCCGTCGCTCGGGCTCTTGACGGTGAACGCGCTCGCGGCGGCTCAGGACCTGATCGTTCCGGTGCAGTGTGAGTACTACGCGCTCGAGGGCCTCGGACAGCTTCTCGAAACGGCCGAACGCGTGCGCCGGGCGCTCAACCCCGAGCTCCGCATCGCGGGACTGCTGATGACGATGTACGACGCGCGGACGAAGCTGTCGAGCCAGGTCGCGGATGAGGTGCGAGGTCACTTCGGCGACCTCGTCTACAAGACGGTGATCCCGCGCAGCGTTCGATTGTCCGAGGCGCCGTCGTACGGCGAGCCCGTCGTCACGCTCGATCCATCGTCGCGGGGCGCGATCTCGTACCGGTTGCTTGCCGCGGAGATGGAGGAGCGCTACGGCATGGAGGTACACGTTCCACCGCTCCCGCCGAAGGAGCGCGACGCGCGCGCCGAGGTGCGCATCGACGACGCGCCGAAGGAGGTCGCAGTCGCGACGCCGGGACCACGCGGTCGCGGCTACGGCACGACCACGGCGGAACCCGAAGGCCTCGATGACGCCTTCCCACGGCCCGAGTTCTGGACTGTGTACCGATGAACCGCCGCGGCTTGGGGCGCGGCCTCGATTCGCTGTTGCCGTCGACGCCGGCGGACTCCGAGTCGTCAACTCGGGACGGCGGATCGCTCGAGGTCCCGATCGATGCGATCGATACGAACCCGAATCAACCCCGGCGCGCGTTCGACGAGACATCGATAGCCGAACTCGCGGATTCGATCCGGGTACTGGGCATCCTGCAACCGTTGCTCGTTCGCGAGCGCGGGGATCGTTACGAACTGATCGCCGGCGAACGCCGTCTCCGCGCGTCGGTGCGCGCGGGTCTCGAACGCGTTCCGGTCGTAGTGGTCGAGACCGACGAGCGTGGCTCCCTCGAACGCGCGCTCGTCGAGAACATCCATCGCGAGGATCTCAACCCGATCGAGGAAGCCGCCGGCTACAAGCAGTTGATCGAAGAGGGAGGCCTCACGCAGGAAGCGTTGGGGGAGCGCGTCGGCAAGAACCGCGTGACGATCACGAACACGCTCCGTCTGCTCGAGCTACCTCTCGGCGTGCAACAGATGCTGTCGGACGAACGGCTCACCGCGGGTCACGGCAAGGCGTTGCTCGGCCTGCAGGGGAATCCGTTCATGGAGCGTCTCGCGCGCCGGGCCGCAGACGAGGGGTGGTCGACCCGCGAGACCGAGGACCAGGTCCGGCGCTACCAGACGATGTCGGGGGCGATCGCTCCCACGAAGCGGGCTGCGGCCGAGGCATCCCCCGCCGCGCTCGAGGTGCAACGGCAGCTGTCACAACACCTGCAGACGCGGGTGCGGGTCGAGATGGGCAAGCGCAAGGGGAAGATCGTCGTGGACTTCGTCTCGGGTGAGGAGCTCGAGCGTCTCGGGCAGATCATCCTCGGGGACGCTCCCGGCTCCACGGCGACGACCGCGTCGCCCGATGTCTAGGTCCTCCTAGTCGGTTCGACCGCGGCCAGTCCTTCACCGTAGAAACGGCGGACACCGCCGACGATCGCGGTGGCGACGTCGGCGATGAACTCCGGATCCTGGAGGCGCTTCGCCTCGTCGTTGTTGGTGATGAAGACCGGCTCGATGAGCACCGCCGGCATCCGCGTCTCGCGCAGGATCGTGTAGCTCTGCGCGTGACTCCGGCAGTCGCGTAGGCCGAGCGACACGAGCTCGCTCTGGATCTGGTCCGCGAGCGCCTCGCCCGAGCGCGACCCACCGAAGTAGAAGGTCGAGCTCCCCTCGGCGGTGGGCTCGGATGTGTGGTTGAGATGTAGCGACAGGAACAGATCTGCGTCGACCTCGTTCGCCAGCGCAGCGCGCTCGGACGATGTTGGTCCGTCGGGCTCGCGCCGCGTGAATCGGACGCGCGCTCCCGCCGTGACGAACCGGTCGGCCAGCCGCTGCGCCAACCTCCAGCAGATGTCGGCCTCGGTGGCTCCGTTGCGAGCGATCTCACCGGGATCGGTCCCTCCGTGCCCGGGATCGATCACGATCACCGCTCCGACCAGACCGCGCCCCTCGGCCTGCCTGAGTTCCTCCCGAAGCCGCGCCGCGGTCCCGGGGCGATCGACGCGGAGGCCCACCAGCGCCGCGTGACTCACCAACCCGAAGATCCCGTCGCCGGGGACTCCGTACTCCTTCTGGAACGCGCGCACGGCCTTGTCGGTGGCGACCCCGAAGATCCCGTCTTCCTTGCCGGCGTCGAAGCCGAGCGCGTTTAGCCGCGCTTGCAAGGCGAAGACGTCGTCACCGCGCATCGGAGGATGCTTCAGATAGAGGTCGCGATCGCCGAGGTACCACGACGCTTCGACGAGCTCGCTCCACGTATGCGGACCGACGATGCCATCGATCAGGATCCCGCGCCGCTGCTGGAACGCGCGCACGGCGCGCTTGGTGCTGTCACCGAACCAACCCCACTCGTCGTCGATCTCGAGACCGAACGCGCGGAGCCGCGCTTGAACGTCGGCGACCCGCTGTGAGCGGTCGCCTTCACGGATCAGGCCTCTCACCTAGTGTTCTCCACCGAGCGACGGTAAAGCTTCCTCATGAGGGGATAAGGATCCACCCACTCCCCGGACGGTTCCTGGATGCCGATGTGCAAGTGGTACGTGAACTCGTTGCTGTGTCCCGGCTCTTCGCCGTACCCGGTATTACCCACTTCTCCGATGATCGTCCCGGCTTCGAGGTTGCTTCCGATCGCGAGACCGGGCACGAACCGGCGCATATGCGCATAGAACCAGTAGCGGCCGTCGTCGCCGCGTACCCCGACCCGCCACCCGGAGTAGAACGTCCACCCCAGGTTCTCCACACGGCCCCCGAGCACAGCCCTGATCGGGGTGCCGGGCTCCGCGAAGATGTCGTTGCCCTCGTGGAACCCGTCCTGGATCCATCCGATGCCGGGGTAGAAGCGCATACGCGGCGCGTGCCAGTCGTTACGGAAGTTGATGACCGAGTACCAGCTCGAGCGCGCCACCGGGAACGTTTTGCCGTCCGCGGACATCACCGGGCGGAGGTAGCCCTCCGACGCGATGCCGGGGGCCGCGGCGCTCAGCGCGACGAAGCAGGCGAACGACAACCAGAGCAAGTGAAGCGAACGGTTTCTCATAGGTGATGACGAGGTTAACGACTGGAGCGGGAGCTAGATGGTTCTCCGGCCGGTGCTTCAGCCGTGGTTGTTGCCCGACTCCAGGTAGCGCTCGGCGTCGATCGCGGCCATGCATCCCATGCCGGCCGCGGTGATCGCCTGCCGGTAGCGGAAGTCGACGACGTCGCCCGCGGCGAACACTCCGGCGACCGAAGTCTGTGTGTCGTGGCCCTTCGTGACGATGTAACCGCCGGAGAGTTCGAGGTGACCTTCGAACAATTTCGTGTTGGGCGTATGTCCGACGGCGACGAAGACGCCACCCGACGCGAGCTCGGATTCGGCGCCGGTCTTGACGTTTTTCAGACGGGCCCCGGCGACCTTTCCGTTGCCGAAGATCTCCGTCAGGACCGAGTCCCACACGACCTCGATCTTGGGGTGGTTGAGGGCGCGATCCTGCATGATCTTCGAGGCGCGGAACGCGTTGCGCCGGTGCACGATCGTGACCTTCGAGGCGAACTTCGTGAGGAAGATCGCTTCCTCCATCGCCGAGTCCCCACCACCAACGACGATGAGGTCCTGCTCCTTGAAGAAGAAGCCGTCGCAGGTCGCACACGTCGACACGCCGTGGCCCAGCAGCTCCTTCTCGCCCGGAACGCCGAGCATCTTGGCCGAGGCACCGGTGGAGATGATCACCGCGCGTGCGGTGATCATCTGATCACTGGTCGAGACCTGGAACGGACGCTGCGAGAAGTCGACCTTCGTGACGTTGTCGGTGATGAATTCGGTACCGAACCGCGCCGCCTGTTTGCGCATCCGCTCCATCAATTCCGGGCCCATGATGCCGTCGATGAACCCGGGATAGTTCTCCACCTCGGTCGTCAACATCAGCTGCCCGCCGGCCTCGACGCCCTCGATCATCAACGGGTTGAGGTCGGCGCGCGCGGCGTACACACCAGCGGTGAGTCCCGCCGGTCCGGAGCCGATGATCACGACGTTGCGCGCGGTTTCGGTCATCTTCATCAAACCTATCAACGCAGTCGCGCGCGGAGGATTCCCCTGCTAGATGCTTCTATCGCTTGGGTCAGATCCGTCCGCGATAGGCCGCGCCGACGCCGAGCGACAGGGGATTCGCCTTAAGGGGCGCGGCGATCGCGGTTTCCTCATCGCCTTCCCGGCCTGCGTCACCGCCCCCGCTGCCGGCAGAGGTGGTTCCCTGCAGGTTGCCGCGCTCTCCCTCCGTACCGCGGTCCGCACCGGCCTCGCTTCCGACGACGTTGCCTTCGGCGTCGGTTATCGGTTCCTGCGCGGCCTCCACCGTGTCCCCGCCCTCACCGCCGGCACCCTCGAAACGCTCTTCATCTGCGCCCCCCTCCTCGGAAACTCGTCCGGCCGCGGGCTCGCCGCGGTCGGCGCCACCGAACGGGCTCACCTCTGGGTTCGTGAGGTAGATGGTCGCCAGCGCTATAACCGCCGCGGCGGCCATGAACTGCGCGACCCGGGGAGCCCACGATCGACGCGGCGGGGGCGATGTTGCCTGCGACGGCGCCACCGCCAGCTTCGGTTGGTCCGCGATCTCTGCCATCACCGTCGCATGTAGCCGCTCGCTCTCCTCGCCGCTCAGTCCCTCGATCGGGGCGGCGGAAAGCGCGATCAGTGCGGCTTCCTCGTGGCGGCACATCGGGCACTCGAGGAGGTGCGCGCGGATCTCCTCGGTCTCCTCAGGACCGAGTTCGCCGCGCACGTAGCCGCTCAGGCGCTCCGAATAGCGTTCGTGATCGATGGGATTCATCTCACTTCCTTTGACGTGCCGGGATGCTCGGGATGTTCCATCAACTCCGCGAGACGCCGCCGGCCCCTGCTGATGCGTGATTTGACGGTCCCTATCTGGGTACCGGTCAGCGATGCGATCTCCTCGTACGGGATCCCTCCGATGTCGTGCATCACCACCGCCTCGCGGTATTCGTCGGGCAGCGCGGCAAGTGCGTCCCGGATCACGAGCCGGTCCGTCACTGCCGATTCGAGGCGCGCCTCGGAAACCTCGAGGGCCTCCAGCGTTTGTTCGTCCTGTGCCACCCAGCGGCTGCGTTTACGCAACAGGTCCTTGCACGCGTTGACCGCGATCCGGTAGAGCCAGGTACCGACAGCGGAGTCGCCGCGGAACGAACCTGCCTGACGATACGCGGAGATGAAGGCATCCTGCGTCGCGTCGAACGCGTCGGAACGGTTCCCCATGATCCGCAGCGCGAGAGCGAAGATGCGTTGTTCGTGGCGCTTCATCAGGACCCCGAATGCGTCGGTATCCCCGGCGACGCTCTGCGAGAGCAACTCCTTGTCGGAGGAGTCGCGATGGTCAGGGTCCAAAGAACCTGACTTCGTTGATCGCTGCTGCGCCGGGCTCGTCGCCCGGAAGGTGAGTGATCCAGACCAACCAGTACTGAGCGGTTTCGGCATCCACCTCGATCGTCGTTACGCCGTCGACGGCTTGTTCGGTCTCGATCCTCTCGAACTCTGTCTCGGTGTCACCGAACTCGTTGGAGCTGCGCAGTTCGAAGGTCATGCCCGGTGCCCCGATCACTTGGATCTCGCCCACTTCGGCCTCCTCGCCGAGGTCGAAGACGAGTCCTACGCCCGGCTTCTGATCCTTCAGCGGCGTGTTGTAGTTCTCCGTCGTCCACGCCGAACTCGCGTCTCCATCCATCGCCGCGCCGACCTGCTCGGAATGCTCTTCTCCATCGTTGCCGTGCGGATCGAAATCGGCGACCTCGGATATATCGATCGGTGTAGTGGCGCCGGTGGAGTCGCCTCCGGTACCGCTGTCGTCCGCGGGGCCGAGGAGCCACGCGATCGCGACCGCGACGAGGATGAGCGCGACGACGAGCGCTATCACACGGCCGATCCATCGTCCATCGTCGTGCGACGGCGCCGACGCGGGCGTCGCCGACGGAGCGGGCGCGGCGCGCATCACCGAGGTGGGGCCGGCGACCGTCGCGCCGCGCGTCAGATCGCGCCGGAACTCTTCCGCCGATGGGTGTCGGTTCTTGGGTTCCTTCGCGAGCGCCTTGAGGACGGCGGCTTCGATCGAGCGAGGGATGCCTGCGCGCAACGAACGCAGGGGAGCCGGCTGTTCTTTCAGATGCATCATCGCGGTAGCCAGCGCGGTCTCACCTTTGAACGGCGCGCGCCCGGTGAGGAACTCGTACATCATCGCCCCGAGGCTGTAGATGTCGGAGCGATGATCGGGTTCGGCCCCCTGTGCTTGCTCCGGAGAGATGTAGGTAACAGTGCCCAGCAGCGAGCCGGTCGTCGTGATCTCGTGCCCGACGAACGCGGCCTTCGCGATACCGAAGTCCGCGACCTTCAGGGTCCCGTCGGCAGCGATCAGCACGTTGTCGGGCTTCATGTCGCGGTGCACCACGCCGCTGCTGTGCGCGTACGACAGCGCGTTGCAGATCGTGGCACCGATCGCGACGGCGCGGTCGGCGTCGAGCGGACCCTCGCGCCGGACGAGCTCGGCGAGCGTGTCGTTCGGGCAGTACTCCATCACGATGTAGTGGTGGCCATCGTCGACGCCGGTATCGAAGATCGCTACGATGTTCGGATGCGTGAGACGGGCGGCGGCGAGCGCCTCGCGGCGGAAGCGCTCGAGGAAGCTCTCGTCGTCGGCGAGATGGGGATGCAGCACCTTCACCGCGACGATCCTGGCGAGCACCTCGTCCCGGGCCCGCCAGACCGTTGCCATCCCTCCGTCGGCCACGGCGGACTCGAGCGCGTATCGCTCCGCGAGCATCGACACTTCTTGGGACATCTGACTGAGATTAGTGTGCCCGGCGCGCCGGCTAGTTCGTGCCGGCTTGGCCGTTACCGGTAGCGACGGTATACGGCTTGAGGAACCCGATGTATTTCGTCACGAGCGTGTTCGCTCGGCGGCGCAGGCGGATGTGGACGACGCCGGTGGTGCGGTCGACGGTGGTGCCCTTTCGGAGGACGCGCACCTTCTCGACCTCTTTCGACGCCAATTCCTCGCGGGCGAGTTCGAGCACCTCTTGGTCCGTATAGGACGTGATCGGGCCTTGATCGACGGTGAGAGACACGGCGATCGCGATCTCATCCGCGGTCGAGTCGAGCGTGAAAGCGTTCACGACGATCGACCCGACGTCGAAGATGACTACGCCGATCACGGCCAGGAAGATCGCGACTTTGACGAACCACGAAACGATGACCCCGGATTCGTCGCGGTGAAGGTTCATGTGGTGATTATCGGCACCTGAGGGGGCGGTATCAACGACCGCTTATCCGGCGACCGACGAGGCCGGCAACTTGCTTCATCTCTTCGACGCGCAGCAGGTAGGCGAGCCCGAGGTAGGAAACGACGCCGACGAGGACCGGAACGATGACACCAACGACCTGAAGGCCGAAGCTGGTGAAGGTCATGTTGTCCTCCAGGAGACGCGACGTCAGCCACACGAGCGCGCCCATGCCGACCCCCGCACCCACCGTCTTCACGGCACTGCGGAGCACGCGGCGGAGATCGAGCCCACCTATCCGCTCCGACAGGACACGACCTTGCAACAACATCCCGATGACGTACGACACCGCATGCCCGAGGGCGAGTCCCCGAACGCGAAGGATCTCGAAGAAGGCCACGTTCATCCCGAGGTTCACAACGGTGGCAACGCAATTGATCAAGAACGGTGTGCGGGTGTCCTGCAACGCGTAGAACGCGCGGAGGAACAGTTGGAAGATCGAGAACGGCACAAGACCGATCACGAAGAAGCGCAGCACGTCGGCTACCAGCTCGGTAGACCGGTCCGTCATCACACCGCGTTGCAGTAGTCGCACGACGGGTTCCCCGAGGACGAAGTAACCGATCGCCGCCGGCAGGATCAAGAAGAACGTTGCCCTGACGCCCGTGGACAGACGCGCGCGGAATTCGTCCCATCGCTCGTTGACTGCATGTTCGCTCATGCCGGGCAACAGAGCCGTGAAGATCGATACCGCGAACAGGCCCTGGGGCAGCAGGAAGAACGTGAACGCGGCGACGTAGGCGGAATAGCCGCCCTGTTGCCGGTTGGCCAGCCACTGCACGACCAGGTAGCCGACCTGGTTCGTCACTACGTAGCCGATCACGAAGACCGAGAGGCGCGCGAGCTTGCGGATCGACGGATGCCTCACCGCCAGGGTGAACCGGTACCGGCCCAGCCCCCGGAGGAACGGGAGCTGCGCCACAGCCATCAACACGACCCCCGCGGTGGTGCCCAAGCCGACCACCAGCAGCTGCTGTGTGGTGACCCTTTCTAACGTGACGTTCCCGAACGCCTGGTGGAACGCGATGAACACGGCGATCACCGCGAGGTTGTTGAGGACCGGCGTGTACATCGGGGCGCCGAAGCGCTTGTGGGAGTTCAACAGACCCGCGGTCATGGCGGCGAGCCCGTAGAAGATGATCTGAGGGATGAACAGGCGAAGCAGCAGCGTGAGTATCTCCGCTTGTTGGACTTCACATCCCGCGCATCGAAGGGCATAGAACTTCGCCACCAGTGGTGCCGCCGCGATACCGATAACGGTGACCGCGGTCAGGACGACGACCGCGATGTTGATGAGCGCACTTGCGACCTGCCACGCGCGGTCACGACCTTCCTTCTCGAGCAGCTCGACGAAAACGGGGACGAAGACCGAAGTGAGGATGCCGCCGAGGATCAGCTCGTAGATGATGTTGGGGGCCGTGTTCGCGAGGTTGTAGGTGTCGGGAAGCCTGCTCTCCGCGACCCCCAGCGCCGCGACGATCGCACCGAGCCGCAACAAGCCGGTGATCCGCGACAGCACCGTGCCGAACGACATCACTGCCGTCGCGCGAGCAAGCGAACTCAAGCTTCGGCCTGTTCGGGGTGCCGGCGCTGCCTGACGGTGCGTGTTATGTAGAACAGGATCAGGAACGCGAGGGCGCCGAACGTCAGGCCCAGCGCGATCTCGTTGAATTCAGTCGAGCGGATCGTGATCGGCGTTGCCGCGATCCCGCGACCGTCGGGGGTCTCGACCTCAGCCTGAATGGTGAATATGCCGCTCGTGTCTGCCGAAATGTCAAAACGCACTTGCTTAAGCCCGCGCGCCTGCACCGTCTCTTCGACCGTACGCTCGAGGTCGAGGTCACTCGACGACAGGTGCACGCGTACTCGCACGGGATAATCGGCATCGTTGAAGACCACGATCTGGATCGGAGCGGTCCGCGACGTGAGGCGGATCTCCTTGCTGCTCCCGATACTTATCTTCGCCCTTTCGGCATTGACCTCCGCCAGCGACTCGGTCGCATATGCGCGTCCGCGATCCTCGAGCTCGTTGCCCCACCACAACCTGCTCTCGGCGGTGAGGATGTTGCGGGTCAAGCGCTGCACGAACGACGCGGGGGGACCGACTGTTTCGAAGTGCTCGAGTTCTTGTTGTGCAACGTTCAGGTCTTCGAAGTAAGAGGGCTCGGGGAGATTCCCGAGCGGAGGTAGCGATGTGCGGATGACGCGCTCGCGCGTCTCAACCAGGTCGCGCGCGCCGGTGAAGCCTCCATGCGGGGTGACGGTACGGATCCACGGCGCGTCGCGCAGACCCTCCAGGATGACGCGCGAGATGCCGGGCCGGGGTGCCCATAGGCCCGGCAACGTCGCGGCGACGATGCGCCCCGGTTCACCTGGAGTCTCCTCGCGGATCGCGGAGGTCTCGGCGAAAAACTGCTGAGCCGCGAGCCGAACGTCCTCGCCGGAAGCGACCTCGAAGAGGCGCTGCTGTATCGACGGGTCGAGGGCGTATGCCCGTGACGTGCCCGCCGACGTCTCGACTGAGATCGGACACGTGAAGCTGAGCGTGGTCGTCGGACAACCGGCTCCGGCGGGGTCGTCGGTCAACGGCTCGAGCGAGTCTTCGGCCAGGAATGTGGCGGGGTCGGAGCCTTGTTCCTCGGCCGCTCGCTGCAGCTCTTCGAGGGTGCCCGCGTCGAGGCGGCCCCCAGGTGGGAAGATCCAACTGCGATCCGGGCGCGTGCCGAGAGCGTCGTTCAGGACCGTCTGCCCTTCGTCGATCTGCGTGATGAGGTGATCGGCGACGGGCGATGCATCGAGCGCCGGCAGGTCGGGGAACGAGTAAGGGGTCGTGACCGGCTGGACGCCCGGAGTCTCGAGCAACGCGGCGAGCCGATCCAGCAGGTCGCCGGCTGCGGTCGCGGTCGCGTCGCCGGGCCGTACCTCCTCTTCGGCGTCCCTGCTGCGGGTGTAGCCGTCGCTCATGTCGTCGAGCTCTTCGATGAGTCGTGGCACCGGCGCGATCCCAACGTGGAGCGGCTCCGGCCTCGGCGGCGGTTTCGGTTTCTGGCGCTTGCGGCCGCGCCGGGACCGGCGCGTGGGCCGCTCGTCGGTCACATGGGGCTGGCGCCCGGTGGTCGTTTCGAGCGCGCTGATCAAGCCGTCGAGCCACCCGCCTTGTGACACCGCCGCGTCCAGGGGCCAGCGGCCGTCCACCTCGGAAGGGAAGGTCCCGTCGGGGGCCTGCCGGGGGATGTCGTTGATCGGGATCAGCAGCGCGATGTTGAGGGGAAGTTCGGTCTCGACCGGGTAGTAGATGAGCGGAGTCGTCACGGAGTCCAGGACCGTGGTTCGGCTCTCGTCGAAGAGCGTGATCGTAAGGGGGTAGACGCCCGATTCGGTAGCTGCGGCCAGGGACTGGAGATCGCCCACGGCCGGATCGACGGTGATGTTCAGGCTGTCTCCCGGGGGGATCGCGGCCGCCTCGGGAACTTCCACCTGTATCAGGCTCGCCTGGAAGGTGGGTGCCGCTTCGAAGCTGGCGTGGAGCTCGGACCGGCTCAACACGCGGCTGTGAGCGGCGACGGTCACGACGAAGCCGGAAAGCTCCTCGTCGCCGTGGTTCACGACCCGGAACCCCAGCCCCAGGCGGTCCCCGTCCTCGTGCCACACCGGCTGCTTGGTGAGGATCAGCTCGACGCGCGGCTCCTCCTCGTCCTGGGCCACTGCGGGCACGGCGCCAAGGACGAGGGCGACGGCGCAGCACAGGGCGGAGTGGGCTACGCCACGCCGCGAAACCCAGATCGTCAGGACACGGAGGGAGGCCACCGCTGGAGCATAAGGAAAGGCCCCCGCATCTCGGCGGGGGCCCGGCGTTTTAGGTCGTTTCCAGCCCTATTTCGAGCCGCCGATCCGGCCGATCTTCTGGTAGAACTCGCTGCCGTACCGCTCCTTGGTGGTCTCGCCGCCCTTCTTCCCACCGATCTTGCCGATACGACCGAAATGGTCGCCCCCGTACCGCTCCTTGGTGGTCTTGCCACCCTTGCGGCCGGCCTCGGCCCTGCTCATCTTGACGCTCTGCTCCTCGGCCATTTAGATCCTCCCCGCACCTTGCGGCTACTGGCTGCTTCTGATGGGGTAACTACCCAAGCGCGGAGCAGGGCAAACAGGGCTAATGGGGTGACCCGGGAATCGACGCTCAACCCGGTGCCCCGGCGTGCCGAAGGGGTACTGGATGACGTCCTGGGAGAGCTATAGGTCATGAGTATCGATATCCAAGAGTTCCTGCGCTACGTGGTGGACAAGAAGGCTTCCGACCTTCACGTGAAGGCCGGCGGCCCGCCCTACGTGCGCGTCAACGGCGACCTCCACAAGAGCGAGTTCCCTCCACTGTCCGCGGCGGACTGCGAGAGGGCCGCGATGGAGCTCATGACCGACGACCAGGCGACGCGCTTCAAGCTCGGTGGTGAGGTCGACTTCGCCTATGCCGTGTCGGGACTCGGACGGTTCCGCGTCAACGTGTTCCGCCAGCGGGGCAGCGTAGGCATCGCCGTCCGACGCATCCTTCCGGGGAGCCCATCGTTCGAGACCCTCGGTCTCCCTCCCGTCGTGAAGACGCTGGCCGGCGAGCACCGCGGTCTGATCCTGATCACGGGACCGACGTCGTCGGGAAAGACCACGACCACCGGCGCCATGATCAACCACATCAACGGGAACCGGTCGTGTCACATCCTGACGATCGAGGACCCGATCGAGATCCTGCATGCCGACCGCATGGCGATCGTGAACCAGCGCGAGATCGGCTTGGACACCAACAGCTTCGCATCGGCGCTCCGCAGCGCGATGCGTCAGGACCCCGACGTGATCTTCGTCGGTGAGATCCGGGACCCCGACACGGTCAAGGCCGCGCTGCAGGCTGCAGAGACGGGCCACCTCGTCATCTCGACGCTGCACACGACCGACGTGTCGGAAACGATCAACCGCATCATCGACTTCTTCCCACCGCACCAGCAGAAGCAGATCCGCGTCTCGCTCGCGGCATCGCTGAGGGGCGTCATGTCGCAGCGACTGCTACCGCGCAAGGACGGACGGGGGCGCGTGCCGGCGATCGAAGTCATGGTGATGAACGGTCGTATCCACGACATGATCCTGGACCCCGATAAGACGCACGAGATCATCGACATCATCTCGGAGTCGGGTTTCTACGGCATGCAGACGTTCGACCAGTCGCTGCTCGGCCTTTACCGGGCCGGTCTCGTGAGCCTCGAGGACGCGAGGGCCGCGGCGTCGAACCAGCACGACTTCGAACTGGCGCTGAAACAAGAAGGCCTGCAGCCCGTCTCCTAACGCGACCCTCCTGGCAGAGAGTCTGAGAGAAGGCCACTCCCAGTGGCGTCGCTTAACTTCTAGGCGTGGGAGCCCAGCCTGATCTGATCGCCGCCTCCGAACTCCTGGCGGACGACTCTTTGGTCATGACCCTCGCGCGCCGGTTCCGGGGTGCGGGGCAAGAGCTTTATCTCGTCGGGGGGCCGGTCCGCGACATGTTCCTGCGCCGTCCCCACGTCGACCTCGACCTGGCGACCGATGCCCCTCCCGAGAAGACGCTCGAGATCGTCGCTCCGGTATCCACGAACCAGTGGTTGCAGGGTATGGAGTTCGGGACCATCGGCGCCCAGGTCGACGGTCGCAACCTCGAGATCACTACGTTCCGGACCGAGCGCTACGAGCCGAAGTCGCGGCTCCCACACGTGGAGTTCGCCTCGGAGATCGAGACGGATCTGTCGCGGCGGGACTTCACGATCAATGCCATGGCGATCCGGCTCCCCGAACGGGATGCCCTCGATCCCTTCGAAGGCATGAAGGATCTCAGGGCTAAGCTCATCAAGACGCCCGTCGATCCCACAGTGTCGTTCACGGACGACCCGTTGCGGATGTTGCGAGCCTTCCGGTTCGCGTCGCAGCTGGCGTTCGATATCGACGATCGCGTCCTGGACGCGATCGCCCGCCTGAAAGATGAACTACGCACCGTCTCGGCGGAACGCATCGCCGATGAGTTCGGCAAGCTGATCGTCGGCGAGAAGCCGGGCCGCGCGCTCGAGCTCGCGCACGCGACCGGGATCACCGACATCTTCCTCCCCGAGCTCGGCGCGCTGCAGCTCGAACAAGACCCCATACATCGTCACAAGGACGTGTTCCATCACACCCTCGCGGTGGTTGAGCGCACGGCGCCGGTGCTCGAGCTCCGACTCGCCGCGCTCCTGCACGACATCGGCAAACCGAAGACGCGGCACATCGGGCCCGAAGGGGTGTCGTTCCATCACCACGAGGTCGAGGGAGCCAAGATGGCGAAGCGTCGGCTGCGCGAGATGCGCTTCCCGAACGATGTCGTTACCGCGGTCTCGGAGATGATCCGGCTCCATCACCGGTTCCACACGTATTCGCTGGGCTGGACCGACTCGGCGGTGCGCCGTTACGTACGCGATGCAGGTCCACTCCTGGGCAGCCTCAACGATCTCGTGCGCGCCGACTGCACGACTCGCAATGCCGCGAAGGCCAAACGCCTCCAGGCGCGCATCGACGATCTCGAGGCGCGGATCGCGGAGCTGGCCGCGGAAGAGGAGATCGAGAGGCTGCGGCCCGAGCTCGACGGGGGTCAGATCATGGCCTACCTCGGTATCGAGCCGGGCCCTCTGGTCGGACGCGCGCGCGACTTCATGATGGAGGTTCGACTCGACGAGGGTCTCATCGGGGAGGACACCGCGTACGAGCGACTCGACGCGTGGGCGCGCGAGAACGGGATCGAGCCCACGGGCACGAAGGTGCCGCCGAAACCGCCGAAAGAGGAGGCCGATGGCGGGTAAGCCGCACCCGGGGATCCCGTTCTTCGAAGGAGTCGGCGACCATCTCGGCGAGGCCTATCTCCGCTACAGCTTCACCAAGGGCACCGAGCAGGAGGTCGCGTTCCTACTGGAGCTTCTGAGGCTTCCCGCCGAGGCACGGATCCTCGACGTCGGGTGCGGACCCGGACGCCACGCCCTGCCGCTGGCGCGCGCCGGCTACCAGGTCACCGGCATCGACGTCTCGGAGCGGTTCCTGCAGATCGCCCGCGACCGCGCCAACGAGCAGGGGATCGGCGGCGGTTCGTTATCGCTGTTCCACGTGGATGCGCGCGCGATGCCGTTCGACCACGAGTTCGATGCGGTCCTCGCGCTGTGCGAGGGCGCGTTCGGACTGATGGGCCAGGACGACACGCTCGTCCTCCGCCGCATGATGGAGG
>JBOGWY010000254.1:0-4421 GCA_050694015.1 Actinomycetota bacterium | reverse complement strand
TCGAAGACGAGGCGATCGCCGAACCGGAGCCGCAGCCCGAAGCGGCGCCATCCCCCGAACCGCAGGCGGAACGGGAACCGGTCGCACGCGAACCCGAACCTGAACCCGAGCCGGAACCGGAACCGGTCGCACGCGAGCCCGAACCTGAACCCGAGCCGGAACCGCAGCCGGAACCCGAAGCCGAAGCCGGGCCTGTGACCGAACCGGAACCCGCGGCTCGCGCCGACGAGGAGCTCGACGACTTCGAATGGCCCGGCGAACCTCCTCCGGAATGGAGCGACGAGGTCGTGGCCGAAGCCGAGGCGGAGGTTTTCGAACGCGACACTCCGACGGAGCACCGAGGCAAGCACCTGACGGGCAAGAAGCGCGTGCTGTTCCCGCGCCGCGTGAAGCCCGGACGGCATTCGTTGGCGGCGCCCTCCGCCGTGATGCCGCACGAGGTGGGGGAGGAGGACGCCCCGTTCGTCGACGAGGTTCCACCCGCCACTGAACCGGTCGACGAGGACGCGGTCGCATCCGCCGGCGAACCGGAGATGCTCGAGGACATCCCGCCCTACGAGCCCTCGGACGCCGCCGGATCCCGCCGCGCTCGTCGCCGCGGCCGCGGCCGGCACCTGGGGCCGTCGCGCCGTTCGCTGTTCCCCCAAAAGACGAGGCCCGGCCGCCATTCGATCAAAGCGGCCCCTGAAGGCGTCGACGACGCCGCGTGGGACGACGTGGATGCCGACGTCGACGTCGATGCCTATGTCCCGGAGCCGCATGAAGCCGAGCCATCCGTCGAGGCGGAACCCGAACCGGACGCGATCGCCGAACCCGAGCCTGAACCCGAACCGGAACCGGAAGTGATCGCCGAGCCCGAACCCGAGTCCGACGTGATCGTCCTCGACGAGGAGATCGCGGTAGCCGATGACGAGGAACCGGAGGAGGAGCGCGACGAAGTGGCCGCGCTCGAAGAGTCCGCCGCGGTCGCGGTCCCATCGCCGCGGCGTTCGCGCACGCGCCGCCGGCGACGCGAACGGATCAAGCGGTTCGTCGTCGGCCTTCTCACTGCGATCGTTGTGGGTAGCCTCACCGTCGGCGTCGGAACCGCCGTCGTGCCTATTGCCACCGACGAACCGGACGGCGATCGTCGCGGGAACACCGGCGCGGTCGTCCCGGTGCAGGACGCGTCGACGACGTTGCTCTACGGCATCCGCGAGGATGCCGAAGACCGCGGCGCGATCTGGATCGCACTTCTGTCGGTCGATCCCGAGAGCGGTACCGGAGCGATCCTCTACATCCCGGCCCACACCGCGGTCGAGGTCCCAGGTCGCGGCTTGCTACCCCTGGGAGAGTCCCTTATCAGCGGAGGTCCGGCGCTGATGCTCGTGAGCGCGGAGAACCTGTTGGGCGTCCATATCGATAGTTACGTCGAACTGTCAGACAACGACGCGAGGCTCTTGTTCGGCGCGACGGGTCCGTTGACCGTCGACGTTCCTGCCGAGGTCCGAGTGTCTGCTGGTCCCAACCAGGCGCGTCTCATCTTCGTCGAGGGCCCGCAGGAACTGTCGGCTACATTCCTGTCGAGGTTGCTCTACACGCGGGGTCTCGACACCGACGACATCGAGTTCGGTGGGCGGTTGCTCGCGTTCTGGGACGCGTTCCACGAAGCGTTCAACGACGATCCCCCCGCGCTGCGTGACGCGATCCGGACGGCCGGTCCCGCACTGTTATCCGATCAAGGCGAGGCCGAGACCGCGGCGTTCTTCGAGACGCTCGCGGCGGTCCCAGAGGAGGATCTCACGCTCACTTCGATCCCCGTGCGCGCGATGAGCGCGGGCGAATCCGAGCTCTACGGAACGGATGCACAGGAGTTGAGCGAACTGATCGAGCAGACCCTCGGTGCAACAGCGCTCTCCGGGGACGAAGTGAGGGTTCAGGTCCTCAACGGCAACGGTGAACCCGGGATCGGCCAGGACGTCGCCGAACGTTTGGTGGGCGAAGGTTTCCGCGTGATCCTGTCCGGCAATGCGAGGAGTTTGGATTACGAGACGACACTGATCGTGACGTACGACGATTCCCCTGAAGGCATCGCTCTAGCAGAGCGTGCAAGGGACCTTCTCGGGGTAGGAGAGGTGCAGGTTTCGGGACAGCAGCAAGGTATCGTGGACCTGACAATCGTTATCGGAAAGGACTTCTTGCGGGCTCCCTAGCCCCGACTCATGGCTGAAGGAAACATCCTGGTGACGCAGGCCGCCGCCGCGGCGGCCTCCAAGAAAGCCGAGCGAATAGTCATCCTCGACGTCTCCAAGCAACTCGTCATCACCGACTATTTCGTGATCTGCAGTGGCAACACCGACAGGCAGGTCCGTACGATCGCGGACGAGGTCGAGCGACAACTCGCCGCGCACAAAGTCAAGCCGTACCGGCGCGAGGGGGAACGAGAAGGAACATGGATCCTGCTCGACTACGTCGACTTCGTGGTGCATGTCTTCCGCAAGGAAGAGCGCGACTACTACGAGCTCGAGCGTCTGTGGTCGGATGCACCCGTAACGCATTTCGAGGAGGAAGGCATTGAGCCAGCCGCGTCGCAGGCGACGTAGGAGAGGGCGCGGGCGGGGCGGTCAGTCCGGGGACGCGGCACGGAAGCAGCAGCAGCAGGGCCAGGCTGCTCAGGGGCAGCCCCAGCAGCCGCAGACCAAGAAGACGCGCCGGCGACGCGGTCGCGGGCGCGGGCAGCAGCGCCAGACGTCGCCGAAGTCGTCCGAAGATCTCGTAAGGGCGGGACCGAAGGAACGTCCGATCACGTTGACGGCTCCTCCGGACGGACAGACCCTCGAGGGCATCATCGGCGAACTGCAGTCGGTCTGGGGGGTCCCTCAATACCCGCAGGAGTACCGCATCACGATCAAGGTCGCCGAGGAGAAAGATCAGCGCTCCGATCAGGCGTCCGACGAGAGCGCGCGCGGCGGGGAGTCATCACGCGCCGATGGAGACGGGCCACGACGGGAGAAGGCACCGGCGGCTCCGCTCATGCGGATGCGCGGAGACGGGGACCAAGCGACCGAAGGAGAGCCCCGCAAGAGACGTCGCGGCCGGCGGCGACGCCGCGGTGGCGGAGGCGGCGGGGGAGGACCCGCCCCCTCGAGCTAGAGCGGCTTCGTCGCTGTGACGATCGCCGACCACATCCCGTCGGCGACCTCGTGGCTCTTGGTGATCGCGATCTGCTCGAAGCCGGAACGTGCCAGCTCTGTTTCGTACTCGGCGAAGGAGAGCGCGCCGGCGATGCATCCCACGTAGCTACCGCGTTCGGCACGTTGCTCCGGAGTGAGCTCGTCGTTCGCGACGACGTCGGTGATGCCGAGGCGACCACCGGCTCGCAACACCCGGTGCATCTCGTCGAACACGGCCGGCTTGTCGGAGGACAGGTTGATGACGCAGTTCGAGATGACGACGTCCACGGCGGCGTCGGGCAGCGGAACGTCTTCGATGAAGCCTTTGAGGAACTCGACGTTGGTGGCGCCCGCCTCGGCGCGGTTCTTCTCCGCCAGCGCGAGCATCTCGTCGGTCATGTCCAGCCCGTAGGCCTTGCCGGTGGGCCCGACACGCTTCGCCGATAGCAGCACGTCTATGCCTCCACCCGAGCCGAGGTCGAGAACCGTCTCACCTTCCTCGAGCTCGGCGACCGCAGTGGGGTTGCCGCAACCGAGGCTCGCGAGCAGGGCGGTGTCGGGCAGATCCTTCTGCTCGAGGTCGGCGTACAGCTTGGATCCGAACTGGATCGTGTCGCCGCAGCAGTCGGGGCCGCAGCAATCCTCGAACGCGGCCGCGTCGGTGGAACCCGCCGTCGCGCTCGTCGCGGCCTCGGCGTAGCGAGCGCGTACCTCGTCCCTGATGTCGGTCATCGTGATGTTCCTTTCGGTCGTACGACGTCGGTCAAAGTGGTCAGTGCTTTCGGCTCGATCGAGTAGAAGCCCCACGTGCCGCGCTGCTCTCGCTCGAGAAGCCCGGACGAGACGAGCTTCTTCAGATGGAAGCTCACGGTCGACTGCGAGAGCCCGAGGTGAGCGGTGATGTCGCACACGCACACGGGGTCGGCGGCGGTGGACAACAGGTTCACGATGCGAACGCGGTTGGGATCGGCCAGTGCTTTGAAGAGGGCCGCGGTGGCGTTCGCCTGATCGTCGCTGAGCATGCGCGCCGTCAACGGCGTGCAGCACGCGACGGGCAGTTCCTCGTTGGCGAGGGTTACCGGGATAGCCATGTCATCTCCTATATCGACATCTGTCGATGCAAGTGTACACTCAAACATCGATAGTTGTCGATTCAGGAGGGAGGTGACCCGAGATGGACGGATGCCCCGAGTGCGGCCCGGACTGCTGCCCGCCGCCTTCGTGAGGAGGAATTGATCCACGGCATCCGGGAGGCGGCCGTCCCGAACC
>JBOGWY010000253.1:0-2831 GCA_050694015.1 Actinomycetota bacterium | reverse complement strand
TGTGTATTTCATCGAGGCGGTCTTCTCTTCTCACGAGGAGGCGCAGCAGAACTCGGGACGCGACGAGACCGATAGTTGGGCCGCCGGACTGCGCGCGTTGATCGAGGACGATCCGTTCTACTGCGACCTCGAGCCGATCGGGCAACTCGCCTCAACGAAGGGAGAGTGACGTGGTAGCGACAACGGGAGACATCAGGACCATCTCTGAGGTCGACGAGAGCCGGCTGAAGCTCGGCACCGGGCTGATGACCGTGGCCGCGATCGGTTTCGTCGGTTACGCGGTCATCTTCTTCGTGCTCAACTTCACCGATAGCTTCCTCGAGCTCGGCATCGGGCCGAACGAGGTCGACGTCGGCCGCAGTGAGATCCAAGCGTTCAGCCCGTCGTTGTTCCATTACGTGAGTCACCTGCAGATCGCGTTATCAGGCTTCATCGCGGCGACCGGTGTCGCGGTGGCGGCACTGGCGTGGTTCGGAGCGCGACGTGGACACATGTGGGCGTGGGTCGCGGCAGTGGGGGCATCGGTCCTCGCGCTCGCGGTCGCGTTGCCGGCCCACTACCCGTGGAACCTCGACACTTTCGGCCACCTCGGCCTGATCTACGGTGCGGTGGTGATCTTCGTGATCGGTGCGTTCGGCGCTCTGCCGGCGTTGCTCAAGGGCTCGAGGTCGGGTCGTTAACGATCCGATGGATGGGAGTGGATGGACGCAGCGGGTCGCGTCCTTCTACTCCCACTCCGCCCCCGAGTACGAGCAGTTCTGGGCGCCTGAGCTCGTCGTCATGGCGCGCCGGCTCCTTGACCGGCTGCCGCTGCACGACGCGGGCCGCGTGCTCGACGTCGGCAGCGGCGTCGGCACGCTCCTGCCCGAGATCGAACGGCGCGCGCCCGCAGCGTTCGTCGCGGCAACCGACATCGCCTTCGGCATGCTCGAGCGTGCCCCGACTCGCTTCGCACGGGTGACGAGCGACGCGCAGCAGCTCCCGTTCGCGGATCGCTCGTTCGACGCTGCGGTGCTCCCGTTCATGCTGTTCCACGTGCCCGACCCCCACCGTGCCCTCGCCGAGACGCGACGGCTGCTGCAACCCGGAGGGGCGATCGGCACGATCACGTGGGGCGACGACCCGGCCTATCACGCGTTCAACGTGTGGAACGAGGAGCTCCGTGCGCGCGGGGCCCTCGAGGCTCCCGAGCTCGCGCGTCACGAACAGGTCGACACCGAGGACAAGATCACGTCGATGCTCGAGGACGCGGGGTTCATCGGCGTGCGGACGTGGACCGACACGCGGCAGGAACAGATGACGCTCGAGACCTTCCTGCAGCATCGCACCGGGCACGGCACTAGCAGGAACCGATTCGACTCGTTGTCCGCTAACGCGCGGGCCGAGGTCATCGCGGCGACGACGGAACGCTTGCGCGGCTGTGATCCAGAGGCGTTCCTCGACCGCAGCGAGGTGATCTTCGCCACCGCTCAGGTTGCGTGATCTCGCTACCGCTCGGCAGCGTGAGGGATGCGTCGGATCCGGCCTTAGTGGGTAACCTCCTTCGTAGCCAGTTGAAAGGAGGCACACCCTCATGTCGACCGAGAACAAGGCAGAGAACAAGGTCGAAGAGATCAGGGGGAAGGCCAAGGAAGGTATCGGCGACGTCACCGACGACGAGGCACTCGAGCGTCAGGGCAAGCTGGACCAGACCAAGGCCAACCTCAAGCAGGCCGGCGAGAAGGTCAAAGACGCCTTCAAGAGCTAGCCGCTAGAACGCACCGGATCACGAAAGGGAGCCCGTTCTGGGCTCCCTTTTCCGCGCTCGCGAACCACAACGCCGCCGGCGTCGTAAGCGAGGGTCATGAAGCCGCCGATCATCATCACCAGCGAGGCGATGATGCCGAAGCCTCCGTCGTAGCCGGCCCCGTTGAACGCGAAGCCGACCACGAGGCCGGCCGGGATACAGAGCACATGCAGCCACAGCCCGAAGCTGCGGATCCGGCCCGACGCCAGCGTGATCGATGAATAGATCGTGACCCCGATCGCCAGGACCATCGGTCCGAGGACGAACAACGGCCACACCGGGGCGAGCAATAGGAGGAGCCCGACGATCGCGATCCAGTAACCGGGCGCCCCGGCGGTTGCCCCTTGGTCGAGGTGCGCGCGGCGCACGCTCACCAGTGAGGCCAACAGCAGTGCGCTACCGACGGCCGTCACTCCGAGACCCAACGGATCGGGGATCGGATTGTCGGTGAGGCCGCGATAGTCGAGCTCGCCGAGGACCGCACCGGTCGCTCCGAACGCCCAGCAGATCCCACCTGTGATGGCAGCCGCCGTCCCCTTTCGGATCGCGATCTTCATCTGAGGCTTCCTTCCTTACGGCGGCTCGACCCGCCCAACGTTAGGGGCACACCGAACACACTTGAAGGGCGCGGCCACCCCTTTCGTAGGGGAAGCTGTCACCTAGATCGGTGTCGCGGGGACCCATCCGGACACCGTCGTGCCCTGGGGTCCGGTCGAGACGACGACCCGGCCCGACAGTGCGGCCACCCGGTCGGAGATGTTCTGGAGACCGGCGCCGTGGCCGACATTGCCGTCGAAACCCTTGCCGTCGTCGCGGATGTAGAACGCGATGTTGCCCTCAGTGCGCTCCAGGATCACGTCAACGTGGTTCGCGCCCGAGTGTTTGGCGGCGTTCTGCACCCCCTCGAGGCAGCAGAAGTAGATCGCGCTCTCCACATCGCTGGAGAAACGCCCGACGCCGTCGGTGAAGACCCGCATCGCCAGCGCGGTGCGTCGCGAGTGGGCCTCGAGCGCGGCGGCGAGCCCCCGGTCGGTGAGTATCGGAG
>JBOGWY010000252.1:0-5505 GCA_050694015.1 Actinomycetota bacterium | reverse complement strand
GGTGAAAGACCTCCGGAAGAACTACGGCAGCGTGGAGGCCGTACGCGGCGTCGATCTACGGGTCGCCGAGGGCGAATGCTTCGCGTTG
Source organism: Actinomycetota bacterium (assembly GCA_050694015.1). Lineage (GTDB taxonomy): Bacteria > Actinomycetota > CADDZG01 > CADDZG01 > WHSQ01 > JBOGWY01. The sequence continues at coordinate 5,417 of JBOGWY010000252.1, read as the reverse complement.
CTCGGCCCCAACGGCGCCGGCAAAACCACGACGGTCGAGATCCTCGAGGGACATCGCAGCCGGTCCGGAGGCGACGTCGGCGTCCTCGGCCACGACCCCGCGAAGAAGGAACGAGCCCTCAAAGAGCGGATCGGGATCGTTCTCCAGGAGACCGGCGTCGAGCGATACCTCACCGTTGCCGAGGTGATCGAGCAGTTCCGCGGTTACTACCCGCACCCGCGGCCGCTCGACGAAGTGATCGAGGTGGTCGGACTACAGGACAAGAGGAACGAACGGGTGCGCAAGCTCTCGGGTGGTCAGCAACGGCGTCTCGACGTCGCGGTCGGCCTCGCCGGCGATCCGGAATTGTTGTTCCTCGACGAGCCGACGACCGGCTTCGACCCGGGAGCGAGGCGCGGTGCGTGGCAGATGATCGAGAACCTCAAGGCTCTGGGAAAGACGGTGTTCCTGACCACGCACTACATGGACGAAGCGCAACGGCTCGCCGACCGCGTCGCGATAATCGCCGACGGCAAGATCGTCGCCGAGGGCACGCCGGCGTCTCTCGCCGGCAACGACCCTACGGCGAGGACCGTCTCATTCACCCTCGAGGGCGGGATCGAACTTCCGTCTCGATGGCGCGAGCGCGCCACCGCTTACACCGGGGTTGTATCCATCCGGACGTCGGAGGCGGTCAAGGATCTGCATGAGCTGACGCGTTGGGCACTCGACAACGATGTCGATCTCGCCGGGCTCGAGGTGCGGGGCGCGTCGTTGGAGGACGTATACCTCGCGCTCACCGGGGGCAACGAGGAAGCCCCCGAATGAGCACACTCCCGCTCACGCTGAGGCAGGTGCGCTTCCAGAACAAGGCGTTCTGGCGCAACCCGGCTGCAGCCTTCTTCACGTTCGTCTTTCCATTGATGTTCCTGGTCATCTTCAACGCGTTGTTCGGCCAGGCGCAGTTCTTCGTGCCGGGCATCGCCGCGTTCTCGATCGTTAGCGCGTGCTACACGAATATCGCTATGTCGCTCACGTTCGCGCGGGATGAAGGCGTACTCAAGCGGATGCGAGGGACACCGCTGCCGCCCGCGGCATACATGGTCGGCCGCATCATCCACTCGATCCTCATGGCGTATCTGCTCGTAGCGATCATCGCCGCGTTCGGAGCCCTCTTCTACGACGTCGAGCTGCCGACGAGCACCCTGCCGGCATTCCTTCTCTCGGTCGGTGTCTGCGGAGCGGCGTTCTGCGCGATGGGACTCGCGATCACGTCGGCCGTCCCGAACGCCGACGCCGCTCCCGCGGTGGTCAACGCTCTCGTGATCCCGGCCTCCTTCATCTCGGACGTCTTCACCCCGTACGAGAACGTCCCACCATGGCTCCAAGCGATCGCCGACTTCCTCCCGCTGAAGCATGCGGTCGACACGATGGATGCGGCTTTCAACCCGATCACCGGGCAATCGGCATATCAATGGTTCGATCTGGGCACCGTGGCTGCATGGGGCGTTTTCGCGCTACTGGCGAGCCTGAAGTTCTTCCGCTGGGAACCGAAGCGATAACTCCGGTGTCCTCGACGGCAACCGAATCCTCCGCGCCGCGGGTAGAGGAAGATTCGGTCACCTTCTACCTTCCCGACAAGGACCTCGCGCTCCTCGAGGTGCAGCTGATCCAGGAGTTGCAGCGGCCGCGCGTCGGCCCGCACTTCCAGCGGAACGAGAACCGGGTTTGGGAACTGCGGATCGCAAGGCCGGACGCCGATCGCATGGAGTACAAGTTCTACTTGCTGCACGACGACGGGGGCGAGGAAGCGATCAACGATCCCGCCAACCCGCTGACGGCACCCGGACCCTTCGGCGCCAAGTCCGTTATCGAGTTCCCCGGCTACCGGCCGCCCGCGTGGGTCGATGCTCCCGATGTCGATCCGAGCTCGATCGCAGAGATGCCCGTCACATCGCGCACGCTGAGGGCACAGATCCGCGTGCAGCTCTGGACCGCGCCGGGGCACGCGCCCGACGAGCCGCTCCCATTGCTGATCGCGAACGACGGTCCGGAGTACAACGAACTTTCCGACCTGCTCAGGTTCCTGAACCACAAGGTCGAGACCGCCCTGCCCCCGATGCGGGTCGCGCTGGTCGCACCTGTCGATCGCGATCAGATCTACTCGGCGTCGGCCGCCTACGCGCGCGCGTTCTCCTACGAGATCCTGCCGGCGATCGAGCGCGTGGCTCCCGCACCCCATGGCCGCTCGATGCGCGTCGGGATGGGTGCGAGCCTCGGCGGACTGACGATGCTGTACATCCATCGCGTCAACCCGGCAACATTCGGTGCGCTCTTCCTGCAATCGGGTAGCTATTTCCGGCAACGCTTCGACAAACAGGAGGCGGACTTCGTGCGGTTCGGACGCATCTCGCGCTTCATGGGCCGCGTGCTGACGGCACACGAGTGGGCGCATCCGATCCCGGTGGCGATGACCTGCGGCCTCGCCGAGGAGAACCTCGCGAACAATCGCGCTACTGCTGCCGCTCTTCGGCGTCAGGGGTACGACGTCCACCTGTTCGAGAACCGCGACGCCCACAACTGGATCGGGTGGCGCGACTCGCTCGATCCGCATCTGTCGGACCTGTTGGCCAAGGCATGGACGACCTGATGCGACGCGACCACATCTCTCTGTACTCACCAGCGATCGGCGGGGCCGGCGACGTCATCGCGTACGGCCACTGGGGGCGGCCGCTCCTCGTGTTCCCGTCGGAGCAGGGCCGGGCGTGGGACTACCAGAACAACGGGATGATCGGAGTGATCTCGTGGCTGATCGAAGCCGGACGCGTGAAGGTCTACTGTGTCGACAGCTTCGACAAGGGCAGTTGGAACGACGACAGCATCGCCCTCGAATACCGCGCCCAACGTCACGGTGCGTACGAGAACTGGATCGTCAACCAGGTCGTGCCGTTCATCTTCGATGACTGCGGCGGTCCCACCGAGATCATGACGACGGGCTGTAGCTTCGGTGCGTACCACGCAGCGAACTTCGCGCTGAAGCGCGCCGATATGTTCCCGGTAGCGATCTGCCAGAGCGGCGTCTACGACGTCTCGAATGTCGGTTGGGGCGACCGCGGGGACGCGTTCTACTTCAACAACCCGATGGACTACATGGTCCACATGGGCGGCGACCACCTCGACTGGTTGCGGAGCCGCGTGAGCCTGCTGCTGGTGTGCGGCCAAGGGCAATGGGAGGACACGACGGGCGCACTCGAGAGCACGAAGACCTTCGGCGCCCTGCTCGCGGAGAAAGGGATACGGCACGAGGTCGACCTCTGGGGCCACGACGTGCCGCACGACTGGGGGTCGTGGCGCAACCAGATCGGTCACCACCTACCCCGGTTCTGCTAACGGCTATCTTGTTGTCCAACACGGAGGAACGATGAGCACCGAACATCTGATCGGGCTGCTGCTGGGAACCGAGGAAGACTGGCCGAGCGCGTTCGAGGGGCTGATGCGCCGCGTGCCCGAGATCGACTACGAGGGCGGGACCCATCGCTTCCCCACCGAACGGATCACGATCGAGCCGTTCGACCTCCGGATGAGGCCGCGTCACGCGCTGGTGATCGACCGGCTCTCGCACTGGTACTACGTCCCGCGCGAATGGATCAAGAAGGTCGCGCTGATGAACGACGTGTACTTGATGAACAACCCGTTCACGTTCCAGTCGATGGAGAAGCACGCCGCGTACTGCGCCATGATCCGGCTCGGCCTGAAGGTTCCCGAGACGTGGCTGATCCCCTACAAGAAGCCGCCGGACAACCCTCGCTTCCCGTACACGGCGGCGAAGTACAACCTGCCCTTCGACCTCCCCGAGATCGCGCAACGCATCGGTTACCCGCTGTTCATGAAGCCGTTCGACGGGGGCGCGTGGGTGGGCGTCACGCGCATCGCCGACCGACAGGAGCTACAACGCCGTTACGACGAATCCGGCGAACGGTTGATGCATCTCCAGTCCTCGGTGGAGAACTTCGAGGTGTTCGCCCGCGCTCTGTCGATCGGGGCGGAGACGATGGTGATGCGCTACGACCCCACGCAACCACTCCACGGCCGCTACCAGGTGGAGCACGGTTTCCTGCCGCCGGAGACGGGGGCCGAGGTGGTCTCGATCGGGCGGCTCATCAACGCGTTCTTCCTGTGGGAGTTCAACTCGTGCGAGACCCTGATCAAGGACGGAGAGGTTTATCCGATCGACTACGCGAACGCGTGCCCCGACATCTCGATCATCAGCCTCCACTACTACTTCCCGTGGGCGATCAAGGCGCTGGCCAAGTGGTCGATCTTCTGCACGGTCACCGATCGGCCGACCCGCAACGACATAGTGACGAACCGGTATTTCGAGATCGGCGACCGCGACGATCTCTCCTACGAGGAGAAGCTGCAGGCATATGCGCGCCTTGCGGACGAGCACTTCGACACCGCGCGCTACCACGAGTTCTGCGACAAGTACCTCCCCGATCTCGACGAGATGATGGTCGATTACATCGAAAGCCCCGAGTTCGACGCCCTACTGGTCGAAACCGTGCACGAAGCGTTCCCGCGGCACGAACACGAGCGGTTCGTGGCGCACTACCGGGGCTTACTGGGGGCCTGGGCGAAAGACCAGCACGCCCTGCAGCGCTGAGACTCCTTCTGTTCTGACTTTTCCGCGTAATACGCGGAAAAACGTGACTAGAAGAGATTAGCTGTTCGCGTAGAGGCTGTCGTCGACGCCGATCAGGGTGCGGTCGAGGAACGTCTGGAGTTCGCGCGCCTCGGACACCGGCAGGGACAACACACAGCGCGACTCGTCACCCACCCACACGCTGAAGCGCACGTGGTTGCGCGGGACGGTGATCGAGTCCTCTCCCGAATGGAGCTCCTGTTCGGAGCGATAGATCGAGACGCGGAGGAAGCCCTGTTCCGGATCGCGCTCGTCGACCTTTACCCCGGCGAAGAACCGCGCGGTCTTGGACGCTTGCAGGAGATGCGACGGCAGCTCGGTCCCGCACGAGATGCAGTAGCGGTGATCGAGAGGCTGCTGGAAGCTGCAGCCGGGACAGAAGATGGAATCCATCGCGCACCCCCCTCGTCCGAGTAGTTATCGCATCGTACGACTCACGGCTCGACCCGGCTATTGAGAACGCAGAACTCGTTGCCCTCGGGATCCGCAAGTACGACCCAGCTCACCTCGCCCTGGCCGATGTCTATCCGCCGGGCGCCTAGCTCGATGATGAGTTCGACCTCAGCATCCCGGTCGCGATCGGTCGCGTTCAGATCGATGTGGAGGCGGTTCTTCACCACCTTGTCGTCGGGAACCTTGAGGAAGAGGAGGGCGGGGCCATCGTTCCATCCTCCTCACCGGGAAGTTGCGTTGCCCCTCGCGTCGCTTTGTCCGGTCTTGTCGGAACGGTCGACAC
>JBOGWY010000251.1:0-3090 GCA_050694015.1 Actinomycetota bacterium | reverse complement strand
CCTTCACGCTCACGAACTGCCGCTCGTAGTCCTGACATCGAACAACGAGCGCGAGCTATCCGAAGCCCTGAAACGTCGCTGCCTATACCTCTATCTCGACTACCCCAGCACGGAACGCGAGAAGCAGATCGTTCTGCAGCGCGTGCCGGGCATCAACGAGACGCTCGCCGAACAGGTCGTGAGGGTCGTCAAGAGCATCCGTGAGCTGGAGCTCAAGAAGGCGCCGTCGATCGCAGAGACGCTCGACTGGGCGTCGACCCTCTTGCACCTCAGCATCACGACGCTCGATGCCGAGGCGATCCGGCGCACCATGCCGGTGCTCCTGAAGTTCCAGAGCGACATCCAGAAGGCGAAGGATCACCTGAAGATCACTCCGGAGAAGTAACTTGCTGCAGCGCGTGCTGGAGTTCAGTGAGGCCCTGCGAGACGCGGGGATCCCCGTCGCCGTCAGCGAATCGATCGATGCGCTTCGGACCCTCGACCACATCGGGTTGGAGCAACGAACCGCCGTTCGAGAGGCGTTCGCATCTACCTTGGTTAAGTCCGGCCCCCAGCGCGCCGCCTTCGACACTCTCTTCGATCTCTATTTCGGCACCGGACGGGGGCCGGACGCGCTCACCCACCGTGATGCCGGCGACGAGCCTTCCACCGCGGAGCACCTTCTCGAAGAGCTCCAAGAGTTCCTTGCCGGCGGAGACCAGTCATCCATGACCGACATCGCACGGCGCGCGGTAGCACAATTGGGCCGGCTCGGATCGTCGTCGCGCGAGTGGTATTCGAATTACGAGGTCTTGCGCGCCCTGGACCTCACCGGCCTGCTGGCGCGGATGAACACCGACCTCCCGGACGATCTCTCGGAGATGGAGAGGCAACTCTTACGCGACGAGTTCGAGCGCCGCGCCGGTGGGTTCAGGGACGCGGTCCTGCGCGAGACGCGGCGCCGGGTTGCGGAACACCGAGGGGCCAGGGCAGTCGCTTCGTACGCGGTCAGGCCGCTGCCCCAGGATCTCAACTTCCTCAGCGCCACCGCCGACATGGCCGAGTTGCGCCGGGCGATCCGCCCGCTGGCTCGAAAGCTGGCCACGAGGGTGGCGATGAAACGGCGCCGTGCCACCCGGGGACACGTCGACCTGCGCCGGACGGTCCGTCACTCGCTGTCCACCGGCGGCGTGCCGATGGACCCGATGCTTCGCCATCGTGCGCCTCATCGGCCCGAGCTGTTCGTGCTGTGCGACGTGTCGAGCTCGGTGTCTCGCTTCGCACGATTCGCGTTGATGCTGACCCACGCGCTGTCGGCCCAGTTCTCCCGGGTCCGATCCTTCGCCTTCGTCGACACGATCGACGAGGTCACCCGGTTCTTCGATCACGAAGACTTCGTGGCCGCGATCGACCGCATGAACGACGAAGCTCGGGTCGTCTCCGACGACGGACACTCCGACTACGGCACCGTGTTCGAGCGCTTCCTCGAGCACTACGGGAGCGACGTCGGACCCAAGACGACGGTCCTCGTTCTGGGGGACGGTCGGACGAACTACCGCTCGCGCAAGGCGTGGGCGCTCAAAGAGCTGGCGGCGAAGGCGCGCCACGTCTACTGGCTGAATCCCGAACCCATCTACGACTGGGACACCGGCGACTCGGCCGCCTCGGAGTACGCGGCCCTCGTGGACGACATGGTCGAGGTCCGCAACCTCCGACAGCTAGAGGATTTCATCGCCACGCGTCTCTAAACCGTCCCGTTCGCAGGAACGGCCGACGGCAGGAGGCTGCCTCCGTCGTACACGACGATCGTTCGGGCCAGCTTCTCGATCGCTCGTTGCCGGCGCTTGTCGAATAGAGCGAAGACCCAGTCGATGATCTGCAGGGGCCCAGAGAACACGAGTGTGAGCCGTCGAACGACCACTTGCCAGAACGAGGGCGCCAGCCCATCATCGGATGTCACACGCAGACCCATCAGAGCCTTCCCCGGGGTTCTCTGGTAGCGCCATTCACAGAGGGTCAGCCCAACAACCCACCAAGCGAAGGCGGACAGCCCGATCAGGAACCCCACAGCACTGATCTCAGCGCGAGTTTCGTACGAAACGATTCGTACCACCGAGTCGCCGGATCCACCTTGTGAGAAGACGAGCAAGCCGGCTAGGAAGATCGCGGCCGTCACAGCGATATCGACGAGGGCGGCTACGGCCCGCCGAAGAAGCGGCGCGGGTCGCAGTTGATAACCCGTCGCGAAAGCGCGAGCCGCGTCGCGTGGGGTGCCCAGCCGATCCAGGGCCGACTCCAGTTCCCCGGCTCCCTCCGCCTCGAGTAGGTGTTCCTCGAGCTCGGCTCGCACCGTGGTACGACGCTCGGCGGGCCCGGTCGTCCAGCGTTCGAACTCGTCGACATACGACTTCTTCTTCATGATCTTGCTCCTCCATCTAGCAAACGCTCCATCCCCGTCACGAGTCGCTGCCATTCGGTTCGCAGCATGTCGAGCCGGGTCTTCCCTGTCTTCGTTATCCGGTAGTACTTGCGTGGCGCGGATCGGCCCTGGGCTTCCCACGACGCCGAGATGAACCCTCCGTCCTCGAGCCGGTGCAGAACCGGGTAAAGGGTCCCTTCCTTGATCGCGAGGGATCCCTCCGACGCGCTCGCGAGCGACGACAGGAGGTCGTAGCCGTAGCGTTGTCTCGTCTCGATCAACGCCAGGACGGCGAGTTCCATCGTGCCGCGCGACAGCTCTCGCTGGATCGCACCTTCGTCTCTGGCAACCACTGCTCTCCTCCACAGCACCAAGTACCTTGTCGCACAAGGTATCAGGTCGCCCCAGGCAGGTCAACCCGTAGGCGGCCGCGGGACCTAACCTGAGAGGTGATGAGCTCGAGCGAACGAACCCTTCCGACCCCCCCTGAGCTGGAGGAGCTCCTCCAGGGACTCGTCGACGATCTGCCCGAACCCGACGCAGAGCTGGCGCGCGAGATCGTCATGACCGCGCTCAAGCTCGCGCGCGAGCAGGTCAGCCGGCTCGACCGGAAGATCGTGAACACCGCGCTCAAGGAGATGCGCCACGCGTTCCGCGTGTTCGCGCCCTACAAGGGGGTCCGCAAGGTAACG
>JBOGWY010000250.1:0-2728 GCA_050694015.1 Actinomycetota bacterium | reverse complement strand
TCTGTACCTGGCCCGTGTCGGCGTCGGTTGCTGCAGTCTCCGATTGATCGGTGGTGTCGGCCACGCTCTCCGCATCGGCCTGAGCCTCCGCCTCGAGCGTTTCGTCGGCAACCTCGTCGGGAGACTCCACATCCGGGCCTTCGCCACTACCGGCTGCAGCAGCCTCGGCCGCGCGCGAGCGCACCGGCTTGTCCTGCGGCGTATCGCCACGACCGCGGCGCCGCGGAGCGCGGAGACGCCGGCGGCGCCCGCCTTGCTCGTCGGCCTCGCCCTCGACGGTGGTCGCGGCCCCTTCTTCGACGAGCTCGATCAGAGCCATGGGCGCGCCGTCCCCGTTGCGGGGGCCGAGCTTGAGGATGCGCGTGTAGCCACCGTTGCGGTCGGCAAAGCGAGGGCCGATGTCTGCGAACAGCTTGTGCACGACCTCACGATCCTCGATCACCGACAACACCTGGCGACGATGGTGGACCGTGCCCTTCTTGGCCTTGGTGATCAATCGCTCCGCGTAGGGCCGCAGCATCTTGGCCTTGGCCTCGGTCGTCTGGATGCGCTCGTGCTCGAACAACGAGAGCGCGAGGTTCGACAGCATCAGTCGCTGATGCTTCGGGTTGGACCCGAGACGAGGACCCTTCTTAGGCTGCGGCATGTCTTCCTCTCCTTTTGTTCATCCCAGGGCGCGGTATAGACCCCCTGAGTTAGAACAAAACGGTTAGAACTCTTTCTTTTTCAGGCCGAGGCCCATGTCTTCGAGCTTCGCCTTGACCTCGTCGATCGACTTCTGGCCGAAGTTGCGGATCTCGAGCAGGTCCTCCTCGGACTTCTGCACGAGCTCGCCGACCGTGGTCACACCCTCGCGCTTCAGGCAGTTGTAGCTGCGCACGGTGAGGTCCATGTCCTCGATCGGCTGCGCCAGCACGCCCGAGACCTCGTTCTCGCCCGGCTCCGGGCCGAGGACGAGACCGCCGGCACCCTCACCGAGGGCCGCGAAGAGCTGGAACAGCTCGACCAGCGTCGAACCGGCCGAAGACAGCGCCTCGGACGGCGTGATCGAACCATCGGTCTCGACGTCGAGGATCAAACGGTCGTAGTTGGTCATCTGCTCGACACGGGTCGGCTCGACCTCGTAGGTGACGCGCTTGACCGGCGAGAAGATGGCGTCGATCGGGATCGCACCGATCGCCTCCTTGGGAGCGGTCTGGGCTGATACGTAGCCGCGGCCCTGCTCGACGCGCAGCTCCATCGACAGCGATGCCGACTTGTTGAGCGTCGCTATGTGGTGGTCGGTGTTGAGGATCTCGACACCGGCCGGAAGCTGGACGTCGGACGCGGTTACGTCGCCGGGACCCTGCGCGCGCAGGTGCACCGTCGTCGGTTCCTCGTTCTCGCTGCGGATCACTAGGCCCTTTAAGTTCAGGACGATGTCGGTCACGTCCTCGGCAACACCATCGATCGTCGAGAACTCGTGGAGCACCCCGTCGATGTTTACCTGCGTGACGGCCGCGCCGGGGATCGACGAGAGAAGCGTGCGTCGTAGCGAGTTACCGAGCGTGTAGCCGAAGCCCGGCTCCAGCGGCTCGATAGTGAACTTCCGTCGAACGTCCGAGATCTCCTCTTCCGAGATCTGAGGACGTTGAACGATCAAGAGATCCATGTGGCTCCTCTCTAGAACTGCCAGTTACTTGGAGTAGTACTCAACGATCAGCTGCTCTTGAACGGGCACGTCGACCTGGCTCCGTTCGGGCAGCGCCGTGATCGAGACCGCCATCTCCTTCAGGTTCGAGGAGAGCCAGTCCGGGATCACGCGACCCTCGGCGTACGAGGTGTTCTCGATGATGCGGCCGAGCTTCTTGGAGCGGCCCTTCACCGTGACGATGTCCCCCGGCTTCACCCGGTAGGACGGGATGTTGACCTTCCTGCCGTTGACCTCGAAGTGCCCGTGCGAGACGAACTGGCGGGCCATCGGCCGGTTCATCGCGAACCCGGCGCGGTAAACCACGTTGTCGAGTCGCGACTCGCAGATACGGAGGAGCTCTTCACCGGTGATCCCCTTCGATTTCGCAGCCTCCGCATAGTAGTGGCGGAACTGCTTCTCGAGGATCCCGTAGAACCGCTTCGCCTTCTGCTTCTCGCGGAGCTGTAGCAGGTACTCCGACTCGCGGACGCGCCCACGGCCGTGCTCGCCGGGAGGCGGCCGACCCTTCTCGATGGGGCACTTCGGCGACTCGCAGCGCGTGCCTTTGAGGAACAGCTTCGTACGCTCGCGCCGGCATAGCCGGCAGACGGGGCCCGTGTATCTCGCCATGCTTAGACCCGCCTCCTCTTCCGAGGACGACACCCGTTGTGCGGCACCGGCGTCGAGTCCTTGATGCCGATGATCTCGAGACCGGAAGCCTGGAGCGAACGGATCGCGGTCTCGCGACCGGAGCCGGGGCCTTTCACCTCGACGTCGACCCGGCGCACACCGTGCTCCTGCGCTTTCCGCGATGCGGCCTCGGCAGCGAGCTGCGCGGCGAAGGGGGTCGACTTGCGCGAGCCCTTGAAGCCGACGTTGCCGGCCGAGGCCCACGACAGAACGTTCCCCTCGAGATCGGTGATCGAGATGATCGTGTTGTTGAAGGTCGACTTGATGTGCGCGACACCGTGAACGACGTTCTTCTTCTCGCGCCTTCGAGTCTTCTTCTGCTTCTTCGGACTAGCCAAGTGTTATCCGCTCCCCTGAGGCTTAAGC
>JBOGWY010000249.1:0-6612 GCA_050694015.1 Actinomycetota bacterium | reverse complement strand
TCCCAAGGACTTCCGCGACGACACGATCGAGGCGATGGCGACGTCGCGTGTGGTGTGCGAGCACATCCACCTGCCGGTGCAGTCCGGCTCGGATCCCGTGCTGCGACGCATGAAGCGCGCCTACAACCGCGCGCGTTACCTCGACAAGGTCCGCAAGGTGCGCGCCGCGATCCCCGACGTCGCGATAACGACCGACATCATCGTGGGTTTCCCGAGCGAGACCGAGGAGGAGTTCGCCGACACACTCTCGCTGGTCGAGGAGGTGCGTTACGACGCCGCGTTCACGTTCCAGTACTCGCCGCGGCCGATGACCGAAGCCGCCGAGCACGACGGGCACCTGCCGAAAGGGATCGTTCAGGAGCGCTACGACCGCCTCGCTTCCCTGCAGGACGCGATCACGCTCGAGCACAACCGGGCGATGGTCGGGCGGACCGAGGAACTGCTGGTCGAGGGAGCGTCGAAGAAGGACGCGGCGAAGCTCACCGGGCGTACGCGGACGAACAAGCTGGTGCACTTCGATGCCGATGGCAGCGAGCCCGGCTCGTTCCAGACGGTGGAGGTAGTGAGCGCGCATTCGCACCACCTCGAAGGGCGCGTCGCCGGTCGTCCGGCTCGGGCGCGCTCATCGATGTCGTTGCCCTTGGTGAGCGCAGGCGCGGGGTGTAGCTCCTGCCCGTAGTCGGCGGCGCGATCGTTCCGCACGCTCCGCTGCTGCTTCCCGAGCTCGAGAGCCCGGAGGTGGCGGACGCTGCCGCTCGCGTGCGCGCGGCCGTATCCGAGCTCGAGCTCCCCGACGCCGACGTTGTCGTGATGGTCTCTCCCCATGCGCGCAGGACGGGCCTCTACCACTCGGGGTCGGGATCGCTCCGCCCGATGGGGATCGCCGATATCGAGGTCGCCGTCGACGCCGACGACGCCGCGATCCACACCGTCGCCCGCGACTGCGGACTACCGCTGTCGGACGAGGAGCTCGATCATGGGATCGTCGTTCCGCTCGGACTGCGCGACTGGGCTGCGCCGCTCGTTGCGATCGGGATAGGGGACAACGCCGTGACGCCCGAGGCCCTGACGCAGATCACGGGCGCCGTCCAGTCGATCGCGCAGGGCGCGCGCGTGCTTATCGTTGCGAGCGTCAACACTTCAGCGGGTCTGTTGCCGCGCGCTCCGCTCTCGCACATCCCGGGGGCCGAGGATGCGGAGCGGCGCTTGCAGGACCTCCTCGTCTCCGACGTCGGCGCACTCTCCACACGCGCGCTCGGGATCGCGCAGCAGGGCGGTTCGTGCGCCGCGGGCCCGCTGACCGTACTCGGCCGGCTTCTGGAGGAACGGGTGATGGTGGTCGACGTGCACGAAGCGCCGGTCGGCGTCGGCTATCTCGTCGCGCACACCACATGACCAAGGTCGCCGCGATCGTTGGGCCCACCGCGATCGGCAAGACCGCGCTCTCCCTCGAAGTTGCCGAGCGGCTCGACGCCGAGATCGTCAGTGTCGATTCGATGCAGGTCTACCGCGGGATGGATATCGGGACCGCGAAAGCGAATGCCGCCGAGCGCGCCCGTGTGCCGCACCATCTGCTCGACGTCTTCGATCCCTCGCACGACTTAACGGTGTCGGAGTTCCGTGATCTCGCGCGCACCGCGATCGAAGACATCAGCGCTCGCGGCCGGCTCCCGTTGCTCGTCGGCGGTTCGGGTCTCTACTTCCGAGCGGTTGTCGACGAGCTCGACTTTCCCCCGCGGGCGCAGGAGGTGCGCGAGCGGCTCGAGGAGGAGGCGGACGCGATCGGGGCGGAGACCCTTCACGAGCGTCTCACTGAGATGGACCCGAAGGCCGCGGCGAAGATCGAGCCGAGCAACACGCGGAGAACGATCCGCGCGCTCGAGGCCATCGAGCTCACCGGCCGACCGTTCTCGGACAACGACGCGTGGGAGCGCTACGAGAGCATCTACGACCTCAGCGTCGTCGGGCTGACGGCTCCGCGGGACATCCTCTTCGAGCGCATCGAGGCGCGCGTCGTCGACATGATCGGTCGCGGCCTGATCGCGGAGGCGAGCGCCCTCGAGGCCTCGGGGATGAGCAGGACTGCCCGCCAGGCTCTCGGCTACCGGCAGATCCTCGACGCACGGGGCGCCACCGAAGACGAGATGCGAGCCGAGATCGTGCGCGCGACCAAGAGGTTCGCTCGCCGGCAGGGCTCGTGGTTCCGGTCAGACCCCCGCGTGCACTGGATCGACGCTTCGGGAGCCGACCTATCTATCCAGGTCCTGGAACACTTTCGGGGGTCACTCGCGTTACCTTTAAGGACATGAGGTTCTCGAAATATCACGGCATCGGCAACGACTTCATCATGTTCGCCGACCGGGCGGATCGCCTCGAGCTGACGCCCGAGATGGTGCGCGCTCTGTGCGACCGCCACTTCGGGATCGGTGCGGACGGCGTGATCCGCGTGGCGCCCGGCCGTGACGGGGCGAAGTTCTTCATGGATTACATCAACTCCGACGGTTCGATCGGCGAGATGTGCGGCAACGGGATCCGCTGCCTCGCCCTGTTCGCGCGCGAGGAGCGCATGACGACCTCGAGCGAGCTCAAGATCGCCACGCGGGCCGGTGTGAAGACTGTGATCGTCAACAAGGACGGCACCGTGACCGTAGACATGGGGGCGCCGATCTTCGACCCGGCCGAGTTGCCGATCAGATGGAGCGGCCCCGATGCTCTGCATGCCAAGATCGAGTTGAAAGACGAGGTTCTCGAGGCCACGTGCTTGTCGATGGGTAACCCGCACGCGGTGCTGTGGGTCGAGGATCCTCAGCGCGCGCCGGTGCGCAGCCTCGGGCCGATCATCGAGCACAACGATGCCTTCCCCAATGGTGCCAACGTCGAGTTCGCACACGTCGACTCGCCGTCGCGCGTGAGCATGCGTGTGTGGGAGCGCGGCTCGGGCGAAACGATGGCGTGCGGCACCGGCGCGGCTGCCGTCGCGGTAGCAGCGCGTCTGGTCGGCGGCGCGAACGAGCGCGTCACCGTGTCGCTCCCCGGAGGCGACCTCAAGATCGAATGGGCCGGTTCGGTGGACAAACAAGCACCGGTGATCATGACCGGCCCCGCGGTCAAGAGTTTCGAGGGCGACGTCGACCTGGCGGCGATCGTTTGAGATCCGCAAAACGTATCGAGAAGCTCCCGCCGTACCTGTTCGCCGAGATCGATAGGAAGATCGCGGAGGCGAAGGCTCGCGGCGCGGACATCATCTCGTTCGGCGTCGGCGACCCCGACCTCCCGACGCCCGAGCACATCGTCGCCGCGCTGGCCGAGGCGGCGTCCGACCCGGCGACGCACCGGTACCCGAGCTACACGGGCATGCCCGAGTTCCGCAAGTCGATCGCCGACTGGTACGGGCGGCGCTTCGGGGTGACGCTAGACGCCGACGACGAGGTGCAACCCCTCGTCGGCTCGAAAGAGGGCATCTTCCACCTCCCCTACGCGTTCATCGATCCCGGCGACGTCGCGCTGGTGCCCGACCCGGGCTACCCCGTGTACGAGACGGGCACGATCCTGAGCGGTGGCGAGCCCCATCTCATGCCGCTGACGCAGGACAACGGCTTCACGCCCGACTTCGGTTCGATCCCTGCCGGCGTGCTCGAGCGTGCCACGGTCATGTGGCTCAACTATCCGTCGAACCCGACCGCGGCGACGGTGGAGCTCGATCTCTTCGCCGAGGCGGTCGCGTTCTGCAAGCGGCACGACCTGCTCCTCGCGCACGACGCCGCGTACACCGAGATCACCTTTGACGGGTTCGTCGCGCCGAGCGTGCTGGAGGCCCCCGGTGCGATGGACTGCGCGATCGAGTTCCATTCGCTCTCCAAGACCTACAACATGACCGGCTGGCGGATCGGATGGGTCGCCGGCGCGCCGATCGCGATCGAGGCGATGAAGCGGCTGAAGACCAACATCGACTCGGGCGTATTCGATGCCGTGCAGCGCGCGGGGATCGCCGCGCTCGAGGGACCGCAGGACGGCCTCAAGGCTGCGGTCGAGACCTACCGCCGGCGCCGCGACCTCTTGTGCGACGGGTTGAAATCCATGGGGGTGGTCGTCGAGCCGCCCAAAGGGTCGATCTATCTCTGGGTACCGATCCCCGACGGTCACACGTCGGCGTCGTTCACGACGTTCTTACTCGACGAGGCCGACATCGTCGTCGCGCCGGGCAACGGTTATGGCCCCTCGGGCGAAGGCTTCGTTCGTTTCTCTTTGACCACCGACGACGACCGGCTCGAGGAAGGCGTCGAGCGGCTGCGGAGGATAGTTACCTGAGCCGTACTTACACAACCCGACCCGAACGCGAACGTGCGGTCCTGGTCGGTGCCGTCCTCGGCACCAGCGATCCCGACGAGGCCGAGTGGTCACTCGAAGAGTTGGAGGCCCTCGCCGACACCGCGGGGGCCGACATCGTCGAGCGTTTCCTGCAACGGCGCGACCGCCCCGACAACGCGACCTACCTCGGTAAGGGCAAGGTCAAAGAGATCGTCGACGTGGCGAACGCGCTCGAGGCGGACCTGCTGATCTTCGACGACGAGCTGACGCCGGCACAGGGCCGCAACCTCGAGGAGATCGCGGGGGTGAACCCCCTCGCCGAGCGGAGGATCAAGGTCATCGACCGCACCGGATTGATCCTCGACATCTTCGCCCAGCACGCGCGCTCGGCCGAAGGGAAGCTCCAGGTCGAGCTCGCGCAGCTCAACTACGGGCTGCCGCGTCTGCGCGGCTGGGGTGAGGTGCTCTCACGGATCGGTGGCGGCATCGGGACCCGACGAGGCAAGGGTGAAACGGCGCTCGAGCTGGAGCGGCGCACCATCTTGCGGCGCATCCAGCGCGTCAAGAAGGACCTGATCGAGCTCGAGCGCACGCGCGAGAACAAGCGCAAGAAACGCGCGCGCACGGGGGCCCCGGTCGTGACGATGGTCGGTTACACGAATGCCGGCAAGTCGACGCTGCTGAAACTACTGACCGATGCCGGCGTTCTGGTGGAGAACCAACTGTTCTCCACCCTCGATCCGACCACGCGGCAACTCCTCCTCCCGCACGGCGAGTCGGTGTTGCTGACGGACACCGTCGGTTTCGTGCGCAAACTGCCGCACGATCTCGTCGAAGCGTTCCGCTCGACGCTCGAGGAGGTGCGCGAGGCGACGCTGCTCTTGCATGTCGTCGATGCGAGCCGGGACCCCGAGCGTCAGATCGCGGCGGTCGACGGAGTGCTGGCCGAGATCGGCGTGCTCGCGAAGCCGACGCTGCTCGTGATGAACAAGATCGATCTCTTGACGGACGTCGAGCTCGACAAGCTGCGTGGCCGCTTCCCGGATGCGGCGTTCATGTCGGCCGATACCGGCGAGGGGCAGGGGGATCTGCTCGAGGGGATCGCAGCCCAGCTTTCGCGTCTCAAGGTCGAAGTGACTCTGGAGATCCCATTCGACCGCGGCGAACTGGTGGCGCGCATCCACGACGAGGGCGAAGTGCTGGGCGAGGACTACACGGAGAAGGGAACCCGCCTGTTAGCCCGGCTCCCGAGGGAAGCCCTGGGAGACCTGCAAGAGTTCCTGAGCTCCCCGCCGGAAGGCCACGGCCTCTAAGCAGAACCTCCATATCTCGGCGCGATGATCGAGGGATGAAGCGCTCGGTAGCAGTGCCCCTGTGGGACCTGTTCCTGATCGCGAGCATGCTCCTGCCGATCCCGATAGCCGGAGCCTTCGCCGACGGCCGTTCGCACGCAGCCCTTATCTACTTGAGC
The DNA here is from genome assembly GCA_050694015.1 of Actinomycetota bacterium. Classification (GTDB taxonomy): domain Bacteria; phylum Actinomycetota; class CADDZG01; order CADDZG01; family WHSQ01; genus JBOGWY01. The sequence continues at coordinate 833 of JBOGWY010000249.1, read as the reverse complement.
TGCTGGGCGGGGATCTTCTTGCTTGCGTACGCCGTGGGCCGCATCCGCGGGGTGTCACTGCGCTCGTACCTCAGGCACCTTTAGCGTTACAGCGGACCGACCTCACAGGCGGGACCTCCCCAGTAAACGCTCGGCGGGATGCAGACCCCGAAGAGCATGAAGACTGCGTCGATCAACATGACCCAGTCGACGGGCACGAGGAAGGCTATGCCTAGCACCGATATCGTGATTCCGGCGCGCCGGTAGCCGTCCTTGGAGAGGCGTGCCCCGATCAGAGTTGGGAGAAGCGCGAATAGCGTCCACGGAGCGATGCCCATCAGGATTCCGTAGTCGAGGATCGCCACGAAGAGACTCCGGCCATTCGTTTGCCAGGCGACGACTGCCACTGCAGAAGTGAACATGAGTTGCACCGCAAAGGTGCAGGGGATCGTCCACCGATACATGGACCGACAGTAGCCAGCCGATTCGAAGGGGCCGCGGGGCGAATCATGAGGTTTGGACAAACCCGTTCGCTATGCGCGCTGGATCGTCCAAACCTTCGGGTGCCACCGATGTTTCGTTGATTTCTCTCGCATGGCGAGAGTCACGGTCGAAACATCGGCTCCCGGCGGGCCGAGAAGCCAGAGGTTAGAGCTTGCGCAGGACGGCTACTACCTTGCCCAGGATCTCCGTACCCGGCGGGGCTTCGAACGGGTCCATCGTCTCGTTCGCCGGCTCCAGCATGATCGCCGAGCCCCGGTGCCGGATCGTCTTCACGGTCGCCTCGGCCTCGTACTCGCCGGGAATCATCGCCGCGACGATCTCGCCCGAGTGCGCGGTGGGCTGCTGGCGGA